>JBAUYE010000038.1:0-11069 GCA_049584615.1 Candidatus Sulfotelmatobacter sp.
CGGTAAAGCCGAAGCCCGAGGCTACGACGCTGAGTTTGGCGTTCTGATCGACGAGGTTCCAGAACTGTGGCGCGTCGGCTTGCAGCTTAAAATCCCTCGGCTCGCGTGGGGCAGCCACAACACCTGCACTGGGCGCAACGAGCATCGTCGCGATGATGAAGGTTTGCAGGATTTTCATGCTGCGATTCATGGGAATGCCTTTCTTTGAATCGGTTTCTGAATGAAATTATTCATCGCCTCTTACTGATTGTTCGTCCTGGAAAAGCAGAGCGCCGCTTTATTCCTCCCATTCATCCGTTTTCTTGGGAGTTCGCGACCCGTTCACGTTCGCGACCTTCATCAGGTAACTGACGAGATCATTCAATTCGTCGGCGGTAAGAGTGGAACCGTAGTCGGATGGCATCAGAGTTTGCGAATCGTATACCAGGCTTTCGAGCTGGGATTTCGTCACAAAGTAGAAGGCTCCGTCCAAAGTCTGGAGTTGCAGAGAGAAGTTGTCTTCGTTGCGAATTCTGCCGACAACTTTCTCGCCGCCGTGAATGGTCGCGGTCACCAGTCGTGCTTGCCGGTCGGTGACGGGAGCGGGAGTGATGATCGCGCTCCGAATCTGGTCTGCATTATGAGTGCGGGCGTAGGCGGACAGATCGGATGCAATGAACCCGCCTTTACCGGCGATCATGTGGCAGCCGGAACATCCTGCCTTGCCGAAGAAAATCGTCTGTCCGCGCACCGGATCGCCAGGCAGCTTGGCCGTTGGCTTTGTTCCCTGGAGAGTGCGCAGGTAAATTACCACCGCTTTGACGTCGGCGGTTTCGAGAGAGTGGAAGGCGGGCATTCCGGTGCCAGGGACGCCATTCTCGATAATGTGCGCGATCTCCGAATCGGAAAGGCGCTGGACTCTTGGACTCTCGGCGATGTTGGGCGCGCGTTCGCCACCTCGGCCATCGAGGCCATGGCAGTTGGCACAGGTCGAGGCGAAGGTTTGCTTGCCGCGCGTCGAGGCTGGCCTTGCGTCTTTCTGCGGGGGCGGCTGCTTCGGCGTTTGCGACAATGCGGCTCCGACGCAGGCGGCCCATAGGGCTACCAGAGCCAACACGGAGGGTGCTCTAGAGCTTCGCAGCATCGGCGAGTTTAGGGCTTAGAACACAAACTTTATGGCCACTTTGTCGATCACGCATAGCCCATCTGCTGCCCGAGGCTTTTGCCCGATTCGACACCTCAACTCCGTACTTTCATCTGATGAAATCTGTTGCTGAGATTTGAAAGTACACCGCAGAAACCATGGATGACGGTTTATCCCAAGCGGAGCGGGACTGTCAACCCATTTTGCGTTCTGCATCAGATCAAGAAAAACAGTTCACGCTCCTCGAGCCTCCCTCTTCTCGCGGCAAACAAAGAAGGCACGCTTCGTCTTCACCGGTGACTTACTTCTGCTTCACGGCGATGGCCGAGATTTCGATTCGGGCATTGTTGACCAGGGCAGCCGCTTGAATGGTGGCGCGGGCCGGTTTGGGGTCGGGCATGACGCTCTTGTACACCTTGTTCATGTCGGGGAATTCATGAATGTCGGCGAGAAAGACGGTCACGTTGACCACGTCTTTCAGTTCGAAGCCTGCGGCTTTGAGGACCTTCTGGATATTGTCGAGGGCCGCGGCGGTCTCGGGGCCGATGCCGCCTGCCGCCAGCTTGCCGGAATCGTCACTCCCTTCCTGGCCGGCGATGTACAGAGTGTGACCGACGATGATGCCGTCGCTGAAAGGAAGTCCTTTGGCGGAGGATAGATTGATTGCTTTCCGTTCCTGGCAATAGCCCCGCTGCCCGACGACGGCGACCGTTAGCACGACCGCGATCACCCACAGCAACAACCGGGTTCCTCTGGCTTTGATTTTCATTTTCATTTTCCTCTTGTGATAAATGGATTGACTCTTCCAACCGACGAAAAATGGTGTTAGAGTCCGCGCACATATATACATCGAGGAGGACGAAATGAACAAGTTTCGCGGCTTTGTGAAATCGCACATCCTTGCGGCATCGCTCGTATCAATCGGGTTTTTGTGCGCAATCTTATGCGGAGCCAGGCTTCCGCGGGCGCAGGCCGTTGCCGGAGTGAATGCGCCCCAGCCCGACGACCATTTAATTGCGGATTTTCGTCGCGTCGAGGTGGCTTCGGTTTCCGATGCGCTGGAGCAACTGACCGGCAAGCGCATGTACATGAGTCACCGCATGCATCCGATCTTCACCACAAAGTTTGCCGGCTTCGCGAGAACCGTCCTGCTCAAGAAGGACGAAGGCAACAGCGACCCGGCCGCGTTGAATGGAATGCTGGAGGCCATCGATCAGGGGTCGACCAATTCGGTCTACGTGATGGTGGTCGAAGACGGAGACGACATTGCCGGGATGGGCGGCCTAATGGGCACGGCCATGGCAGCGCGCGGGTACGCCGGAGCCGTCATCGATGGCGGAGTTCGGGACGTGGCGTATCTGCGCAAGATCGAGTTTCCGGTGTATGCGACCGGCATCGTGCCGTCGACCTCGGTGCATCACTATCGATTTGGAGGATCGCAGATTCCGGTGACCTGCGACGGTGTGACCGTAAATCCCGGCGACATCATCGCGGCAGATAGCGATGGGGTGGTGGTTGTCCCTACGGCCAGGGCCGTTGAAGTGTTGAAGCTCGCGCAACAAATGGATTTCAAAGAGCATTCCATGTATGCGGTGATCGAGCAGATGAAATCGATCGTGGAAGCGGTTAAGAAGTTCGGGCGACTGTAGAGAAAAGACTGCTATTGCATTAAATGGACTTTCATCAGATAATTCGCACTTTCATTTTTGTAAGACGTGATTTTGTAAGACCTGGATTTCTTCGATTCCGATGGTTGCTACTCCAAAGCGAAGCTACAACATTACGGCGCTGCAGCGAGGGTTGCGTCTTCTGCAGCTCTTCAGCGAATCATCGCATGGGCTGACCGCGAAGCAAGTTGCAGGCCGGTCGCGGTTGCCGGTGAGTACGGTCCACCGTTTTCTGGCGAACCTGGAAGGTACTGGCTTTTTGAACTGCAGTGGGGATGGCGTCTACCACCTGGGAATCGCCTGTTTTGCGATCGGCCATGTGGCTCTGAGCCAGCTCGATATTCGCCGGGTGAGCCAGCCTTACCTTCAGGAGTTGAACCAGCAGACGCGCGAAACCATCCATTTGACCGTGCGGCATGGGCTGTCTGCAGTTTACGTTGAGAAGCTGGATTCGCCCGAACACTTGCGCATTCATTCCCGCATCGGCGCCGCGGTTCCGCTGTACTGCACTGCTGTGGGCAAGGTTATGTTGGCCTATATGCCGGACCATGAGCGGGAAAAGGTGCTCCCACAGTTGGCACTCCAGTGTCTGACTCCGAACACTGTGAGCAACCTTCAGGAGCTGGATGCGGAACTGTACCGGGTTCGAAAGAACGGTTACGCTTGCGATCTGGAGGAACATGAACTGCACATACGATGCGTCGCCGCTCCCATCTGGGACCACGCCGGCAGCGTGAATGCCAGCCTGAGCATTACCGCGCCCGTGGTACGCATGGCGGTTACCCGCTTGCGGCAGCTCGCCCCGCTGATCCAGACAGCCGGATTGCAAATCTCGCGTGAGTTGGGCTACCGGACTGGCAGTTACCACGCGCCAGTGAGAAAGAATAGTTCCGGGGAGGCAGCGCTTGCGAAACCTCTCTAGGCGGCATGGCGCAGGCCGTTTCGAAGTAGTGGTCTCTGCCCTTTGCGGCGGAAGTACTCGCGGCATGCGGCTGGCAGCGCTTGTCGGGGCTTTCGCTTGCATGGCTGCTTGGGCGGGAACTGATCCGCCGGCAGGCATATCGACGGCCATCGATGTGCGAGCTGCCGATCTTCTGGTTCAGCCCGCAGCTGCCAATTGGACTTCCTACAACGGCGACTACTCTGGCCGGCGCTACAGCAGCCTTGCTGAAATTAATCCGGGGAACCTCGCGGGACTGCGGGCGGAGTGGGTTTTTCATGCGCGCGACACGAAACGGCTCGAGGTCACTCCGCTGGTAGTTGATGGAATAATGTTTGTGACCGCCGCGAATGATGCCTTCGCGCTCGACGCGCGTACGGGGCGAATGGTGTGGCACCATTCATGGCCACTTTCGGAAGGATTGATTGACGATGCGGCGGGGCACATCAACCGCGGCGTTGCGGTGTGGAGCAACCGGGTTTACATGGAAACGGATAACGCGCATCTGCTCTGCCTGGACGCGCGCTCGGGCAATCTTATCTGGGACGTTGCCTACGCGGATTGGAACGGGAATTACGGCGCCACCAGCGCACCGCTCGTGGTGAAAGACAAAATCCTAGTAGGGACTTCGGGCGGAGATGATGGGGTGCGGGGCTTTGTTGCGGCCTATGATGCGCTGACCGGCAAACTGGCCTGGCGATTTTGGACGATACCAGGTCCGGGCGAATTTGGTTCTGAAAGCTGGCCGGGAAAGCTCTACTTGCACGGCGGCGGAACTACGTGGATGCCGGGAACCTATGATCCGCAGCTCAACACGATCTATTGGGGCACCAGCAATCCCGCGCCGGACTTCGAAGGCGGGGTGCGCCCGGGGGACGATCTCTACACCGATTGTGTGCTGGCGTTGGATCCGGATACTGGGAAGTTGAAGTGGTATTTCCAGTTCACGCCGCATGATTTGTTCGACTTCGATGCGGTTGAGACTCCAATCCTGATCGATGCGGTTTATCAGGGCGAGGCGCGAAAACTGCTGGTACAGGCAAACCGCAACGGCTACATCTATGTGCTCGATCGCACGAACGGAACATTTCTTTCTGCGACGCCATTTGTGGAGAAACTGAATTGGGCGAAGGGAATCGATTCACAAGGCAGGCCGGTGAGGACCGGCGTCGAGCCGACGGCGGACGGAACGCGGATTTGCCCTGGCTTCGCCGGAGCCACGAATTGGTTCGCGCCTTCCTACAGTGAATCTACTCGTCTGGTTTATTTCGTGGCCCTGGAGGAATGCGAAAACTTTTTTTTCAAGCCGCAACCTTTTCGAGAGGGTCAAGGCTATTACTCGACTGGAGCAAAACGCATTCCGAGCGAAGGTTCGCAGAAGGTTCTGGTCGCGTTCAGCCTGGACACGGGTTCGATTGCGTGGAAATATCCGCAGGCCGGAGGAGGACGTTCTTCCGCCGGAACCATGGCGACCGCCGGTGGTCTGGTGTTCTTCGGGGACGATGCGGGCTCCTTTGAGGCCGTGGACGCCCAAAGTGGCAAGGCGCTATGGCATTTCAATACTGGGCAAGACATCAGTGCATCCCCGATGAGCTATGCAGTCGCCGGCAAACAGTACGTGGCGATTGCCGCAGGCGGTGACGTTTTCAGTTTCGCGCTGCCCTGATCGGCGCGTGAAACTCGATACTAATTTGGAAGGAGGAGATATGAATTCGACTTTCACACGCAGAACTTTTGCTGCACGGTGTGCTTCCGTGCTTTCCGCTCTAGGCGTTTCAGCCGCCGTGTTGCCCAACCGGGCATTGGCGCAGAGTTCCGCTGCGCAGAGCGGGGGAGGGATCCGCAAGCTGAATAGCGAAGGCAAACCGGGCAGTGAAAGAGACGTGATTATGCCAGTGATCGTCTACAACGGGTTGATTTATGTCGCCGGACAGGGCGCGCATGACAGTCGAGATTCAAAAGAATGGACGATCGAATCTCACACCACGATGGTCATGGACAAGATCAAGAAGCACGTAGAGATTGGTGGAGGAACCATGGACAGCATTCTTCAATTGAATGTTTTCCTGGTGAAGATCGAACACTGGGATGGAATGCATAAAGTGTTCTCGACATATTTTCCGCATGGCGGTCCAGCCCGCACCACGGTGGCGGTAGCTGCGCTGCCGGGAGACTCGCTGGTGGAGATCAATTGCATCGCCGCGGTAGCAAAGTGAGCGGCAAAGGAGCTTCGTTCATGAGACTCAAGTCAAAGTGGAATCGCCGCAGTTTTCTCGGGAGCGTGGGGGCCGTTGCCGCTTCGATTCTATCTGGCTCGATCTTCTCCGCGATGGTAGCGCCCCGAAAACTTTTTGCCAGGAATCGTGCCGTGGGCGCAGGCGCTGTGGTTAACGGTTTTGGGCAGACCGGCAATCCCTATGAAGAGCTTGGGGTCACAACCGTGATCAACTGTGAAGGGACCATGACTATGCTAGGTGGTTCCCTTCCCCATCCCGAGCTCGAAGCCGTGATGACCATGGCCGGGCGTCACTTCGTAAGCATTCCGGAGCTGGAAGTAGCTGCGGGCAAACGGATCGCGGAGATGCTGAAGCTGCCCGACGGTTACTCGGCGCTGGTGACATCGGGCGCCGCGGCTGCGATTCAATCAGGATTGGCGGGCATTCTGACTGGAGGGGATGAGGCCCTGATCCGGCAATTGCCTGATCTGAATGGAATGAAGTCGGAGGTGATCATCCAAAAGTCGCATCGCAATCCGTTCGATCACCAGTTGCGATCGACGGGAATCAAGCTGATTGAGATTGAAACTGTTGATCAAGTACGAGCTGCTGTAAACGAGCGTACGGCGATGATGCACTTTTCTAATTTCGCCAACGCCGAGGGACAGATCAAAGTGGACGAGTGGGTGAAGCTGGCGAAGCAGTACAACATACCGTGCATGAACGATGCGGCGGCCGATACACCGCCGGTGTCTCATCTTTGGGACTACACCAACATGGGTTACGATCTGGTCACCTTCAGCGGCGGGAAGGCGATTCGCGGGCCGCAATGCGCCGGATTGTTAATCGGACGCCAGGACATGGTGGCAAATGCGCTGCTCAACAACAGTCCGCACGAGGACACATTGGGACGCAGCCAGAAAGTCGGCAAAGAAGAAATTGTGGGCATGGTGAAGGCGCTCGATCTTTTTCTCGCGGAAGATCATGAGGCTCTGGCCAGAGAATGGCAGGACCGGCTGGAGGGGATTTCGCGTGAGCTCACAAAAGTTCCGGGGGTGAGCACATCTTTCTTTGTGCCGGACATCGCCAATCACGTGCCGCACATGCGAATCACATGGGACGCGGCGCGCATTTCGCTGACGCCGCAGCAAGCGTCAAAGTTGCTGCGCAGCTCGAAACCGTCCATTGTGATCGGCGGCGGCGAAGGACATCCGGGGCTGGCTATGAACTCATTCATGCTGCAACCCGGTGAAGACAAGATTGTTGCCGAGCAACTCTCGCGCCTTTTGCGCGCCCACGCGGCGTGAACCAGTAAACCAACATCGAGGACGGTCGCAGAAGAACCTTGGGAATTGCAGAACACAGCGCTCGCGACATCGAGCCGCGCCGTTCAGTCAACCGGCATGCGCAGCTTGGATCCTTTTTTCTCCAGCCAGGCGTTGAATTGCTCAATCATCTCTTTCGTCCACTTGGAGTCGATTTGACCTGGGGTGTATTTGCCTTCGCGAAGCATCATGTGACCCCAGTCGTCGATCAGATGATCCATTTCCGTGTCGTCGGCCACTTTCCCCGCCAGTTGCGGGGGAACGAAGGTCACGCCTTCAGGGTCACCGATCGCAATATCGCCCGGCATCACAGTCACGTCTCCGATTCGAATCGGGACGTTGATTCCAGTCAGCATGACGTTCTCAAGAGCGGAGGGATCGACGCCGCGAGTGTACACCTGGAAGCCGGGGATCTCCTGAATGCCCGTGACATCACGAACCGCTCCGTTAACGATCAACCCGTTGTGGCTCTTGGCGTAGATGGCGGTCGAGAGATTGTCGCCGACGATGGTGCCGTAGCGGATCTTCCCGAACAGATCGACAACCAGGACGTCGCCCGGTTTCAGGATGTCAATGATCCAGGAGTTCTCGTCTCCAATGCGGTTTTCCTTTTTGCCGTTGGCTTGAATTACCGAATCCACGTCGGGGCGTCGCGGCATGAAAACGGCGGTTACGACGCGACCCACGAGCCTTTGTCCGGGATTGATTACCTTCCAGCCGCCTTCGAACTGATTGCGGTAGCCGGCGTCTTGGAGAACGTCCCAGGCCTCGTCTGCGGTGACGTCTTTGAGCCGGGAGAGCACAGAATCCGGCACATTGGGGCGTCCATCGGGAAAACGGTTGCCGTGCCACTCCGGAGTGAATTCGATGCGCTGGTCTTTCGAGAAAAGATCGAGCTGCGCGCAGGCGGGCGCGGCCAGCGCGAAGCAACTTATAAGCGTTACAAGGAGGGTGGCTTTTTTCATAGGGCTCCGAAAACGACCGCACGAGGAAAAACGAGTTTAATCGCGAGCGCGAAAATATCATATGACCCTCAGCACGGCAAGCGGGGGAATCAGCGATGAACACTGCCAGAACGAGCCATGTTCGTTGGATTCTTGTGATCTGGCTGTTCGTGCTCAGCGCGGTGTCTTATCTCGACCGGGTAAACATTTCTATTGCCGGAGGGTCGATCGCTGAGGCCTATCATCTCAGCGATGTGCAACTGGGTAAAGTGTTCAGCGCCTTTCTCGTTGGCTACGCGCTCTTTCAAACAGTCGGTGGGAGGCTGGCCGACCGCTTCGGACCTCGCCGAGTGCTGGCCGGTGGAGTGGCATGGTGGGGAATTTTCACGGCCCTGACCGCTCTGGTTCCAGCGAATATTGCAGGTGCGCTTTTCGCTTTTATTGCAGTCCGCTTTCTTCTCGGTGCCGGCGAGGCGGTCATTTATCCTTCCGCCAATCAATTTATTGCGCGCTGGATTCCGACCTCGGAACGCGGCATGGCGAACGGCTGGATTTTCGCCGGGGTGGGAGCAGGCGCCGGATTTACACCGTTGATCATTACTTACATCATGATTCATTACGGTTGGCGGTCGTCGTTCTGGACCTGCTCCATTATCGGATTTGCCGCTGGAGCGGTCTGGTTCGTGATGGCTCGTGACAACCCCGACGAGCATACCCGCGTATCTGCCTCTGAGTTGACGTTCATTCGCTCCGGATTAGAGCAGGCGGAGCCAAAAGCTGATGCAAAGCCGCTCGTGCCCTGGCGGGGCGTGCTGCAAAGCAAAGAAGTATGGGCCGTCACGCTCAGCTATTTCTGCTACGGCTATGTGGCATGGATTTTCTTTAGCTGGTTCTATCGTTATCTCGCAAAAGTGCGTGGTCTAGATTTGAAGGCGAGCGCCTTTTATACGATGCTGCCTTTTCTGGCCATGCTGGTGTGCTGCCTTTTAGGGGGAGCTATCAACGACCGGCTCACGAAGCGGCTGGGGCTGCGCGCGGGACGCTGCGGTCTGGCGGCCTTCGCAATTGCTGCGGCGGGCGTCTTCATTGCCTTCGGTTCCCAAGTTCAAAGTGCGCGGCTCGCGAGCGTGGTGCTCGCGGGCGGAGCTGGTTCGCTTTACCTGTCGCAAAGTTCTTTCTGGTCCGTGACGGTTGACATTGCCGGAGCGTCCTCGGGGTCGGTATCAGGTTTCATGAATATGGGGAATCAAATCGGAGGCGCGATCACGGCTACCCTCACTCCCTGGATCGCTGGCCGATTCGGCTGGACAACTTCATTTCTGGTGGCGGCTGGATTGTGCGTCGTGGGTGCGCTGAGCTGGCTGGTGGTGGATCCGACGCGGCGACTCAGAGTTTCTCCGGCGGACTCTGGCGCGGCGCAGATTCAGGCCTCTAAAGCTACTCCCGGCCAGGCCAGCCCATCACCTGCAGCGCGCGCGAGTTCGTGAATTCCGATTATGGCGAAGCTGAATATTAAATCGAAGAACGGCTGCATGTGGGATCTGGTCAGTCTTGGTGAAGTCATGTTGCGACTCGACCCCGGGGATGAGCGCATTTCGACGACTCGTCATTTTCGAGCGTGGGAGGGTGGAGGCGAATACAACGTTGCCCGCGGCTTGAGGCGCTGCTTTGGGATGGACACGGCGGTTATAACCGCTCTTGCGGACAATCCGATTGGACGGCTGGTTGAGGACTTGATGCTGCAGGGAGGGGTTAGCCAGAAATATGTGCGCTGGGTTCCTTATGACGGGGTGGGGCGGACGGTCCGCAACGGGTTGAATTTTACTGAGAGAGGCTTCGGCCTGCGAGCGCCGCTCGGATGTTCCGATCGGGGTCATACGGCTGTCTCACAACTCAAACCTGGCGAAATCGATTGGGAGCAGATTTTCCGCAAAGACGGCACGCGCTGGTTTCACACGGGGGGAATCTTTTGTGCGCTTTCTGCGACCGCTCCACTCGTTGCTCAGGACGCGATGGCGGCGGCGAAGCGGGCTGGGGCTATCGTTTCCTACGATCTGAACTACCGAGCGTCTCTTTGGAAATCCATTGGAGGAAAAGCTGAGGCCCAGGAGACGAACCGGCGGATTGCCCCGCTGGTGGATGTGATGCTCGGAAATGAAGAAGATTTCACTGCCGCTCTGGGATTTGAGGTGAAAGGTCTCGACGAGCAACATTCCAAGCTCGATCCGAACAATTTCAAAAGGATGATCGAGACAGTGGTGCTGGAATTTCCTAACCTCGCCCTCATCGCGACAACTCTTCGCCACGCAAAATCGGCCACGCTGAACGACTGGGGAGCGATGTGCTACTACGATGGCGAGTTCTACGAGGCGCGGGTTCGCGAGAATCTGGAAGTTTACGACCGCGTGGGCGGAGGCGACTCTTTTGCGTCGGGATTGATTTATGGATTTTTATCGGGAAAAGACCCGCAGTGGGCCGTCGAGTGCGGCGCCGCGCATGGCGCTCTGGTCATGACCACGCCCGGCGACACGACGATGGCGACGCTCGATGAAGTGTTGCAAGCGATGAAGGCGCAAACGGCACGGATCGCGCGCTGAGAGCAGGGCAGATCAAGAATCAGCATTGGAACGGACTTTTGAGGGGACCGCGCACGAGACCAGAATATGACTATTGAGGACGTGATTCGCAGGATCGGCGAGATTGGCATTGTGCCCGTGGTGCGCGCAGCAACGGTTGAAGACGCAACCCGGGCTGTGGAAGCCATCTGCGCCGGCGGCATTCCGATTCTTGAAATAACCATGACGGTTCCCAACGCGATCTCCGTGATTCGGCATGTGGTGCGTGAGCATGGCAA
>JBAUYE010000039.1:0-7238 GCA_049584615.1 Candidatus Sulfotelmatobacter sp.
GAGATCATGCGAATCTTTTTGTCGGCTAACTCGCTGAACACGAGCGCAGCTACGCCCGGTTTATCCCGCAGGCTCTCACCCACCAGACAGACAATGGCTTTGCGGCCCTCATACTTCACGTCCGCCATCTTAGCCAAATCGGCAGCGAGAGCCGGGATTGCGTTATTCGAATCCACGGTGAGCGAAACGCTGACTTCGCTAGTTGAGACTACGTCGACCGCGACCTTGTGCCGGTCGAAGGCCTCGAAAATCGCGCGCAGGAAGCCATGAGCCAGCAGCATGCGGGGGGCAGCGACATCTACGATGGTAATCCGTTTCTTCACCGCAATTGCTTTGAAAATGTTTTTCCCCTGGGGAGCGCGCGTCGTGATCCTCGTTCCTTCGCAGGACGGATTTCGCGAATTGAGCACATACACGGGGATATTCTTCTGAATGGCGGGCAGCACCGTAGCTGGATGCAGCACTTTCGCGCCGAAGTACGCCAGTTCGGCGGCTTCGTCGAAACTGATCACTTTGATCCGCCGGGCGTCCGGACAAATGCGCGGATCGGTAGTCAGAATTCCATCCACATCGGTCCAGATCTCGATGCGCTCCGCGCCCAACCCGGCGCCTACAATCGCCGCGGAAAAATCGGAGCCCCCTCGCCCAATCGTCGTGGTAATACCAGCGCGGTTTGCGCCAATGAACCCGCCCATCACCGGAACCCGGCCGGCATCCAGCAAGGGCTGCACTCTATTGCGCAGGCGCTCGTTGGTTTCTTCGGTCTGGGGTACGGCTTCCATGTAGCTGTTGTCGGTTACCAGAACTTCCCGGGAGTCTACGTGCGCGCCGTTCAGGCCGTGGGCCGAAAACGCGGCCGCCACAATCTTGCTGGAAAGCATTTCGCCGAAAGCGGCAACATGGTCGGTGGTTCGCGGGGTCAACTCGCCGACCGCGGAAATCCCGCGCAGCAATTCGTCGAGCCCCTCAAAGTCGCTCCCCAATTCCGAGTGGAAGTCAGTGAACAGCGCAGTGCCCAGCAATTCGCTCGCGGTGTTATAGTGCCGTTCCTGTAGAGTCCGGCAGAGTTTGAGGGCCGTTTTGCGTTCTCCAGCTCCCGCTGCGCGGGCCATGGTGAGCAAAGTGTCAGTAACTCTGGCCATGGCGCTGACCACCACCACGGGTTTTTGCGGCAGTCTGTCCTTGACGATTGCGGCCACGCGTTCGATGGCCCGGGCATCTTCCACCGAGGTGCCGCCGAATTTCATGACGATCATCGGCGTCGCTTCCTTGCAGGAGTGCGGGAACGCCGATTATAAGAACACGGTCTGGGTTTCATTCTAAGAACTTGCGGCTAAGAACTTGCGAAGTAGCCCTTGGCCTTGAGCAGTTCGGCATTCAACACCGCCGCGCCGGCGGCTCCGCGAATGGTGTTGTGCGAGAGCACGGTAAACTTCCAATCCAGCACGCCGCACGGCCGCAAGCGTCCCACCGCAGTGGTCATGCCTGCTCCCAGGTCAACGTCAAACCGCGGTTGCGGACGATCATTCGCCTCGAGGTACACTACGGGACGCTCCGGAGCGCTCGGCAGGTTCAATTCCTGCGGCTCGCCGCGATATCCGTTCCACGCGGCGATGATCTCCTCCGGCTTGGCCTTGGTCTTCAGCCGCACGGAAACTGATTCCGTGTGCCCATCTTCGACGGCAACCCGGTTGCATTGCGCGCTCATGGCAAAAGTCGCGGGAATGATCTTCGTTCCGTTCATCTGCCCGAGAAGTTTAAGCGTTTCCTCTTCCATCTTCTCTTCTTCGTTGCGGATGTAGGGAATCACATTGCCCAGAATGTCGAGTGAAGCCACGCCCGGGTAGCCCGCCCCGCTGACCGCCTGCATAGTTACCGCCATCACGGTCTCCAGGCCAAATCGCTTCTGCAAAGGCACCAAGGCCAGCACAAGTCCGATGGCGGAGCAGTTCGGATTGGTCACTACATATCCGCCGGATTTCTTCCGCCAGGCCTGCCCGTCAATCAGCTTGATGTGCCCAGCATTTACCTCAGGGATGACCAGTGGGACATCCGACTGCATGCGCAGCGCACTCGAATTCGAAACCACGGCACAGCCTGCTTCAGCAAACCGCGGCTCCATTTCGGCGGCAATGGAAGCATCGAGTGCGGCGAAGATAATCTTCGGCGCGCCTTCCGGCGTCGCGGTGGAGACCCTCATCGCAGCCACGTTGACCGGCAACGGCGTCTTCAGTCGCCAGCGCGTGGCGTCGGAGTAGATCTTGCCTTCAGAACGGTCGGAAGCCGCCAGCCAGGCGACCTCGAACCACGGATGGCGTTCCAGCATCTGGATAAATCTCTGCCCAACCACGCCCGTGGCGCCCAGAATACCGATAGGAAGTTTATTGCTCATAAGAGGTCTTTCGATTCTACAACAGGAGATGTTTGCAGAAGAGTATCGGCGGCAGACCAAACACGCGCAAAAGCCCGCAAATCCTGAAACCGCAGTCACTTCCTCGGATTACAGAGACGCCGTCTTGTCCACTCCAGTACTGCCCTCCTTCTGCCGATAGAAGATTCTGGAGGACTACCATGCCGGAGCTCCGCCAGAATTTCTTTACCAAGGAATGGGTCATCATCGCCACCGAACGCGCCAAGCGTCCCGAAGAGCTTGCAACGCATCGGCCCGCGCAAACCGTACCGTCTTTCCTGGACACCTGCCCATTCTGCCCCGGCAACGAGAGCAAGACCCCGCCTGAAGTCATGCGCTTCCCCGCAAAGGCCGGCGAGCCTTGGGCAGTACGAGTCATTCCCAACAAATTCGCGGCGCTTTCAAAAGATGCCCAGCCTACCCGCAGCCAGCAAGACGTTTGGCGCCGCATCGAGGGCTTCGGCTTTCACGAAGTCGTCATCGATAGTCCGGACCACTCCTGCTGCATGGCCCTGTTGCCGGATGAGCAGGTGGCCAGCATTCTCCGTGTCTACAAGGAGCGCTACACCTTGCTCAGTATGGACCGCCGCGTCAACCACGTCACTATCTTCAAGAACCATGGCCTCGATGCCGGCGCCAGTCTGCAACATCCGCATTCCCAGATTGTTGCCACTCCGGTGATCCCGAGCCAGGTCCGGCATCGGCTGCACGAGGCTCTGCGCCATTATGACGACTCTGGAGAATGCATGTTCTGCCACATGGTCGACCGCGAAATGGAGGACCAGACCCGTATCGTCCTGAAGAGTGAGCATTTTGTTGCCATGGAAGTGTTTGCTTCGGCCACGCCCTTTGCCACGCACATCTTTCCCCTCCGTCACATGGCCACCTTCGGGGACATTTCGACGACGGAGGTCGCCGACCTTGCCTGTGTTTTGCGCAGCCTGCTGGCGAAGATCTATGTGGGACTTGAAAACCCTGATCTCAATTTCACCGTCCGCAGTGGCCCTTCCGATTACGCCAGCGCCCGGCACTTTCACTGGTATGTAAGCGTGATTCCCCGCCTCACTCGCGTCGCCGGCTTTGAATTAGGTTCGGGCATGTTCATCAACACGGTCCTGCCGGAAGCGGCCGCGGAGTTTCTCCGCAACATTAGCGCAGGAAAAACTGCGGGAGCAGGTGCCACAGCCGGCTAAATTCGAGGACGAACCGGAAATGCAGTGCAGTCGTAAGAAGGGAAGCGTCGAAGAACTGAAGGCTGAGAACTGAGAACTGCTCTACTTCGACCGCCCAATCTGATTATCCAGCACATACTCACTGAGGGGGCCGAACTTTCTCTTCTCGGCATACAGGTGCCAGCGCCGGAAAACGATTCGCAAACTTGCCATCACCGGAATGGAAAGAAAAATACCCAGAATGCCCGCTACTTCTGCACCGGCCATCACGCCAAAAATCGCCGCCAGAGGATGCAGTTCCATACTGTGCCCCATGATGCGCGGCGAGGATACGTAGTCCTGGATCAGCCGCCAGACGCCCAGAAAGACGACCAGCGCCACCCAGTGCTGGTAGCCCATCAGCAAGGCCACGCCCACGATTGCTACTGCGGCGGTCAGCGGCCCCAGCACCGGAATAAATTCCAGCAGGCCGCCCACTGTACCCAGCACCAGGGCGTAGGGCATTCGCATCATGGCAAGAACGGCCGAATACATGACGAACGTCAACGCCGCCAGGGTGAGTTGCGCCCGAATGAAGTGGGCCAGCATCTGGTTTAGATCGCTAAGCACGCCTTGCAGTAATTCTCGCTGAGGTCGCGACTGCACCAGAGCCAGCAGAACTTCGCTGAAGGCACGGCCATCCTTCAGAAAGAAAATCGACAACAATGGAACAATGACCAGCAGCCATGCCTGTTTTGCCGCTTCCGCTACGCGCAGCCCTACCTTCTGCGCCAATTGTTCGATCTCATCACTGTGGCTGGCGATGTAGTCGTGAAGCAGTTCGATGATTCGGGAGTTCCAGCCATGCTGTTCTCCCAGTTGTTCCGCGATCTGTCCCGAACTCAGCTTTGCCAAAGCCGGCAGCGACTGGCCCAGCCGTGCCCCTTCGTGGCCGATCCGTGGTCCCATGGAAATGAAAAACAGCACCACCAAGCTGAGAAGCAAAAGGTAAATTACTGCGATCGCGCGCACACGCCCATGCAGCAGTTTTTCCAGACTCGATACCAGAGGGCTCATCAGGTAGGCAAAGAAAATGGCAAACAGGAAGGCCATCAGCGTCTGCCGCGCTACGTAGAGAAAACCCAAACCGAGCGCAAACAACAGCACCGTAATCAAAACCCGCGCCGTTCGTGCATCCGCCACCGGCATGGTGCCCAGTCAGCTCCTAATCGAATCCCTTGCAACCACTGCGTTCCGGCTAATCCCGCACTACTTCTGTATTATCGTCTGGAATCAGCACCCGCATTAGCTTGAACTGATCTTTGTCGTCCACCCAGAGAGCCCAGGAGAACTCTTCGCCCTTCAGGTCCAAGCGTAGCAGTTCGCGCTCGGTTCCCCGAATGTTGACCTTTTCTCTTCCCACCAGCTCCAGGCGCACCCGCATTGACGTTCTGTCTTGCGGCACGAGCACGCCGTATTCCCCCGGATCCTTCCGGCACCGCAACTCTCCGCCCTCGCTGCTGCAATTCGTCTTCAAGTAGCGCCACGCCAGAACCTCACGGTGAACAAAAAAATTGTTGTCCAGAATCGCCGATGTGCTGGGCATGAGAAATGGTTGCTCAGCCGGCTTTGCACCTACCGAGGGCGTGATTTTTTCGAGCAGGAAGTCATCGTTGGGCGTGACTTCCAGCGAGCTATTGCCGTCGCTCCATTCGTACTTCAGCAACTCTGCGGAGCCAGTCATTTCTAATTCCGACTTTTGGCCGGAGGAGGAAGAACCGCCGACCTCCTTTAACTGTGATTTTACTGTGCTGATGTCATTCTCCTGCTTCACGCTGAAAGTCTCGGTCACGACACGCTGGCCTTTGACGAATACCCCGAACGAGCCCGAATCGATCTCTGAGCTGGCTGGTTTGGGCTTGTCTTTCTTGTCGCGGGCGTATAAAACTGCCGCGCACGCTAGAACCACGACTGCTCCCCATCGCATCCGCGCCACCAGAGTCACTTCTTTCTCCTTGCTATTCTCATCTTCGCTCAAGGCCCAAGGCTGCAATCACCTCGGTTGCAATTTCCTGGATGGTCTTCCCGCCGGTCTCCTGCCGGAAAGAAGCCTTCAGATAATGCCTTCGCCGCGCCTCGTAAAGCTCGCCGAAGCGTTCCCAGTTGCCCCGCAATGGGCGCCCCGTTCCTTCCTGCTCGGCCTGCTGCCGGCAACGCCGCCACAACTCGTCCACTCCTGCGTCCAGGAAGACGGTGGAAACGGCTCCGGCTTCCACCAGCCTGGCATTCTCCTTCTGCACGAAAGCCCCGCCGCCGAGGGCAACGATTTTCTCAGGAGCAGCTTGCAATTCCCCCATCAGTTCCTTTAAAGCCGTATGCTCAGCTCGGCGAAAACCCACTTCTCCGGACTCGCGGAAGATTTCAGGTATCTTGCACCCCTCCCGCCGTTCAATCCGGTCATCGAGATCCTCGAACGTCCATCCCAGCTGTTCAGCCAAGGCCCGGCCTACACTGCTTTTGCCGGCGCCCATGAAGCCGACAAGGATCACGCCCCGCGCCCGCTGGCGTGGCTCCCGGGCTTTATGGCCGAGCACACCAACACCCGCCGTTTTCTTCGGGCCTTGAGCAGACCGTTTCCGCCGAACCGGTTTTCGCTTCGTTTTCTTTATTGTTTTTCGGAGCGTTTTCTGAGGTGAATTTTACCACTGAAGGTGCGCAATACCACGGTCGAGGACACCGCTACTCGACCCATGGTACCTGCGAAGGCACGTCCCTTGTTGATGGGAAACCAGGTGTGATTCTTGGGCTGGAGAGGAATGTCGTCGTGCACTTCTCCGCGCACCGAACGGGCGCTTACGTCGGCGGAGGTCCATTCCGGGATGGTGGCTTCGATATCGCCGCTGTGGCTGGTCAGCCGGTATTCGCCGCTGTTGCCGAAGTCGCCAAAGTAATTGATTCTGCCGCTGGTCGAAATCACCTGCACCAAGGGGCCGGTCACGCTCCTCAGAGTAACGTCCCCGCTAAGCGAATCGACCTCGACATGCCCGTTTTGGATGTTATCCAGATTCACGGCCCCATTCATGGTTTTGACATGGACATGGGCGTCGGAGACGTCGCGAACATCGACCGCCGCTCCCGCACCTTCCAAATCGACGTCGCCGTGCAGTTTCTCGGCGTGCAGGGAGCCGGTGCTGGAATGCAGAGTGACGCTGGCATCAGCGGGAACCAGAACTTCGTAATCCACGCGTCCCGAATCGGCGTCGGCCCCGGCCAGCAGGTGCGATTGAATATCCACGCGGTTGCCATTCTGACTGTTGTCGACCTCAACCTTGTCGGAGTGCAAGATCGCGTTGACCACGACCGTATTGTTCAACGACGGCTTGACCGAAATCGAGCCATAGGGATTCATTACCGACACGCCCGCTTTCGGCCCAACCGAGAAGTGATACTCCTTCTTGCTCTCGGCTACCAGCGTGCCTGCAACGATTACGCCAATCGCAACCAGTTTCGCCGTGCGTTTGTTTACCATGTGCAACTCTCCCCAAGCCCGCCGATCCGCTATCGCCGTCAATCCTACTCGAAATTTCCACTACTATTCCGCCGAGCGATCCATGGCCAGCTCAAAAAGCATGGCTTTCTGCTGGTACGCATCCATCAACGACCGCCGGGCATCCTCG
>JBAUYE010000040.1:0-13931 GCA_049584615.1 Candidatus Sulfotelmatobacter sp.
AATCCCCCGGGTAAGCGTGAACTGCAAATAACCGCGAAAGTGGAAGTCCTCGTACAAACCCACCAGCAGGAAATAGAACGCCCAGAACGCAGCAAATTTCATGCTGCGCATCCCGTGGATCGCCAAATGTCCCACTTCAAACACTCGCAGCCCATACATCGTTCCCAGCAGCAGTGTGATGCTAGCGAATCCCCACACCGCGCCCACCCAAAATAATTTCCCAAACGCTCGCCGCCCCGGCAGACCATAAGCACCCCATGGCCGCTTCTCAACTCGCGCCAGCACCAACGCCGGAACCACCGCCGCCACAAATACTCCAAATTCCTCCAGCATCATCGACCACAACCCGCTCGCACCCAGATCCACCGACCCGGCCCACCGGACGATCACATACTCCAGCAAATAAAACATCGCCAAATAAAACACCACACCCCACCCCGGCCTAAGACCGTCCCCATCAAAAAACACCGTCCACACATACGAGGGCTGCACCGCCGCCGCAAACTCCGGCCCGGCTCCTGGCGCCCCCGGAGTTGACGCTCCTCGTTTCCCACTCGAAATGTCAGCCCCGTCTTCCATTCGTATACCCGCCAGTAGCGGCTCTGAGTAAAACTGAAATCGAACTGTCATGCTGAGCGGAGTGAGATCGTCCGAAGGACGCTCTCACCCAGTCGAAGCATCCCTACTTCACCTAGAACAAGTCCCTCGTGGGATTTTTGCCGGAACCACTCACTTCCTTTGAGCCACTACCCACCCAGTAGAAGGTCTCCTCAAATGCCCTGCGCCATGGTAAAACACTTGTCCTGCCTCATGGCCCGTTTTTTCACCCGCGAACGTTTCGGACGCCCGCAGTTTCTAGCCGGCGCTTTGCTCCTGGCTTTCCTGGCGCAGGCATCCTGGCTGATTCATTCCGAGCTAGTCCATTCCGAGTTGAACGCATCCACTACCCCCGGCGCCTCCGAGGAAGTCCGCATCGCCGCCGGATGGCGCCAACTCCACGGCGGCAACATCGCCGGCGCGCCTTACTCCGATCCCCCGGCGTCGATTCCCATGGAAGTCTCCCTCGATGGCGGCTTCGACTCCGAGCACTCCCCACTGCTCTCTCTCGTATCCGCCGCGCCTCTGCTGGCCTGGCCTCACTCCCAGCTCAATCCCGAGTCCTCCCCGCACTGGCGCTGGCTCCCGCGCATTCCTTTCCTGGCCTGCGGAGTTTTCCTCGGCGCATCGCTCTGGTATGTAGCCCGCCGCCTCTGCGGCAACACCGGCGGATTCCTGGCCCTGACCCTCTACTGTTTCTCACCCGCCATGATCCAGGCCAGCGCAGTCTGGCACACTGAGCCCGAAATCTTAGCGGCCTGGGGATCCTTCGGAGCCATCTTCACCGCCATCGCCGTTGCCCACACTCTCTACGCCCCGCGCGAAGTAATTCTCTGGAACTGGCGTCGCATCGTTCTTCTAGGCGCCTCCTTAGCCATCGCCGTAGGATCCCAATTCTCCATGATTATCGTCGTGCCCCTGGCTCTAGCTTTCATGCTCTATCTAGCGCCCGTCCGCCGCACTGCAGCCCTCATCATCTGGATCGCAGCCTGCCTCCTCGCGCTGGCACTGCTCTTCGCCACTTATTTCTTCCACGCCCACACCTTTCTCGAGGCCATGCACCACGCCTCCTTCTGGGGAGCAACCTGGGACAGCTTCACCGTACGCGCCGTCTACCGCGAGGTTGCGCTCCAGATCCTGCGTGCCTGTCCGCCCCTAACCCTGCTGCTCCCGGTCGCGGTCTTTACTTATGTCCTCTGGCGCCGCACCCGCTACTTCGGCAACACCGCTCCCGGCCTCATGGCCCTCCTGTTCATCGGACTAGGCATGGCCCATCCCCACGTCGCCGGCGCAGGATTTCTCTTGGCCTCCATACCCTTCACCCTCATCTTCGTCTCCGGCGTTCTAGCCGACCTAATGGAAACCTGCGCGCGCCCCTTGGTCACCGCCTCCGTTTGGGGACTCCTCGCGGCCTACATCCTCTGGAGTCTCCAAGCCCTAACCCAAGTCCCACGCGGATAAAACTCGTTTCCAGCAAAGTCCCGACGCGTCGCCCCGACACTTCCGTAACGCATCTTCACCTCGAAATCGTTGCTAAGCTCGTAGCGAACTCCCCGCGGAGACATATCCATGCGATTCCCAGTCGATGTCGATCTAGCGGTGTTCCTCTTCGTGACTGGCAAAATCCTATTCACAGCACTGCCCAACCTGCGCCAAAGCGTGCCGCACGTTCCCGCTCGCTACCAGATCGAAAACGTCCCCGAAGCCTCTCTCACCGAAGCGCAAGCAAGTTATTTCGCGCCCTACGATGAAAAATTGGCCGCTATGAACTACCGCCCAGTCTGCACCTATCTCATCAGCAACTATGGTGAGAACCTCACGCGCTACTATGTGAACCCTGCCGAGAGCTCCCGCTGTGAGGTGGCGATCCAGGAACTGGCCCTCACCGTCGAGGGCAAACAAACCTTCATTAGCAATTGCATAATCCACTTCCACACCCGCTTCACCGACGACCGTGTTCTCACCACCCGCAACATGAAACTGAAGAACGTCCTCGACAATCCGCCTTATTGGGTGCTGCAGGAGTGTCCCCAGATTGACGATCCCGCAAAGTTGAAGCGCATCCACGACGCCCGCGCTCAGACCATGGGATGCCCCGTCGCCCCTATCACCGACGTCGACCGCATCTTCAAAAGCGTTCAAAGCGAACATGAGCGCTACAGCGCCTATCAGCTTTCCGTGGGAGGCTACCAGCCTCTGCCCGGCGAAGACAGCTACGCCCTCTCCGACAAAGTCTACCGCCGCGGCATTCGCAACTATTTCAATCCTTTTGCCCAGGGCATTTCCGCTCAACGTTTTTTTTCCGTGGCGATCCTGGCAGCCGCCTTGCCGGTCTTCGCCCGCCTTGAATACGCCCCCGCTGCCGCTCACGCCGCCCGTACTCTCGGCCTCCCTGCCGAATTCGCTGCTCAGGCCGTAATCCGGCTTTGTTACATCGTTGCGGGAGCCCTTATCGGCTACTTCCTGGAACGCGAAACCTTCCTCTGGGGCTCCCTGCTGACCTACCTCCCGGTCCGTCTCTTCACTAGCGGAAGCCTGGCCCCATTCCCTACAGTGCTCTCGCCGCAGGAGTAGCCTGGTGCGTTTCCCAGTTCAAGAAACGCCGCCGCGCCGTCCTGATCCCGCAAACCGCTCCCTGATTGATCGCCCATCACAATTCTCTACAATTTCCTCGCATCGACCAGACACCCATGCGATCTAAACTGTAGACAGTGGAGGTACGCCATGACCCATCCGCTGGAGTATCATATTCCCGTGCGGCCTCTGATTCCGGCTTCGCTAGCGCTTTTCGCGATGCTTTTCCTCGCTCCCATCAGCCCTGCTCAAAACAACAGCACAGCTTATTCAAGTCACAGCGTCAGCGCGACCTCCGGAGCCACATCCGCGCGCGTCTCGACCAACTCGGGCGTCACTTCCCCCTCCAGAAAGCCGCAATCCACCACCCCCCAAAGCAACAATAGCCATCCTCAACCCACCGCCATCCCTCTGCCTTATTACTACTATCCCTACGTGTACGCGGTGCCCGTGCCCTACACCGCCGACGTCCTCGACAACGGCGCCTCCGACGACAACGATCCAAACTATCAAGGCGGCCCCACCGTCTTCGATCGCCGTGGCGACGGACCATCCTCCTACATTCCCCCAGGCTATGAATCGCCAGCCGACTCGAACCCCGTGCAGACGCAAACAGAGCAAACTCCCTCGGCTGAATATGATTCCGACTCCGAACCATCGCCCGACCCCACTGTCCTGGTCTTCAAAGACGGCCATCAACTCGAGATAGGAAATTACGCGATAGTCAATCAAACGCTCTACGATTTAACGCCGGGTCACCCGCACAGGGTCGCGCTAGCCGATCTCAATCTCCCGGCCACCCAGAAGCTGAACGACGACCAAGGCATCACTTTCGACTTGCCGTCAACCCAGGCAAATTGACATGCGTGTACTCACTCTCATCGGACTCCTCCTAGCTCTCAGCCCGTGGACCATAGCTCAAAGAGCGATGCCCGCACACGCTATAACTTCGCACTCCGCAACCCCGCATCTCAACTCAGCCGCCGGCAGTTTCGCTTTCGGACGAACCTACGCATCCAGATTCCGCCAGCCATTCCCCTACACCTCGCTGCCCTTCCCGTTTTTCGCCGATTCCTTCGATCCCGATGACATTTACTCCACCGGCTATCCAGTAGCTTCGCAACCACCGACAATCCTGTTGCAGGCCGCACACGCCATGGCCCATCCCGACTACGCGGAGAGTGAGCCCTCCATTCCGCAGCCGCTGATGATCGAACTCCAGAACGGCCGCTACGTCCGCGTGAACAGCACCGCAGCCGATGGCGAAGCGTTACCCCTAACCCTCGCGCCCGACCGCGCTCCCTCTACGCCACACGATCTGGCGCCTGTACTCTTAGTCTTTCGTGACGGACACAGCGAAGAAGTCCGCGACTACACCATCGCCGACGGCGTCCTCTACGCCAGCGGCGACTACTACACCGACGGATACTGGAACAAGAAAATCGCCCTCTCCACCGTCAACGTCGCCCAAACCCTCGAAGCCAACGCCGCGCGCAACGTAAAATTCGTTCTCCCCAAATCCCCCAACGAAGTAATCACCCGCCCCTAACTCGTTTTCCGTGGGAGCCGCCCCGCATGCGCGAACATGGGAGGGAATACTCGTGACTACGATGGACGCGTGCGGCGACGTGGAAGAGCGGCGCTTCATGTCATCCTGAGCGGAGCATGATCGTCCGATAGGACGGTCATGCGCAGTCGAAGGACCCCTTGCATCTTTCCTCCATCGGCGGCTCATCCGGGAGTTCCTACCACCGCTGTGGCCTGCCCTGAGCGACGCCGAACGGGCCGAGTCAAGGCCCGTAGGGAAAGGCCTTCAGCCCGCAGGCGTGCCTGAAGAGCACAAAGCAGAACCGCGATAAGCAACAATCCAGACGCAGTTTTCACACCCCGAAACGTGCTACAATATTCTTCGATTAAAACCCATTAACCACCTGCAGATGCAACTGTTTAGCCCCAAGTTCGAGACCCGATTCGACAGTCCAACACGAAGAGAAAAAAGCTAGAAGCTAGAAGCTAACCAATGCCAGACGATCAAAATCCCGAACTCCCCCTGACCCCACCGCCCGGCGGCGGCGAAGGCAGTCCCGGCGCGCTGCACATTCAGCCCGTTAACATTGAAGACGAGATGCGCAAGTCGTATCTCGACTATTCCATGTCGGTCATCATCGGCCGCGCTCTGCCCGACGTCCGCGACGGACTCAAGCCCGTCCACCGCCGCATTCTCTACACCATGCAACAGATGGGACTCCAGCCCAATCGCGCCACTCGCAAGTGCGCCCGCATCGTCGGCGACGTAATGGGCAAGTACCACCCCCACGGAAATCTAGCCGTGTACGACGCGTTAGTTCGTTTGGCGCAAACCTGGAGCATGCGCTACCCGCTGATCTTCGGACAAGGAAATTTCGGCTCCGTCGATGGAGATCCACCAGCGGCCGATCGCTACACCGAAGCCAAACTAGCGCAAGTAGCAACCGCGCTCTTGGAAGATTTAGATAAAGAGACGGTAGACTTCCGTCCCAACTACGACGGCAGCGAAGTCGAACCTGACGTTCTCCCGACAAGAATTCCGAATCTCTTAATCAACGGCTCCGACGGAATCGCCGTAGGCATGGCCACAAAAATTCCTCCGCACAACTTAACCGAAATCGTCGACGCCACCATCACGCTGATCAACGATCCCAACGCCCAGCTAGCCGAAATTCTAAAATTCGTCCAGGGCCCAGATTTTCCCACCGCCGGCGTAATCCACGGCCGCGCCGGAGTCTTCGAAGCCTACCGCACCGGCCGCGGCCGCTTCATGATGCGCGCCAAAGCCGCCATCGAAAACATCACCAAAGATCGTCAGGCCATCATCGTCACCGAAATCCCCTATCAGGTAAACAAAGCGCGTTTAGTCGAGCGCATCGCACAACTGGTCAACGATAAAGACATTGAAGACATTTCTGACATCCGCGACGAAAGCGATCGCGACGGCATGCGCATCGTAGTCGAACTAAAGCGCGGAGCCGAGCCCCAGATCGTTCTTAACCAGCTCTACAAACACACCGCCATGCAGGAAGGTTTCTCCATGATCCTGCTAGCGGTGGTCAACGGCCAGCCCCGCGAAATGGGACTGATCCAGGCCATCAAGCACTTCATCAATCACCGCGTCGACGTAGTCCGCCGCCGCACCGCCTTCCTGCTGCAGAAGGCGAGAGACCGCGAACACATTCTCGAAGGCTATCTAAACGCCCTCGATCATCTCGACAACGTAATCACAATAATCCGCGCCAGCGCCAACCGCGCCGACGCCCGAGAAAACTTGGTCGCCTACTTCGGCGGCAAGAAAATCGATATCAACACCACCGGCCGCGCTCCCAAGCTCAGTCCCGAGAAGCCTTTCACCTCGCGCCAGGCCGAAGCCATCCTCGAACTGCAACTGCACCGCCTCACCAAGCTCTCAATCGATGAAATCTCGAACGAACTAAAAGAAACCCGCGAGCGCATCGAAGACTACGAATCCATCCTCGCCTCCGAAAGCAAGCTCCGCAAAGTCATCATCAAGGAATTAGAAGAAGTAAAAGAACTCTACGGAGACGAGCGCCGTACCCGCATCGAGGACGAAGCCGCCGAAATCGTCCTAGAAGACCTGATCGCCGACGAGCAGGTAGCCGTAACCTTCAGCCACTCCGGCTACATGAAGCGCACGCCCATCTCCACCTACCGCATGCAGCGCCGCGGAGGCACCGGCCGCACCGGCATGAAGACCCGCGACGAAGACTTCGTCGAGCACCTCTTCATCGCCTCCACTCATGCCTACATCATGATTTTCACCAACAAAGGCCGAGTCTATTGGCTCAAGGTCTACGAAATTCCCGACGTAAGCGCCGCCGGCCGTGGCAAACACATCGGCAACTTAATCGGCCTGCAACCCGGAGAGACCGTCCGCACCATGCTAGCCGTCCGCAATCTAGAAGAAGAAAGCAAATACATCTTTTTCGCCACCCGCAACGGCCTGGTTAAAAAATCCGAGCTCCGCGAGTTCATGCACGTCCGCTCCAACGGCATCAACGCCATCAACATCGAAGAAGGAGACGAACTGGTAGCCGCCCGCATCACCAACGGCAACCAAATCGTTTTCATAGCAACCCACGAAGGCGCAGCCATCCGCTTCGACGAAAACCACGTCCGCCCCATGGGCCGAGCCGCCTACGGCGTAAACGGCATCAACCTGGAAGAGCGCGACTACGTAGTAGGCATGACAGTAACCCCAAAGCCAGAAGCCGAAGCAGGGACCACCACAAACCATGTGGAGACGGCCGCCTCGGCCGTCACGGGAGCGACAGCGACCGAAGGCGAGGCAAAAGCAGAAGCCGAAATCCCGCCCACCGAAACCCTGGACCTGACCCAAAAAGGCACCCTGATCCTCTCCGTAACCGAAAACGGCTACGGCAAACGCACCCCCGCCGACGAATACCGCCTAACCAACCGCGCCGGCAAAGGCGTAATCAACATCAAGACAACAGAGCGAGTAGGCAAAGTAGTAGCCATCGCCCTCGTAGACGAAAATTCCCAGGTAATGTTAATCAGCCAATACGGCAAAATCATCCGCATGGATTCCAAAACCATCCGCGAGTCCGGCCGCAACGCCCAAGGCGTCCGCCTCCTAAACATGGAACCCGGCGACCGAGTAGCCGCCGCAGTAGTATTAGCCCCAGAAGAAGAACCCAACGGCAACGGAGGCACGCTGATCCAGTAATCCTCTGAATGGATATTTACTTGTGCGGTCGGGGGCCGCGCGCCGGCGAATCAGAAGACATTCGCAATCCCGAGGATCTTGTCATTCCGAACGAAGTGAGGAATCTGCTTTTCGCTGGCGGCACCACCGCCCAAGCGGACCACCCACTCGACTAGGTACTCGGTACTACTTCACTCCCTGCTTCCGATTAATCTCCCACGAAAACTCCGTAACAAAATTCAGCAGCGTCCCCCACCCAACTTGCTCCGCCGCCGCCCGCCCACCGTTGACAAACGCGTTCTTCGGACTCGGCTTCCACGCCGTAGAAATCATCCCTCCGCCAAACGCTCCCCCGTACAACGCCCACTGTGGACGCAAATGCTCCTCGCTGCGATCGTAGGTCACTAAATTCCGGATGAACGCATGCTTCGTCCGGGGCCAAAGCCCCCTGCACTTGCACTGGTCATAGCGCACTTCATATCCCAGCTCCGCATTGCCCAGCGCAGCCAAACTGTTCGCCGCAATAAATTGTCCCTCCCGTGATGCGAAACGCTCCGCATATCCCGCCCATCCATCGTCCCACTGGTAAGGCACGCCGCGCGCCTGGTCAATCCCCGCTGCAAACATTCGCTTCAGATAAGCTTCTGGAGTAATCAGCGTCTCCCGAAGGTAAATCACTTCCCGCTCCTGTCGAGTAGGAGTGACCAGCGTCCGGTTCCGGCCCACATACTCTCCCGCGATCCATCCCGACTCCCAGTCTCGCGCTCGCAGCAGCTCTCGCTTGGTTTTGTGCCCAACAAACTGCACAGGATTCCCACTCTGCTCCGTCTTCTGACTCGGAGCATCCGGCAGCTCTTGTCCCGCCGCCTGCCCAGAAGTCTGAGCCGGCTCACTCCCCTGGGCCCGGCCCAGCTCCCGCCCCGTCACAACCAACAAGCACACCAACAAAAACTTGATTGTCATCCCGAGCAAGCGTTCTTTGCGCAGCGAGAGCCTGCCCTGAGCTCGCCGAAGGGGATCCGGGCGAGCCGCGCGAAGCGTCGCGTTCTTTGCGACGCAATAATCGCGCGTTTGGCTCGCTTCCATATACCGGCTGCCCCTCTGCGGTAAAGCCCTTGACGTCCCTTCCACGAAAACCCCCAATGCTAGACTCCTGAGATGCCATCGCTCTACAACCGTGTTGCAGGTCAAAATGTAGAACGCATCGCCGCTCTCAGCGACGGCATCTTCGCCGTAGCCATGACCCTGCTGGTTCTCGATCTCCGCATCCCCGCTGCCGAAGCCGTCCACTCCGAACAAGACCTCCGCCACGCCCTCATCGCATTATCCCCGCGCATCGTGGTCTTCCTGATGAGCATCATGACCCTCGGCATCTTCTGGGTAGGCCAGCAAACCCAGCTCAACCACTTCGCCCGCTCCGACCGCAACTTGGCCTGGATTCACATCGCCTTCCTCTGCGCCGTCTCCCTCACTCCATTCTCCACTGCTCTGCTAGCCGGATTCATCCACTACCGCACCGCACTCCTGGTTTACTGGAGCAACATCGTCCTCCTCGGACTCACTCTCTTCTGGAGCTGGCACTACGCCACCCGCGCGAATCTTCTTCGCGACGACGTCGCACCCGAAGTCCACCCCGCCGTAATCCGCCGCATAGTAATCGCCCAGTCCCTCTACGCCGCTGGCGCGTCCCTCTGCTTCATCAACACCTACTACAGCATAGCCGCCATAGTCCTGGTCCAAATAAACTACGCCATGGCCCCAAGATTCTGCTGGGGACTCTTCTCCCGCAACCGTCCCGAAGCATAGAAATAAATTTATTAGGAAGGATAATCAGGAAAATCGACTCCAGGATGTCCCGCGCCGCAACTGAGAACTGAGAACCGAGAACTGAGAACCGTTTTTCTCCTACCCGCGCTCAAACGCATGCTTCTTCTCCAACGTCTCGACCGCATCACGCATCGCCGCCTCAAATTTCTCAGCCTGCCCCATCAATCCAGTGGTAGCCAGGGCCCACTCCCCATCCATCCGCACCAGCCCATCCCCAGCCAGCCGTCCCGCAATTTCTACCAGGTGCGCCGGCGTAGTCTCCAAATACTGCGCATCCGTAGGATCCCCAATCCAAACCCGCTGCTCCGGGGCCTTGTCATTCCGAGCAACGCGAGGAATCTTGGTTTCGCTTCCGTCCCCACCGCCCTGGACGGAAGCATCGTCACCGCCTGTACTCAACTTCGTCCCCCAATAAATCTTCCGCTCCAGAAACTCCGCAATCACCTCATCCGTAGCCTTCCCAAACACCCACTTCCCCCGCTTAAAGTCATAATGCCGGCTCGAAAACGCCACCGGCTTCAGCTTCCCCGACTTCACAAACTCAATCTGCCGATGATCCACTTCCTTGCGCAAAGCATTAATCACCGGAGCCTCCACATCCACCGGCTCCAGCGATGCCACCACCTCTCTTACCGTAGCCGACAAATTCACCGCCACCGGCGCATGCAGCCCCTCCGAATTCTCCAACCGGATATCCCCATGCAACACCCAGAAATCCGCCCCCGAAGTCGACCGATGAAACGGCCACTCCAGCGTAATCGTCAACGGCAACCCCGTCAGCGTTAACCAAATCTTTTTCGCCTCATCAGCCTGCATCATCGTCAAACCACCTCTTCCTAGGACCAAAATTACTCTGTCATGTTGAGCGCAGTGGAATCGTCCGAAGGACGATGCCACGCAGTCGAAACACCCCATGCCCGTCGTCACCGTCTCGAGCCCTTATAGGAGTTCCCATCCCTGCGGCCGCGAACCTCACGTCCACCAAGAGCGCCGGGTGCCCCATTTCTCGCGCTCTTTGCGAGAGGTGAGGATCTCTCCGCCACACGAACTACCCCGCCTTCTTCCTGACCTTACCCCCCATCCGCAACAACTTCCGCACCGTACCCGTAGGCAGCCGCTTCATCTGATCATGCAACTCCGTCACTGCCTCAAAAAATCCCGCCATAGCCGCCAGCCGCTCCCGCGTGAACTCCGCCCCAGCTTCCTTAGGATCCAGTTCCTCCAGGCTCCGCCGCAACATCTCCCGCGTAGGATCAATCTCCCTCCGCTTCCTCTGCTCAATCACCAGCCGGAACATCTCCCACACATCTTTCATCGACTCATAATGTTCCCGCCGGTCCCCGAGCACATGCACCGCCCGCACAATCCCCCAACCCTCCAACTCCCGGATCGAAGTGCTCACATTCGACCGCGCCACGCTCAAAGTCTCCGCAATTTCTTCCGCCGGCAGCGCCCGCGGCGACAAATACAGCAACGCATGGATCTGAGCCACCGTCCGGTTAATCCCCCACCGCGTCCCCATCTCCCCCCAATGCAGAATGTAAGCCTTCTGCACCCCAGTCAAAGTAGCCATGTCAGTACTTTCAGTTCAAACAGAATCTACAGAACGGTTCGCCCCCTGTCAACCGTCCTATGGATTCGTATCGGAGTATCCCGGTCTGGATTCGTATCAGGGCATCGCTTCTGCGATGCCGTAAACGCCCGAGCGTCGACCGCGCCTTCAGGCGCTGGTGGGAGAAAGAGAAATTTCTGGAAGTACCGCGGAAGAGCGGCGCTTCAGCGCCGCGTAAAGCACCCAAATGATGCGGGCTTCAGCCCCCGTGGTCGTCGTTGATGCCCGATCCCAACTCGTACTACCCCTGACCACTTCCTGCTTCGGTACTAGCCGCTCGGGACTCCCCACCCTGCTTTGCCACCTTCTTCTTCGGAACCTTCCGCTCCGCCTCCGCCCGCTTCCGCTCCTGATGCCGCCGATCATGAAACGCCTGGTCCGACGCTTGTTTCTTCATCCCTCCAGCTTGCCATACCCTGCAAAACATATCCAGCCCCAGCAGGGGAGAACAGGCCAACCCACCCGCATTGTCATCCTGAGGAAGCGGAGTCACCCGCGAAGCGGAGGACTCCCGACGAAGAACCTGCCCTGAGCTTGCCGAAGGGACCTACGCACCTGGCCGCCAGCGCGATGAACTTGTCATCCGACTGCAAAGGTCGCGACTCCCCAAGCACAGACTAGGATGGCGGGTGGCCCATTCAAGCCGTCTTTTGGCTTGAGTGGGGCAGTTCCACGGCTGGAGGCTGGCCCAGCCTTTCCCGACGAAGAGGGTGCCCCGTCATCGTCTCTCCGTCTTTTGGAGAGACAGAGCCGCCCTGAGCGTCGCCGAAAACACTTCAAGATGTATTCGTAAGGTTCGTCCTCGATGTCTCACGAGACGGAACCCGTAAGGCCCGAGCGATTTCCAGAACAGCCCACCAACGAGGCTCATCGATAGTCAGCGGCGGGACGAGCAGCAGCCTCGTCTTGACGATTACTTAGGGAAAAGACCTCCCAAAGCTTTGCCGCCTCGAATTTGATACAGGACTAATATGGGGAATATCGGCTAGCTTGACGAACGCAGCCGATGCGAGTCGGATTGGGAGACACGCAATGAAAACCGATTCATCGCCAGCATTAGCCTTGGGCACGCGGGACCGAAACGAAACTCCGGCGCGGGAGATCGCGCTCTGGCGAATTTATCTTCTCAGGGCCGGATACCTCTTGATTGGCGTCGGCATGGGAATGCAGAAGGTTCCTGCCTTCCTTCATCACAAGCCTTGGGAGTTGATGCATGGCGTGGTCAATTCCATGCTGCTCGCGTTGGTGCTGCTGGCGGTCCTGGGGCTGCGCTATCCCTTGAAAATGCTGCCGCTTCTCTTCTGGGAAATAACATGGAAGGCCACGTGGCTTCTCGCCGTGGCCCTGCCTGCTTGGCAAAACCACACCATGGATGCCGACACCTGGGACACAACTTTTGCCTGCCTGATGAGCGTGATCTTCCTGTTTGTCATACCGTGGGACTATGTCTGGCGGAATTTTGTCGCCGCCCGCGGTGACCGCTGGTGGTAAATGCCAGCATCGTCGAACTGCGGGCGCGCCCATCCTCGACGTTCTTTGTCAAGGGTGGAATTCCGCGGCACGTGGCTGGCAACCGACAACTGCCGTTGTCTACAATCGAACCTCCACATGCACCCCGCCCGCATCGCCGAACTGCTCCAGCCCTTCTTATCAACCCCATGTCATTCCGAACGAAGTGAGGAATCCGCTGTCCTCTCCGCCGGCCAACTTCAAAGTATATCGACGTACATCGATATACTCCTGCACTGGAACGCCCGCATCAACCTGACCGCCATCCGCACTCCAGAAGAAATCGTAACCCGCCACTTCGGGGAATCCCTATTCGCCGCCCGCCATTTATTTCCGAGAGAGCAAGATCGGGAAGGGCACGACTTCAGTTCTGAGCCTGCCCTGAGCAAGCGAAGCGCGCCCAAAGGTGCCAATAGAATGCTACAAAAAGGAGCCGGGGCTTCAGCCCCCGAAGGTCAAGCCGAAGCCCGAAGCCCGAGAGCCGAAGCCCGCATAGCCGACCTCGGCTCCGGCGCCGGCTTCCCCGGCGTCCCCATAAAAATCTGGGCCCCCAACGTCGCCCTCACCCTCATCGAATCGAATCAAAAGAAGGCAACCTTCCTCCGCGAACTAGCCCGCGCCCCTACATTGACAGACATCAATATACAAAACGCCCGAGCCGAAACCCTCCCCCCATCCAGCTTCGACGTAGTAACTCTCCGAGCCGTAGAGCACCTCCCCAATGTCCTCCCTGTAGCCGCCAACCTGCTGGCCCCCAACGGTCGCCTGGCCCTCCTGATCTCCTCCTCGCAACTGGAATCCACCCGCTCCACCCTCCCCAACCTGACGTGGGACCTTCCGATCCCCATCCCGAACTCCCAATCTCGCATACTCCTAATCGGACAGGCAGAACCAAGACCATAAACAAGTGGGACAGATTACAAAGCTGCACCCACTAAAGCAGGTTACTGGGGTGTCTGGGAAGGCCATCCGCCCACGAAAGTGGTAAACACTGATCGTATCCGGCAGTTTGCCATTCCAACCAGCAATCCCAAGTCCTCCAATGTTCCAACCGGAACATTCAGCACAATGTTCCGGTTGGAAGATTTGACGATG
>JBAUYE010000041.1:0-3526 GCA_049584615.1 Candidatus Sulfotelmatobacter sp.
GGTAGTAACGGCGCAGTGCCGCAAGATTGAAAGGATGAATCAAATTCCCCAGAGGAACGTATCCTCTTTCTCGAAACTGTTGGGCGCCTTTCCGTACAACTTCAGCCCACTCCGCTAGACGGCGCTCAGCTTGGCCTTCCGTCGTAAAAATGCCAGCGCCAGCCAACAGAAATAGAACGTCTCTGGGAACGACGTCAGGAACCGGCGTTCTTGCACCCAGGGTTTCTGCTCGAAGACCTGCAACCACCGCCTCCAGCCGCGGACCCAGCCAAAACGGCTGCAAAGAATTTGCAGCCGGGTCGCGCACCCAAGCCATCGTTCCCTGCAAGTAGAAATCCTTCAGCAAATGCCGATACGGTTCCAATTCGACCGGCACCTGCCCGGGAGGCAACACCGAACATTCTGGATTGAGGAATAAATCTCCATGAGGCAGCTTCTGCCACCAGGATTGCAACTCGAGCCGCCGCTTCGGAATCAAGTGCAGCGGGAGCTCGTCGAGAAGACAATGGAATTGCACGGGGGGCAGTGTCGCGCTATATGTCTGCCGCGACCCCACCCCCACCAGGCCAGCAATCCATTCCAGCCACGCCGTGTCTGTTACTTGTGAAGCCATCCGTTTAGTGTGAAGCGGCTGTCCGCGAACGCTCTTGAACGGCATTCTAGGGGAGTGATTTCGTGCAACAGCGAGCAGGGGAAAAACACGATCTGATTCTGCTGCGGCACAACCGTCTGATACGTACCGGAACTGACTTGCTGCCCACCTTCCCGGTGCGAGTCGTGGAGCCGCAACTCCCCGCCCTCAAACGGCCGCGGCTCACCGTGAAAAAAGTAAACGAACGTGATCCGCCGAGAAGCGATGATTTCTTCCGAGTCATCGCTATGCGCTCGGAAAAAGTCCCCGTCATTGCTGGCTGTAATCTGAGCTTCCACCTGTGTGACCGGGAACTGCTCCATCCCAAGCCGCTCCAGCACTCTGGGCAACACGCCGCGGATTCGGTCGAGAATGATTTCCTCATGCTTCCCCAAATCCATAAGCACCCGCGAACGGCGATGGTCGGAATCAATCATTCCGGGTTCTCCGCTGGGCGAGACCAGCTCGCTGCTCTGGAACTCCGCCTCGCGCTGCAAGGTGTAGGAAATAAGTTCCTCGGCCTCTTGCGGAGCCAGGAACTCATCCAGCACGACGCACTGCGCTCGAACCATCTCCGGCGAATCCAAAACACCCACGCTGCTGCTCGAATTAACCTGGCTCTGCTCTCCAACCGACTGCACAGGCACACTCAATGGCCGCGAATCGTGTTGCGGGTGCAGTGCGTTCGGAGGCTGTGGTGCCTTCGGCCGCGATGCCGGGTTAGGCGGCTGCGGCGCCTTCGGACCCGGCGGAGGTGTGGGGTTCGGCGGCTGCGGCGCCTTTGCAGGGTTTGGAGGCTGCGGTGCCGTATTTGGCGGCTGTGGCGCCTTTGCGGGGTTCGGAGGCTGCGGTGCCGTGTTTGGCGGCTGTGGGGCCTTTACGGGGTTCGGAGGCTGCGGTGCGCGCGCCTCTACCGTGGTGGCAAACAGTGTCTCCTCGGTTCCCGCGGGCATCCCCGAGCGCGCCAGGATTTGCTCCACAATGCTGCTACCTAACAGCGTAAAGGCGCGCTGGGCTACCGTTTCGCCCACCGAACGCGCAATCGCTGCGCTTACCGCCGATTGAGTCTGTAGGTCACTGCCCGAAACTGCCCTGGAGTTTTGCAGGAGGCTCATCAGCAACTCCCGCTCTTGCGGACTGAGAATGCGTTCATCCCGCATCAACGTTTCAGAAAAGGAATCGAGAATCTGCTTCGCCGTCATCAGGCACACTCCTCCCTCGGATTGGTTGAACGTTTTAGTTCCAGTTATGCGAAATAGGGAAGCAGCTTTCGCCGAGACACTACCACCGAGGCAGGCAATTATTCAACAAAAAGATATTCACAGGATTCCAACCGACCTGACCAACAGACATGTTCTCGCAAGAAACTTACCGGCTCGCCATCGCTCCGACCATGGAGTGGAAAATCTTCATTCCGTCGGTACCGCCGAGTTCAGGTTCGGCAGAGCGCTCAGGATGAGGCATCATGCCGACCACGTTGCCGCCCGCGCTGCAGATCCCGGCAATATTGTCGAGAGAACCATTGGGATTGGCTGAGGCCGAAACCTCACCCGCCGGAGTTACATAACGAAACACGATCCGGTCGCCTCGACGCAGCTCGTCGAGCGTTGCCTCGTCGCAGAAATAGTTGCCCTCCATGTGGCCGATCGGGATGGTCAACACTTCTCCGCGCGAACAGGCGTTGGTAAAAGGAGTAGCCTCGTTCTCCACCCGCACCTGCACCGGCTTGCAGACGTACTTCAGCCCCGTGTTCCGCATGAGAGCTCCGGGCAAAAGTCCCGACTCGCACAGGATCTGAAAACCATTGCAGATTCCGAGCACCAACCCTCCGCCATCGGCAAACCGCCGCACCGACTCCATCACCGGAGAGAATTTTGCGATCGCGCCAGTCCGCAGGTAGTCGCCATAAGCAAACCCTCCCGGGACGATGATGGCATCGCAACCCTCCAGATCGTGCGACTCATGCCAGAGAAAGGTCACCGGCTGTTTGGCGACATTCTCGATGGTCCAGTGGGCATCGTGATCGCAGTTCGAGCCGGGGAAGATGATGACTCCGAATTTCATCGTCTGTCGCCTGTCCTTGATGTGGGATTTAAGCTCAGTTTAGCATGCCCGGTTTTGGGTGGCGCGACGCTGCAGCGCTGCGATGAAGCCACAAAATAAATTCCACCTACGGCTTGCGCGGTCGAGCCGGTTTACCTTTTTGTTACGGGGTACCCCCCCTCGATCTTTGGAATCATCGACTTAAGCATGTTTTGGCCCGCAAAATCCATCAAGCAAAGGACTTACAGGTCAAAATCTAGACAACAAAGGAGTTACGTCCCGATTTCCGCTCCCGCCTCGCGACTGCCTCTGCTGCTTCTGCTTAGGCAATGATGCGACGAATTGTGGGCTCAGCGCAAGGTCAGAGGTCACAGGGTTCGGCTGTGGAAAACGGGTTCGACGGTCGTGGTGGAAACTCCTTGCTGGGCCGGCGGTTGCGCAATCAAGCGCGGGGTCCTTCGACTGCGCGAGACATTGGCTTCGCCAATGTCTCGCTACGCTCAGGATGACAATTTTGAAATGGATCTGCCGTAGCGGTTGGTCGGGCTGGCTTGGGATCAAGGCCAAGATCAAGGTCCAAGGCAACGGGCAGGAGTGTCCGTTCCAGACGGACGTCGCTTCGCTCCGCTGACGGCCCTTCGACTCCGCTCAGGGCAGGCGTCGCGGCCGTCTCCACAAAATCAACAGAAGCTTTGTGACATCTGACCTTGTCGCCTCGGACTTAAGAGCCGAACATGGTGGCAGGCAGACCCCCGACGGTCGTGGCGGAAACTCCTTGCTAGGCCTGTTGGTGTGCCGGCGCGCAAGGGGTCCTTCGACTGCGCGAGACGGCGGCTTCGCCGCCGTCTAGCT
>JBAUYE010000042.1:0-4244 GCA_049584615.1 Candidatus Sulfotelmatobacter sp.
CCTTCATCTTCCGCTTCTTGGTCCGCTGCCCAAAAATATTAGGCAGCATGTCCTTGATGTTGAGGTCCATCTCCTCAACACCCTGGTTCGTCATAATTTCAAAAGAAGGAAAATTCCGCTCCCGCACATCAATCTCAACCTGCCGCTCGTCAAGCTTCCCCTCTCGCAGTTGCTGCCGCAGCTTCTCCCGAGTCCGTGAAGAAGATTCAGCCAGCGCAGCGCTCCCATCAATCACCACTCCGCCAGCAGTGGAAGACTCCGCCGGCCGGGCCGGGGGGGATGGCGGCAGCAGAATATCCAGCAACCGTTCCTCAGCATTCAACTCAGCCTTGTCCGCAACATCCTCAAGCTTCTCCTCCCGCACATTGTCGATAGCAATCTCCACCAGATCCCGCACCATCGACTCCACGTCCCGCCCCACATACCCAACCTCAGTAAACTTAGAAGCCTCAACCTTAAGAAAAGGAGAATTCGCCAGCTTAGCCAGCCGCCGCGCAATCTCCGTCTTCCCCACCCCAGTAGGCCCGATCATAATTATGTTTTTGGGAATGATTTCTTCGGCTAGGTCGGGAGTTAGTTTTTGCCGGCGGGTGCGGTTGCGCAGAGCGATGGCGACCGCGCGCTTGGCGTCCTTCTGGCCGATGACGTGTTTGTCGAGCTCGACGACGATCTCGCGCGGCGTGAGTTCGTCGAGGGCGAGTTGCTCTTCTTCGGCGGTGCTGGGTAAATAGATGGCCATAATCAATTCTCAGTTCTCAGTTCCCAGTTCTCAGTTATGCAGCGAAGATTTTGCTGAGAACTGAGAACCGAGAACTGAGAACTGCTTCTAGAGTTCTTCAATCGTTACCACGTCATTGGTATAGATGCACATTTTGCCGGCGATCTTCATTGCTTCTTCGGCGATTTGGCGCGCGCTTAATTGCGTGTGCCGCGCCAGGGCTTCGGCTGCGGCCTGCGCGTAGGGGCCACCGCTGCCGATGGCTGCTACTCCGCCGTCAGGCTCGATCACGTCGCCTTGTCCGCTGAGCAGGAACGTTTGTTCTTTGTCACACACCAGCAACAAGGCTTCCAGGTGGCGCAGGTATTTGTCAGTGCGCCAGTCTTTGGCCAGTTCTACTGCGCCGCGCCCGAGGTTGCCGTGGTACTGCTCGAGTTTTGATTCGAAGCGGCTGAATAGGGTGAAGGCGTCGGCGGTCGAGCCAGCGAATCCCGCAAGAATCTTGTCGTTGTATAGGCGGCGAATCTTCTTTGCCGTGTGTTTAATGACCGACTCGCCCAGCGTAACCTGGCCGTCGCCGGCCAGAACGACGCTGCCGTTGCGGCGGATGGATAAAACAGTTGTGGAACGGATCAGTCGCTTCGTGGACATGGGCGCAATTCTTGATTATAGCAGCGGAGAAGGTACCGCTATTGCGGGGCAGTGATGTCGGGTAGTGGCTACTTTGAAGTCCCGGATAAACCCACGCATACCAGGAACGCCATAAGCGCAGTTACGGACACCATGACGAGAAATGCGAAAATCCCTACAGCCATACCAATCCAGTAGCTGATCGGTTCCTTGTCCCGGCGAGAGGTGCGGCGGCTTTCGATTGTAGTAAGGACACCACTGCGGAAGGATTTGTAATAACCGTTTCCAAGGAGGAAGGCGATCGTCGCACAAAAAAAGAGTATGAACAGTTCACGCGCCACTTAAATCCCGATTCTAGCGTTCAGGCCGCTCTTTTTTCCGCCCTCCGCTGTTCGTAGGTTTTCCCAGAGGGCTACCAAGTCCTCTACGCTTCAGAGCCGATGGAAGCCGCCTCAAAATCAAAATAGCCCAATACCGTGATGTCGGGAAAAATCAAAGGTGGGCCATCCCGCGATTGTAATTCCCTACCTCCCGACGTGCGGCCGAGGTGTCGGCACTCTGGTTCGCCAGTCGACTCGCACCCAGTGCACACGGGATGAGTGGAAGACCGCAATCGGTGGGCCGCCGAACGTGGTGGCGGGCAGGTGGAAGTGCACATTGATGAACATTTCCTGCTGAAATCCTGTGGGGTCAAATGCGGAGTTGCGCACCAGATCGAGCGCGGCGCGGCCCAGGTCGTCAGAGGAATCCTGCAGCGTTTCCGCATCGAGCACGCTGCCATCCTGCGCATCGAGGATGGCGTGTACGATCACCGGCTGGAAGAAGCGCGATGTGGGCCCGTCGGAAGGGTCGACGCGCAATGGTCCTAAACGGCCAGCGCCCGACAAAGCAAAAGTCTCAGCGGCCTCACCCATCTCCGCGGACGGCTTGAAGAGATTGGCATCGAGGTTGGGCGCATCTTCCAGGCTTTCGACATGGATCTGCACTGCGAGCCGGCCTTCCTCATAGATCGAAACCTGTCGCGGCAGAACGTGACCGTGGAAATTGGAGCCGTCGTAGTCATACACGGTATAAATTCCCGGAGCCTCCGACCACGTGCGCAACACGCCGGTCTCGGAGTCGACGCAGTCCTCCCGCTCGACCCACGCACGCGGCGCAGGATTCGGCGGCAGCGAATAGCTCAGAAGGAAGCAAGTCAGCGGCTTGCCGTCGTGCATGATATCGGCCGCACGAATCTCGAACTTTCCGATGTCACGTAGCACAGGTCGCAACAGGACAGAGCGGATTAACTGAATGCGCAGCGGGATCGGCTCGGAGGGATTCGTGCCGTAGACGCGATCGGCGCCCACGCGAGTCACCTTCACATCGCCCAACGCCGCCGTCCACCGGAACTGCGAGTGCCCGTCGTAAAACTCCTCCATGCTGCCGGCGCCCTCGTTCTTGCTTGCGCCATTGGTTTCGAACGAAACCTTCAGGGCGTAGGGCACCTCGGCATCATGCAAATTGAAATTGTTTCGCGCGCGGCCGAGAACATCAAGCGCGGCGCTGCGCTCTGCCGGTTTCGAAAGAATTTTGGGCTCGCGAGTGACCAACTCGTGCGGGTCCGCTGGCGGAGGGTTGGTCTGACCAAGTACTGCGGAGATGCAGCCCAGCGCAAAGACAAAGAGGAGAGATCCGAGGAGCCGAGAGGGCGTTGCCATAAGGCCTCCTTACATCGAGACACGAGCCCGGGGACCAAGTCGGAATTGTAACGAAGAATCGGGGCGCGGGCAATTTTGCAGGGAACCTGGATGCCGGCGTCACCACCCTCCGCCATTAAAATAGTTCTTGACGTTACCATTAAGTCACGTTACAATTTGCTCACATAATGACTGATGGATTCACGAAGGAGGGGAAAGCAATGACACTGGAAGACCTGACACTCGACGTTGAGCAGCACGTGGAAGTCAAAGCTACGCCGGACAGGGCGTTCGCGGCGGTTTTGTATCGCCTCGGAAAAGGCAATACCAAACCCGACGGGGAATCGATGCAGTTACTGCTGGAGGAAAAGCCGGGTGGACGCTGGTACCGGGATCGCGGGCACGGGATCGGACACCTCTGGGGATTTGTGCAGGTTCTGAAGCCTCCGACGCTGTTGGAGCTGAGCGGGCCAATGTTCATGTCGTATCCGGCGATCAATCACCTGGAGGTGAAGGTGGAAGCAACCGGAACAGGCTGCAAGGTCGTGCTGCGGCACCGCGCGATCGGCATGATCGATCCGCAGCACCGCAAGGGCGTGACTAAAGGCTGGAACCACATGCTCGACGAAATCAAGAAGGACAGCGAGCAGCGGTGAGGGAAGCTTCGAAACATCCTGCTTCGAATCATGCCGCGGACGAACTTGATGCAGTGTGGAAGGCGCTCTCGGATGCGACGCGGCGCGCGATCTTGGATTTTCTGCGCGATCGTCCCCGGACCACGACCGAGATTGTGGAAACTTTTCCGCACTTGAGCCGGTTCGGAGTAATGAAACACCTCGATGTGCTGCGCGGAGCGCAATTAGTGCAGACGCGCGAGGCCGGGAGGCAGCGGGTGAATTCGCTGAACGTAGTGCCCATCCGGCAGATTTACGAACGCTGGGTGGGGCCGTTTCAGGAGCTTTGGTCGGGTCAGTTGCTGCGCATCAAGGATCTCGCTGAGAAGGACATCGCCGAGAGCAGCCCGCGCAAAAAGCGAACCACTTCGCGCAAGCGAAAAAAACATCAGGCCGCCAGGCGGCGGTTTGTCACCGAAAACAGCAAGACACAAATCGAACTCACTAAATAGGAGAATGCAAATGACCACACTAGCTACCAGCACGGGAATTCAAGGACACGAGGTTGTTTCCTCCAAAGAATGGATCACCAGCCGAAAAGAA
>JBAUYE010000043.1:0-11770 GCA_049584615.1 Candidatus Sulfotelmatobacter sp.
GTTTTTAATGGCACTTATCTACGTGCCGCTCGAACGGCTCTGGCCGCAGTATCCAAAACAAGGAACATTCAGGAACGAGTGGACTTTGGATGTGGTTTATTTCATGTCCACGCATCTTCCTATACAAATTTTATCTTTTCTGGTTTTATTGCCCGCTACCCAGGCCACCAAATATCTGGGAGTTCCGGTTCTTCAACACTCTATCGCTCGAATGCCCTGGTTGTTACAATTTTTACTGGCCGTTGTAGTTGCGGACCTTGCTGAATATTTTATTCACCTAGCTCTGCATAAAGTGCCTTTTCTATGGCGTTTTCATGCCGTTCACCATTCCTCGAAGGCGCTCGATTGGATCGCGGGCTCACGCTCCCACTTTGTAGATGACACACTTGTGCGCGGACTTATCCTCGTTCCTCTCATGTTTGGATTTTCGCAGTCGATCATCCTGGCGTATTTAATTTTTGTCACCCTTCACGCTACCTGGACTCATTGCAATTTCGGTCCCAACGCCAAATGGCTCGAAAAGTTTCTGGTCATGCCTAGATACCATCATTGGCACCATACTTCCCAAAAAGAGGGCATCGATAAGAACTTTGCGATACATTTTCCGTGGATTGATAAGCTTTTTGGGACTTACTACTATCCCGAGGCGTGGCCGGAACGCTACGGTCTGGACGGCGAGGAAATTGCGAAGGGCTTTCTTGGACAGACGATTGAACCCTTTGCTCCAAGAAGAAAAAAAACTCCCTAAAAATCGAGCGCGGCTAATCGAACCTCCGCCGGTACCTGTTCGCCCCTTGCCGTTGCCTTCACCAGCCCGAGACGCTTCATAAATTTGACGGTCAAGAATCCAAAGTCGTATTCGGATTCGTCGTGGCTGAGCCGCAAAAGGGTTTGATAGTGGTGATGATTATTCTGCAGGCAGGCGCTGAAGGTTGCCGTTACCGGCAGCCATTCGCCAATGTTCATCGCGTTGTCGCGTTCATCGTTGTAGCGCCGGTATCCAAATTCTCGGGTGTGGGTCCAGTAGTTTTGAACCATATTCACCCACCAACCAAAAATTCGGACGCCAAACCACATCACGAGCGTGAACTTCAGGCTTCCCACCAGCTTCCACAAGAGCCAGAAATTGGCGGTTTGCGCAACAACTGCAAACACCGGGCTCCCCACCACCCGGAAGGTTCGCGATTTCAAGATGTCATCGCTGGCCAGATTCTCCTGACACCGATACGGAAATAGACAGAGACACAAGGTCCGCCAGAGACCATCTCCTCCAACTTTATTGGGGTCGCCGTCATGGTCCGAATTCTTGTGATGCAAGCGATGGCGATTCACCCAGGTGATTGGATTTACATAGATCGCAAACGTGTTGTTCACGATCGTGACGGCTTTGATAAACCATTCCTTGTAGTCAAGGGAACGATGAGCGATTCCGAGATGAAGAACATCGGCCAAATACAAGCCACCCATAAACCAACAAAAAATAAAGTAACCGGCGCCGATCAAAAATCCTTTCCACAGTCCCAAGTGAGCCGGGGCGAAATACATGCAGGCCAGCATGTACGAAGCAATAATCAAATAGCCCACGAGATTGTATATTTTCATGACGGCTCCCCCGCCGGGCTATTCAAGCAGAAATCGGAGCGCGTTTCAAATACAAGTCGTTCACGGGTCGAGAATACAATCTTGACTTCATGGCTTTATGAGTTTCCGAGCCAACAGAACCGCTTAGGGTGGAGGTGTTCGCGATGGCTGATAGGCCGGGCCGTAGCCGGGGCGGCCATAGTCCTCGGTACTGGCGCAGGCATCCGGAGCAGGCCAGGGATTTGCCGGGAACTCCTGACAATCGCGCGCCCGCATCGGCCCAGAGGAAACTGCCTCCATGGTTGGCGTACTTGCTCCGGACGCTCGGAGCAAAGGAACTGTGGATCGGGTTGGCATTATCGACGCTCTCCGGATGCCTGTGGTTTCTGAGTTGCACGCCTTTCGGTTTCTCCGCCTTGTCGTGGGTCGCCATGGTGCCGGCGCTGTTTGTCGTGGATCGTGCTTCCACGCGCCTCGGGGCATCGTTGTCTTGCTGGTGGGCTGGCACCGTGATGGTGGGGGGTGGTTTCTATTGGCTGATTGAAACCATGCGGCGCTTCGCAAACCTGTCGTTGCCCGTAGCGTTGCTGTTGTATGTGCTGTTCTGCGCTTACCAGGGAAGCGTATTTCTTCTGTTCGGTTGGTTGGTGCGCACGATTCGCCGCCGCACATCTTGTCCCATGGCGCTGTTGGCGCCCCTGGCCATGGTGACCAGTGAACTGTTTGTTCCCCTGTTATTTCCATCGCATCTGGCAATCATGCAGGCGTGGCACCCGCTGGTCATTCAAATTGCAGACTTGACTGGCCCCATGGGAGTGACCGCATTGCTGCTCATGGTCAGCGGAGCCGCCTACGATCTGCTGACGCGGCGGAGGAGGGGGTTGGCTCCGGCGATGGCATCTGCGGTCATTCTGGTGGCGGCGCTGCTTTATGGGAAATTTCGCATGCAGCATTTCGATGCACTCTCGGCAGCCGGCCCAAAGCTCAAGATCGGTTTGGTTCAGCCCAACGTGGCCTACAACCAGAAGGGTCTGGAGCATCCGGAACAGGCGGGTTCTCAGCTTGCCGCCTTGCAGGAACAATCCCGGGAGTTGGAAAAAGGCGGAGCACAGTTGATCGTGTGGAGCGAGACCGGCTATCCCTATTCGCTGCCACGCGATTTTCAGGAGGATTTCCCGGAGTCAAGCAACCAGCGAATTCGCCGGGGCTTCACTACTCCCATCGTCGTCGGAGCCCTGACTTTTTCCAGCACAGACTCCACTCTCTATAACTCAGCATTGCTCATCGACCGCGAGGGACGCGCCGCGGGAAGATACGACAAGATGTTATTGCTGGCTTTCGGCGAGCGCGTTCCCGGAGAAAAACATTTCCCCTGGCTTCGGAAATTCGTTCCCCAAGGATTTGGAAGCTTTACACCGGGCAAGGAAGTAAGCGTGCTGCCGCTTAGAACTGCGGACGGCAGTGCATGGCGCTTGGGAACAATCATCTGCTACGAAGACATTCTTCCCGGGCTCTTGCGCCGCGTGGGCGCGCTGCAGCCCCACCTTCTGGTCAATCTGACGAACGATACGTGGTTCGGAGCTCGAGCGGAACCGCTGCAACACCTGGCCCTGGCCGTCTTTGGCAGCGTCGAGCAACGTACGGGCATGGTCCGGGCAGTGAATTCCGGTGTTTCCGCATTTCTAGATGCGAACGGCCGGGTGACGCAGAAAACTCATGCGGTAGATCCTTACTTCAACCCACGATCGGCTGAGTCAAGCATGGCCACACTGCCGCTGCTCGAAGGCGGTCACACAATATACGCCAAGGTTGGCGATCTGTTTGCATACCTCTGCGCGCTGGTTACAGCCTCTCTGCTGGTGCGGGCCATGTTTTCGCGCTAACTTGCGCGACACGACCAGCGGCGCAACTACCAGGACACTAGCGTTTCCCGCTCAATCGAGTAAGATTTTTAGGTCACCGCGTTTGACTTTCGAGGTTAGAGCGCTTGGACAAAACCCGCGACCAGCAAACCCGCAGCCAAACGAAAACGCGGCTCGTTGAGCAGATCAACATCTATCTGCATTCGTGCGACTATTCTCGCGCTCTGGATTTGTTGCGAGGCACAGCCGCCGAATTCCCCGACGATGCGGACCTGTCTGAACTGGAAAAGCTTGCCCATGATGGCGTCAAGCGCAATGCCGAAGCCAACCGCCTAATCACCGAAAGCCAGGAGTTGTTCGCCCAGCGGAAGTCCGCCGAAGCCATTCAGTTGTTGCGCAAAGCCTACGAACTGGATAAACGCAATTCTCTCGCCCGCTCCATTCTGGCCAATGCCCTCGTCGAGCAGGCACATTCGGTTGTAGAAACCGATTGGCTGGAAGCCGAGACGCTGACAAACCAGGCGCTGGCCTTGAACCCTGCGCATCCTACGGCCAAAACCATCCTCAGCCTGATCGTTGCCAGGAAAGAGACAAGTTCTGTCGAGGACTGGGTTGCGCGAGCGCGCAAGCTGCAAGCCTCCAGTGATCCATTTGCAGCCTTGGCTTGGATCGCAGAGGGGTTAGCCGTTCATCCCCACGATCCCAAGTTGCTGCTGATCCAGGATGAAATCCAGCGCGACCAGGACGCTCGGCGGCGCCTGGCCCGCCGCGGCGACCTGGAAGACCTGCGGCGCATGCAGCGCGAAATCGATGGGGCCACCGAGGTTGCTGCAAAACGAACTTTAGCCGTACGCATACAAACGGTCGCCGCCAAGTATTGGACGGATGGCGAAATCTTATCGATCGCCAATGCCCTGCTCCTCCGCTTGGGATTAGTCTCCCAAGAGAGTACCGGTGCCTCGCCGCGCGGCAAGGGCGCGACCGTAATTCTTCACGTCCCGCGCCCCAGCGCTCCGGAGGCTTCACGTGACTCTAACAAAAAGATTCCGCCAAGCCCTGTTCCAGAAAATCCGGTTCCACGACAGAAAGTTCCCACCGCCGCCGTTCCGGAAAGCCCGGTCCCAGCCCAGAACGTTACGACGGCCACTGTTCAGCCCAGCAAAGTTCAGCCCAGCGAAGTTCGTCCGCGCAAGGTTCCGCCCAGCCTAGCGCCGCTGAGTTTGGTCCTGCCCACTCCGCCACAAGCCGCTACCCCTCCCGCCACCGAGCCTTCCGAACCGGTAGTCAAAATCGCATCTCGAGGATCCCAGCCTAAACAGCCCCAAGGTTCGAACTCCACAACGCTGATCCTCATCTCCGCCGCCGCGATCATACTCACTGCGATCGTCCTGGTCGCGGCGACCTTTTTCTTCACGCGAAAACATTACGCCGCGCCGGTAGCGAAGACACAATCATCTGCTCCGACCGTCTCTGCTCCGGACGTCCCGCCCCCAGCACAAGCAATTCCCGCACAAACGGCTCCCGCACCAGCAACTCCCGCACCTGCGTCGCCGACACAAATAACTCCCGAACCATCGCCGTCTATTGTGCGGTCTCCTTCGGACGCGACCGCCGGAAAAGCTATACTCAATGATCAGCCCCCCGCCGAGTTCGGTCACAACCTGGGCACGCTGCTCGTCGTTGCTGGTCAAGACGACGCAAGAGTTTCTCTCAACGGAAAACGTCAAGAGCGACTCACTCAAGCCGGCCAGCTGCGCCTGCCAAATCTCGAACCCAGGGACTACGTTGTACAAGTCTCTAAGAGCGGCTTTCAGGATCCTCCCCAGCAAAAGATCCGGATTCGCAAGGGCGAGGAGGCCAGACTTATTTTCAACCTCGAACCGCAGCCGCAACCGCAGCATCGTCTGGCTTCGCTGACCATCCAAGGCGGCGCTCCCGGAACCGCGGTTCTCGTGGATCAAACTCTCGTCGGCACCATTCACCCCGATGGCACGCTCTCCGTCTCCACCGTCAATCCAGGAGACCACACCGTCGAGCTGCGCAATGAGCGATTCAAACCGCGGCAGCTCAAGAAACACTTCGAGGCGGGCGAAACGATTTCTCTCACCGCTGCGGATGCCACGTTGGAAGCGGCTCCCGGCGAATTGAAAATTACCTTCACGCCCGCCGACGCCAATGTTGCGCTCACGAAAGGCAATCTCCTGAAAACGGTAAGCAGTGGTGTCCCGCTCAGTCTTGTCCCCGGTACCTACACGCTTACTGCCCGAACCGCCGAAAGGTTCACGCGCTCGTCCACGCTCGAAGTCATAGCCGGCCAATCCAAGACTTTGGATTTGTCTCTCGCCCCTACCGGTATGTCGAACTGGGATGACCCAGGCGCCTGGAAGCATAACGGGGATTCTTTCATTCGCAAAGGCGGGGACTTCGTCCTATACAGAGCCGTTCCCGCCTCGGGCACATTTATTTTTTCCGCGATGCTTACCAAGGGCCACCTCTTGCAATGGGTGTTCAACTACAGCGATCCCAAAAACTACATCCTCTTCCAAATCGACGACAATAACTTCTACCGCGCTGTCATTCGCAACGGCGAGAAGGCGGACGAGATCATAGTTCCGGATAAAGGCGACAAGAAGAGCTTCCGCACGTTTGGAATCCGCGTTAGTCCCACGGCGCTCATCAGTCAGATCAAGCATGGTGACAGCTGGACCGTCCTGGACCGCTGGACACAGCCTGGCGCTGATCTCAGCCGGGGCAAGTTTGGCTTCTACATACCCGGCAACGACGAAGTATCGCTCTCCAGCTTCGCCCACTACGGTGAATTGAACATCCACTAGCAGCCTGCGGCCCAGGCCTTCCATACCGTCGCAACAATGGATCATTCCCCGTCCCCACGGATGAACGATGGGCAATGGACGCTACACGGACGTTGGCGGTATATATAGCTATGACCTTCCTGCGCCGCGTTGTAATGCTCTGGAATTGCCTCGGTGGGACGATTGAAGCCTCCATCATTTTGCTAGTGCTGCTGTCGCTGATTCATCCATCGCGAGCCTTCGCGGCGAGTCCTGACCTGGAGACTGTGCTGACTGGCTCACGCCAGCGTATTGAGAAACTGGACTACCGCGTCACCGGGCGACTCGCGCGGATAGAGGTCGATGGCAAGCGCACGAACTACAAGTTTGTCGCCAAGGCTCACTGGTTTCCCGATGGTCTGAAGGTGCTATGCGAGATCTCCGGGTCGGGCGCAGAGAAGACGAGCCTTCTTCTGCATATGAGCCTGAATGGGCACGTGACTATCTCGGCGATGCTTCCTGGCGAGAAGACCGCTAGCGTGTTGCCATTCGAGCGTTGGAACGAGCCACTGGTGGGAACAGACTTCTCCTATGAAGACATGATAGAGAGCTATTTCTTTTGGAAGAATCAGGGACTTCTACCCCCGGAGAAATACGGCGCGCGGGATTGCTTTGTCCTTAAGAGCACGTCCGGTTCTCAGGACCGGACTTACTATGATTCGGTAACATCGTGGATCGATCGCAGCATTTTGTTCCCTGTGCATGTGGTGAAAACACTTCGCGGGACGGGACAGCAGAAGGAATTCATTTACTACGGGCTGCGGCAGGTCGGCGGCGTCTGGACCGCCATGCAAGCCGAGGCAAAACTGCAGGGCAAGCCCGGTTCCTCGATTCTTACAATCGAACGCGGCTCGCCAAAGGCAAATCTTGGACCCAAGGACTTTGATATCAACAGGTCCAGTGCTAATGAAGAGGAAGTGAAATAAAATCGAATCGCTTAGCTATGCGGTTGCGAGGTCCTGTGCAGTCACCGGAGCATCCACGGTATTCGCCGTCATGGGACCAGCTCCTTTTCAGACATTGCCGGGGCTCCGTATAAGCCAAAGGGCCACCAATTCCAGTCGCCGGCAAGTTGCAATAGCGCCGGGCCGACGACCATCCGCACCACTGTCGCATCAATGAACACCGCCACGGCGAGCGTAAAGCCCAGCATTTGAACGACCAGAAAGCTTCCGACCGTGAATGCGGTGAAGACGGCAATCATAATTGTCGCCGCGCTCGTGATGAGCCCGGCCGTCCGCGCCAGACCTTCGACCACCGCCGATCTCTCGGACAGACCCCGCCGCCGTTCTTCGAGGACTCGGGCAACCAGAAACACTTCGTAGTCCATACTCAATCCGAAGACGATAGCGAACGAAAGAATCGGAACGATCGGGTACACGGTGCCGGTCGGTCCGTGAAGCCCAAAGAGCTTGCTACCGTGGCCTTCCTGAAAGACAACAACTAACGCACCGAACGAAGCGCCAACGGAGAGCAGATTCAGCAGGATTGCTTTGATAGCCGCAAATAGAGAACGTAACCCGATCAGGAGCGCCAGCAAGCTTCCCAAAATGACGCCGAGGACCACCCTCGGCAACCGCTCTTTCACTACCGAGTCATAATCTGCTTCGAGTGCAGGAACGCCGCCCACACGCAGCACAGCGCCGGGCACGCCGGTTATCGCCGCGACATCTGTGGAACGCACCTCTCGTACCCATCGTATCTGTTCGTTCGGCGAAAGAGCGGCGGTGGGCAGCAACTCAATCAAGGTAGCCTGGCCATCGCTGCGAAGAAAACTCTTGCGGATCGGCTCGGGCACTTCGTCGACTGCATCCGCAGTGTCGGACATTCCCGTGACAGTCGGAAGAGACAAGACCTCTTGCGCCCTAGGATCGCTCTGGAAGTGGGTCGTCAAGCGACTGACGGCAAGCCAGCCAGCCGGCGAGAGCGGCGGAGACTGCGGTGGCAACTCCACGACCACTCGGAGCGACTGCACAATACCCGACCGCCCCATTTCTTGAAGCGTGTGCAGTGCCTTCACCGACTCCGCTTCGGCCGGAAGCGAGTCATGGTCAGGAACCCCGGGAGAAATTCTGCGCGCCTGGAAAGCGAGAATGAGTAGCGGAATCCCGGCGACCAGCAGAGCGGTCCAGGGCCGGCGGGTTATGATGCCGCCCCACCGCACCCACCGCTCACTTGCCGCGCATAGGCTTTCCCGCGTTTCGACCCGTCTGGCGCGAAAACGCACTCTGGCTGCATTGATGCGATGCCCTAGCAGACCAAGCACCCAAGGCAGAATGAATGTACACAGCATGACGCTCAAAACAGTAACCAGCAGGCCAGCGATCCCGATGGAGCGCAGTTCGCTGATGGGCACGGTCAGCAGCGCTGAAAATCCGATTGCAACGGTCGTGGCCGAGATGATCAGCGTTCGCCCCGCTTGCCCGGCAGCAATATCGGCAGCGCAGCCGGGATCACATCCCTCGTTCAACGCTTCGCGAAACCGGCTTACCATCAGCAATGCGTAGTCGATGCCCAAGCCAAGGCCGAGCATCGTCGCCAGATTCTGCACCAGAATCGACAGCTGCAGATAATGCGCGAGCAACGCGGCAGCACCCAAGGCCATCGAGATTGAGAGTATTCCAACTCCCAGCGGCAGCAGCGCGGCCACAAGACTGCCGAAAGCCAGCAGCAGGAGCAAGAGCGTTCCCGGCATCGCTCGTTCCTCGGCATGCCTGACGTCGTCTGCACTGACCTTGCGAAGATCGAAGTTCAGCGGTGTTTCACCGGTAATCTCCAGTTTGATATTGGGATATTGCGATCTTAGCTGCCCTTCCATCCAGTCTGCCCTTGCCCTCAGTTTAGGCACCAACGCCTCGACAGTTTCATCGTGCGGGTCCAACCCGACGATGATCAAAGCCCCGCCATTGTTCCCCGTGAACAGAGGATCCGGCCAATCCACACTCGAGACGGCACCCGACACTCCCGGCACACTTCGCAATGAGCTGGTTAAAAAGGTCAGTGCGTCTGCGCCTTTGGCCGAATCCGGATCGGGAACACCGCTGATCACCAGAACCAGGCGGTGGGCGTACGGAGACTGGAAACGCTGTGCCAATTCTCGATCAACTTTTTCGGATTCTCCGCCCTTGATGTGAACAACCGTCTCCAGGCGGCGCTCGACTTTGTAGGAAAAAGGCAGCAGCGCCAGCGCCATGGCAAACCCCGACATGGCCAACCAGAATCGGCGGTGAGCGCAACCATGGCCAGTCTTCAAGCTCGGCATTACCATCGAAGATCCACGTCGTTTCCTGACATGTCTGCGAGCAAGGAGACGACTTCGCTGATCGGGCACGTCCATGATATACGGTCAAACTGTATATTCATTGGGGGCTGGGCCTTGAGCTTAGTCAACCATAAACGATAGAGGCATGGAACTGCCCGTTAGGCCGTTGTCAATCGAGGAACGTATCGGCTCATGTCCACAAGAGTTCCCTGCTAACAGGGAAAATTACAGGGAATTTGCGATTTCTTTGGCCTGCGAACGTCGCACTCCCGCTCTCCAAGTTGGACATTTTTGCTGGAGAATCTGGGGCAAAAAACAAGAAATCGAACAGGGAAATATTGTATTTAGACTTTGAAGGTGTCAATCGGGCGGGAGATGTCGAACCAGGAAGTCCACCACAAGCGGTTTCGCACTCGCTCGGACAACGAGTCTAAAGAAAACCTCATCACGCTCTGTGGGAAATGCCAAGCCGACGTTTCAGCGCTAGAAGCGCACGCCCTCTATGCTGACGTGCCTCCATCTGTCTTCCGCCTCTGGAGCCTCGGCTAACCGAATATTTTTGCAAAAAAATGTCGCACGCCCTCGAATCTCTTGTGTTTCACGGGCGCCCTCTCCTGAGTAGGAAGCGGGGGGGGCAGAGCTGCCATTGGGAATGGCGGACGGCGAGTTGATAACGGGAGTGCTCCGGCAAGCCTATATGCGGAAGGCGTGAAGGTCAGAGTTGCCTCGGCTTTCGCAGGAGGCAGATTCTGCTGCAAAGTAGGCAGCTCTGCCGTCACCGCTCCTGCGCTGGGCAATTTGGTGCCGGTCGCCGACTCCTGGGAAGGTTCGCTTCCAAGTGGCGCTGAGGAGGGCTCCTTGACGGAAGCCGAAGAACTTCCTTGTGCGGTTGCGTCTACACCTTCCCCTACCGCCGCGCCAGAAGCCAAAAGCACGGGGGGCTGCGGGGGTGGAGGACAGCCGCATTCTACCGGCAGGATCGTCTCATTGCCGCCTTGGGACACTCCATGGAAGGCTGTATCTTCGCTCCTGAGGCGTCCCGCGTGAAAAACGATCTGATCTCGCGGCTGGAATTCATACTTTCCGTCTCCCATGAGTTCGTAAATAATTGCCGGGGATGTGTTGCCGGGAAGAGTCTTGACGCACGTGTTGCCCTGCGGGTCGGCGCGGATTGCGTAGTCGAACTCTCCCGGGCCACGAAGCAGGATGCGGAAATCCGGAGTGACCACTTCGTCCGAGGAATTGCCCAGCGTGATGTGCGTCTCCAGCGCGCCGACGCCCATCGCCAGCATCAAGTCGGGACCGTCGCGAGAACGGTTAACCGCGACTGTGGAGTGCGGGCAGACATAAAAGTCTCCGCCCCGCCGCAAGCGCATCACGGTGGTGTCGGACAAGGCAGTGACGGAAGAGCCCGACGGGACCCGGTCAACTGGTACGACGTTGCTGTAGTCTACGGCAGTAATCGGAGGCGGCACAGGCGGCGACTTTGCGGCGACAGCATGCAGTTGCACCAACAGACGATTTCCAGCTGATTCCCAGGTATAGTCCAACGGCTTGAGTAAATCGATTTCCACGTGGACTTGCGGCGGATCGGTGGCGTTCAGTTCGAGACGGATCGCGCTGACGTCCTGACTCTTCACGGGTACCAGTTTGCTCGGAACAGACATGTTCGTGTTCGGCAAATCGATAACCAGACGCATGGGCTCAGCGAGCTTGCTGATCTTCGGCTTGACCGGGGATGTCGTTATAATTTCTACCGCAGGCGTGCCATCCTTCAGGAAAACGTTGAAGTGCACAACTGTAGCAGCGCTCACGGAACCGGGGACCTCCTGCTCGGATTCGCGTTGCGCTCGGCTGCCGCCCTGTAATTGAAGAGGAGAGCACAACAAGGAAATTGCAGCCAGTACAGTTGCAGCAGCGCAACACACAATTCCATTCCGACCCCCATCCCGTGTGTGACGACACTGTAACCGTATTCTCATGGCAGTGCAAAAGTTAAGGTGATGTTAGTTTCAAAACTGGCGGGGCGTCCGTTACGAACCATAGGCTCAAATCGCCACTGCCTGACCGCATCGGCAGCCGCAGACACCAGCCTAGGATATCCGCGCACCGGACTAAGTCGCTGAACTCTTCCGTCCCCGCCTACTAGAACGTCAAGCACTACAATCCCTTGAATATGATGGGCCTTGGCAGTGTCCGGATATTCGGGCTCG
>JBAUYE010000044.1:0-35125 GCA_049584615.1 Candidatus Sulfotelmatobacter sp.
GTGCCGCGCCAAGCCCTCACCGGCGCGGACCGCACATGGGCCGAGCGCTATGAGGTGGGCGATGTGCTGCGCTATTCGCGAGCATCGAAGGAAACCGGCATCGGGAAAGGCACGTACGCACAGGTGAAGAGTATCGACCCTCCGAACAACCGGCTGACAGTCGAGCTGCAGGATGGCACGCAGCGCACTTACGATCCGCGCAGGCAGCAGGGAGTCTCAGTCTTTCGGGAGGAGATGCGGAGTTTTTCAGTAGGCGACCGCATTCAGCTCACCGCGCCGGCCAACAACCTCAGAGTTGCGAACCGCGAGTTGGGGACCATCGAGAGGATCGAGGAAGACGGGCGGCTGCGTCTGAAAATGGACGGTGGCCGAGCGGTTGAACTCGATCCGCACAAGCATCCGCATCTCGATCATGGGTATGCCATGACCAGTCACTCCAGCCAGGGACAGACTGCCGACCGTGTCTTGATTCACGTGGACACCGAACTGGGTGCCAAGGATCTGCTCAACAGCCGCATGGCCTATGTCGCTGTCTCGCGTGGACGCCATGACGCGCACATTTATACGAACAATGCAGCGACGCTAGGCCAGGAACTCAGCCGCAACGTGTCCCATTCCCGCGCCATTCAGCAGGAGCCAGCGGCGCACAAGTTAGAACCACAAACCACGCACACGAATCAGATCAGTCAGGGTTTCGGTCTTGGTCTTTGATGCAGCATTCCCGAATGACATCCCCCGGATAGCCAGAGCATAGCCGAGGCCCGGCCAGTGTCAAGGCCGCGTTTCGCGCGCCGCGTTCGCGGTCGAAGAGCCTTGACACTGGCCTTTGCGCCTCGGCTTATTATTCAGCTATCCGGGGGATGTCGGATTCTCCTGCAACGCCCTTCCGATTTCTTCGGTCTTCCCGACTACACAAATTCATCTGAGTTCGGTCACAGGTAGCGCCCGAAATCCATACGGAAGCGGAAAGCCGTTTGCTGTGCGGCAGACTACAGCGGCGGCGGATACGCGTGCTTTTCCCACGATACTGCGCACGAAATCCAGATTTACTGTATCGCCGACGTCTGGCAGTTCGGTCCACTTCGCTTCAAACAGCTCCAATCGTCCGCCCGCATCCACTACAAAGTCCACTTCGCGGGTTCGATCGCGCCAGAAGAAGAGACTGCCTGTGCGCCCTCCGCGGCGTTCTCGGTCCCGAAGCTGGGCGAAAACAAACGTCTCCCACACTGCACCTACCGCCGGTGATTGGCCGAGAGCCTCTTCGGACCGAATATTCAGCAGAGCGCAAAGCAGGCCAGTGTCAGCGAGATAGAGTTTTGGGCTCTTGACGATGGACTTCGTCCGATTCGAGAACCACGGTTCAAGCAATACGATCTGACCGGAAGCTTCCAGCATGGACAGCCAATGGTTCGCAGTCGAAGGGGCAATTCCGACATCGCGTGCCAGATCTGCTTTGTTCAACAGGTTTGCAGAGCGGAGTGCACAGGCCCGCAGGAATCTCTCGAAGTCCCGCAGGCTGCCAACATTAGTTAACGAGCGCACATCGCGTTCGAGATACGTGGCGAGATAGGAGTTGTAAAAGGCTACAGGATCAATGTCCAGATTGGCGTACAGCTCTGGGAAACCGCCGCGCACGACGGCTGTTTCGATCCTGGTTTGCGGCAACGCCCCTCGAATTTCGGCAAAGGAAAGGGTTTCAAGTTCCACGATATCAGCCCTGCCTGCTAGCGATTCGGAAACGTTCTTCATCAGGGTGAACTTCTGCGAACCAGTAAGCAGGAATTGTCCGTTGCGTGTACGGTTGGTGTCGACGGCCACCTTAAGGTGTCGGAACAGGCCAGGCGCATATTGAACCTCGTCAATGAGAACGGGTGGCGGATGACGTTGGAGAAAAGTGCCCGGCTCCTTTTCAGCCTGCTCAGCTTCGGCGGGGAGGTCGAGGGAGACAAAGGCGTGTTTCGGGAACAGACGCAGAAAGGTGGAGGTTTTGCCAGTCTGTCTGGCTCCGGTCAGCACGACGACAGGCCGCGTCTTCGCGGAGCGTTGCAGGCGGGGCTCAACTGCGCGTGGAATCCACATATGCATAATATACGATACAATCGCATATTATGCACGCACACCTCGATCTGCCACTTTTGTGCTACGCATCGGCTGTCGATTAATCGAGACTCGGGAGGCCTTGCCGAGATTGAAGAGGCTGACGCGACATAGGGAGCCAGATCGCAAGCGGGGTTACAACGAGGAAGCTGAAAAACTAACTCTGGGACAACTACAGACCCGCAGTAGCCGAGTCTTTTCATCGCACTGTGAAGCGGTACCGATGTGAGTAGTGTTGCCTGCGATCCGAGTCAAGATACACAATCGCGGGAATCGGTTAGAGGTCAAGGAAGGCCCGAACTGACGTTGGGTCTTCGCTGGCGCGAAAACGAAAGCCAAGATGCTTCGTGATGATCTGCATCGCTATATTGTCAGGCAACATTTCCGCGGACACGCGGGTTAGTTTTTCATCGCGGGCGATCTGGATGACACGACGGAGCAGTTCATTTCCCAGGCCAAGTTTCTGATACCGATCTGAAGCCAGCACGGCGACTTCCGCTTCATTGCCCGCATGAAGCTTGTTCATGCGTCCGACGGCGATAATCCGGCGCTCTCCGGTGCCGGGATCGGTCCGCTCGGCGACCAGCACCATTTCGCGGTCGTAACCACCGAAACAGATTCGCAGCAGTCGTTCATGCTCCACTCGTCGGCTCAGGCTAAGGGAACAGAAGTAACGCAAATAGACGCTTCGGTCGGAAAGCGTCTCGTGAAACTTGACCATCAGCGGTTCATCTTCGGGGCGGATGGGGCGGATGGTAACCTGATTTCCATCTTTCATCGTCCAAGGCGAAACATACTGCGAAGGATACGGACGGATGGCTGGCTTGGGCAGCTGGTCGAGTGTTGCGGCGGGACCGTGCAGGACGATTCTGGCATCGAGAGCCAGCAGGCGCTCCGGTGAAGCCAGCAGCGGATTGATGTCAATTTCCGCAATCCAGCGCTGTTCGAGGATGAGCTGACTAAACCGGACGAGCAGTTGCTCCAGAGCCGCCAGATTGACCGGCTTCCGTCCGCGAACGCCTTTCAATGCGGTGAAGACTCGTGTTTGCTCCATCATTCGCTGGGCCAGCGTGGTGTTCAGAGGAGGAAGCGCGAGGGCGCGGTCGCGATACACTTCGACCAACTGTCCCCCAGAGCCGAAGAGGATGACTGGACCAAACTGTGGGTCCACGCTGCTACCCAGGATCAATTCGTAGCCATCCAGCTTTACCATCGGCTGTACGGTGACGCCTGAGAACTGGTCCGGACCAGCTTTCTCCGTTACGGAGGACTGAATGGCGTGATAAGCAGCGCGGACCGACGCCTCGTCTTGCAAGTTCAGTTTGACTCCGCCAACATCCGTCTTATGCGTGATGGTTTCGGAAAATACCTTCAGCACGACCGGAAAGCAAATTTCCGAAACTAGCCTGGCGGCTTCATCTGGGCTGCCGGCGACGCGGGTCTCAACCGTGGGAATGCCGTAAAGTGACAGCAACTGCTTCGATTCCAACTCAGTGAGCAGAGTGCGACCTTTGCTTCGTGCGTTCTGGATGATTTGCTCGACCTGATTGCGGGAAGCGCTCGTCATCTCAGAGTGTTCAGTGAGCGTTGGAGTTTGGTAGAGTCCGCGCAGATTGTAGGTATACCGCCACATGTAGGTAAAGGCGCGCGCTGCGGTATCGGGAAAAGAAAAGGTCGGAATGCCCGCTAAATTCAGGGCAGCTTCGCCGGCGGCAATGCTGTTTCCTCCCATCCAACTGGCGAGTACAGGCTTGCCATATTCTTTGGCGTAAGGCTTCAAACGCTCCGCGATTTGCAGAGGATCGGTCATTCCTTGCGGGGCTAGGATCACCAGGAGGCCATCGCTGTTCGGGTCTTGCGAGGCAATTTCGAGCGCGCGAGCATAGCGCTCGGAATCAGCGTCGCCGAGAACGTCAATGGGATTGTTATGACTCCAGTGGGCTGGCAGGAATTCATCCAGGCGACGCAAACTCTCGGAGGAAAGTTCTGCCAGCTCTCCGCCATTTGCCACCAACGAGTCAGTGGCGAGGACGGCAGGTCCACCAGCGTTAGTTAGGATCGTGAGGCGCGAACCTTTGGGGCGGGGTTGCCTGCCCAGTACTTCCGCCATATAGAAAAGGTCCGCGATATTGTGCACCCGCAGAATTCCTGAGCGGCGGAAGGCTGCATCCAAGACCTCGTCGCTACCGGTGAGCGCTCCCGTATGAGAAGCGGCCGCGCGTGAGGCCGCTTGCGAACGCCCAGCTTTGATTACGATGATGGGCTTGGTGAGTGCAACTTCGCGGGCCGCGGACAGAAACGACCGCGCATCGCCCACAGATTCCATGTAGAGCAGGATGCTTTTTGTGTGTGGGTCGTCGCCGAAATGGTAGATCAAGTCGCCCCAGCCAACATCCAACATCGAACCGGTCGAAACAATGGCGCTGAAGCTGACTTCTTCCCGCTGGCTCCAATCGAGAATTGCCGTCAGCAGCGCTCCGCTCTGACTCAGGAACGCGACGCTGCCCGCTTTTGGCGCGTCTTTGGCGAATGTGGCGTTCAATCCGATCGCCGGGTTTATGATGCCCAGGCAGTTTGGTCCAATCAAGCGCAGGGGCGAAGAACTGCGGCGTAACTGCTCACGGATCTGCTGTTCGAGGGCAATGCCTTTCGCACCGCGTTCCTTGAATCCGGCTGAAATCACGACCGCGGATTTGACGCCGGCATCCACGCACTCTCCAATGAGTTGCGGGACCGTTGCTGCGGGGGTGGCAACTACAGCCAAGTCCACGGGGCGGGGTATGTTGCGAATGCTCTGGTAGGCTTTGAGTCCCAGCACCTCTTCATGCTTGGTGTTGACGGCATACACGGCGCCTTGAAAGCCGTGCAGCAGGTTCTCCAGAACGGTTCGGCCCACGGTGCCGGGACGATCGGTCGCACCGATGACCGCCACCGAGTCTGGAGTGAACATTGCGTCCAAGCCGTACTTTTCTGGTGTTGTCGGTTTCTTTTCATTCGGTGCCTGTTCCACGAGATCAGCCTCAGTTGAACTCACAAAAGCGCCTCACCCCTCAACCTTGCTGCGGCGAAAACCGCCAGTCAAGGATAGACCATCGGCGAATATTTGGGGTTCGCCTCGGGCCTCTAGAGCTTCGGGTGCTGTCCTTCAGTTCAACCCCGAACCGTAAGCACGGGACACGGAGCGTGCGCCACGATATGCTGGGCCGTGGTCTGGGCCAGGTGGGTACCCACCCCGCCATGCGTCGGCCGCACACCAAGAACAATCAAGTCTGCGGCCCTCTCTCTGGCGATTTCCAGAATCCGCTCCGCCGGTGGAGCGAACTGGTTGCTGAAACCGGCCAGGCACTCCACATGACACCATGACTCGGCTTCAGGTGGGACTAGTTCCTTGAGACGCCGCACCAGCGACGCCGTAACTCCCTCCGGATCCGAGATGCTCGCGGAGGGTTGCTCGACGACGTGCAGCAATGCCAGTTTTGACTGATCTTCCTCAGCTAGAGAAACGGCAAAGGGTAAAGCAGCCAAAGATTCCTTACTAAAATCTGTTGCGAACAAAATCCGCTGAAATTGTCTTGCGCCGTTCCTCACGCCAGGCACGTTCGGCCCAACAATCAGAACAGGACACGCAGCCTGCCGGAATATCTTCTCGGCGACCGAGCCCATCAACAACTTGCGGGCGGCCGTACGGCCATGAGTGCCGAGCACAATCAGATCAACGTCATGCTCGCCGATAAGCCGGGAAAGTACCTTCCAGACATCGCCTACACCGGAGAGCACGTCGTGCGGTACTCCCTGAAGCTGCTCCTCGAGGCGCGCTGCCGCTTCTTTCTGCAATTGTTCCTCCTGTTGAATGTGAGCCGGCCAGCATTCCGGCGAAGTAAAGAGGTAACCTTCCGAAGCCACAACATGGGCGCCGAATAACTTCGCACCGTACTGACGGGCAATCGCCAATGCATAAGGTAACGCGGCGTTGGAACAATCAGAAAAGTCGGTGGCAAACAACACGTTCTTAACTCCGATCCGCTTGCCGGCTTCCAGGGTTTTCATAAAGCACCTCCACAATCCGAGTTGAAATATCCGAGCAATCAGAGGCACAAACCTGCATCGGGAAAACTCAGCCGGAAAGTTGGAAGACCACCGTGATCGTGGTTTCCACTTCCACGGGTTCCCCGTTGAGTAGGAATGGACGATAGCGCCACTGTTTGACAGCTTGTATCGCAGACGGCACCAGCATGGGATGTCCACTTACCAGCACAAGGTTCTGAATCTCGCCTGTCTTGGAAATGATTGCGCTGAGGACTACCTCACCCTGAATGCGCGCCGATCGCGCGAGGGTCGGATAGGCAGGTTCGATCTTCTGAATTAAACGACCTTCCGTCACTCCCTGAGAAATCCGAACGCGTTTTGGGGCCGCCGGAGCGGCGAGTTTCGGCACCGACGAAAGAGTCGAGGTGGAACTGATAATCCCACCGATCACGCCCCCCAGCTGGCCACCAGGAATTCCGCCGGGAACTCCGCCGATGACTCCACCAGAAGACAGGGCGGGCGGCGCTTCGTCCTCTCGAATCATCTGCACCTTCTGCGGAATCCTGCTGGGAGTTCGTAGCTGGCCATCCATGAGATCACTTTCCACGCGCTGCAAGTTTTTCGCGGCAGCTTCGGATGCAGCAGGTGGTGGGGGCGGAGGTGGGGGCGGAGGTGCGACTAGAAACGAGAGTAATTGCTGCCTGGGCAGAGTTTCCGTAAACATCAACGGCACGAGCAGCAACCCACCCACGAGCAAGGATTGAAGGAGAATTGATAATACCGTTGCCAGAGTTCGGCGGCCACGCTGAAGGCTACTTGCTTCCAGCAGAACATCTGCAAATAGCGGACCCTCCTGCGTTAGTGCCGCGGAAGGCAGCACTCGAGGCGGGCGCCTTACCTCGACTGGCTTTTGAACTTCCGGTTCTCTTACGTCGGTTGCGGTGCTCATGGAAACCTCCATCCGCACAGCTTCCATTAACTCCTGTACGTAATCGATTCTGCGCTCAACCGGTTCTTGAGACCGTACTCCACGTCACCGTTCTTGGTGATCTTGATCACGGCATGGTCGTTCAAACTGCAGGTGGGCTCTTCTGCTTAACCGCTTTTCCATTCTCAGTCACTAACTGTCAAGACGGGGCATTGGGCATGGCATATAACCTCGTGTATGAGAGCCCATGGTATGTGCGCAGCCATCCGCGGTGAAGGCGTTCGGTTCGCTCCCATAACGATCAAGTCGATTCTGTGTGTAGCTCCCGCATCCAAGATCCCTTCGGGCAGGAAATCCGTTCCAGCCACATATTCTGGCCTGGCGGCTAGATTCGTGTTGGTTGGAATCAGTTCCTTTAGCTTTCTCACACTCTCGTCTCGCATGGTTCGCTGCCACTCTGTAAATTGTTCAGCAGCGCAAGCAGATGGGCCGCAGGCTGCGGGGCCAAATTCCGCTACCGGCATTGGCGGCACCATGTGCAGAAGTACTAGTTTTGCCTGGTAGTCTTCCGCCAGCGATAGAGCATACGGAAAGGCCTTGGCGGAAGCTGGCCCGAAATCGGTTGCGAATAGGATCCGCCTGAACTCGACCGTGCCCAAGTCTCCAGTCGAGACATGCGGACCAACTGTGAGCGCCGGGCAGGGAGCCAGGCGCAGGACTTCTTCCGCGACCGATCCCAGTGCGAGCTTCTTGAAGCCGCCCCGTCCGCGAGTCCCAAGCACGAGTAGATCGATATTCTCACGTTTAATCACTGAGGCAAGGACATCCCATACTGGACCGTGTTCAAGCAGCAAATGGTAGTTGAGATCCTTTATTTGTACTTTCTCGCCGAGGTTTTTCATTTGCTCTTCCGCTTCAAGTCGGGGACGATTTAGTTCCCTTGGCAACGGCTCCAGCGGGATCTGGTCACGTGGTGCGGGCGGAAGTGCGTGTACGACGGAAAGCTCGGAACCGTATCGCCGCGCAATCGCGATGGCGTACGCGAGCGCTCGCTGCGACGCATCCGAGAAGCCTGTGGCAATTAGCACCTGCTTGAATCCAACACTCTGCTTCTGACCGTGTATCTGTGCAAGCGCTGACATAAGTCTCCTCCTGACGCCTTTGGTACCGCACCAGACCTGCTACCCGATCCGCGGCAAACTGCTTCCAGATCGGCGCGCCGTCGTTATCGCGGAAGATGAAGCTCGACTTCTTCCACTGTTCCTTTGACCGTGACTTGGCCGTCGGGCATACTTCGCAACCGCAACGGCCGGTTCGGGCTTCTGCCCTGCAGCCGGGGCGATTGTTAAGATCAGCGCAAGAGCCGTGAAAATCAGAATGTCACTCAAAAAGAAACCACCGATACGAGATGTCAAAAGCTCAACTACAGTTCTCTTGGCTACCCTTCTTTTCTGGGAAGTGATGCTGCGCGAGGTTTTCATGATCTACCTCCTCCTAAACGCCGAGAGCTCGAACTTTTTCTGACTCAATTGTGGCCCTCTTGCCCCCATGATGCTGTGACCCAGATCACCGGACGCTGTGAGGAGCACCGGCAGTCTCCTCCATGTTCACTTGCCAACGGAGCGGCCCGCCGGGGCCCAGATGCTCACCACTCCAGACCCAGCCTTTCTTTCACAGGCGGCCTGTGCTGCGTGTCCTGAAGGTTCTTGAAGAAGCTACTCTGGCGAGTATTCCAACTGGAGATCTGCATTCGCGGCCTTGACGGGGGCGGTTAACGCAATCGGTCCGTACTCCAATCCTTTTTCGAAGGCAATCAGGTTCAACTTAAGGAAGCTGGGCGGAACAGAGTCCACGACTGCGTTGCGCACCGCTTCTGCATCCAGCAGCCGTGTAACGGCGGTGAAGAATCCAACCATCACCGAATTCAGCACCATGCGCTTTCCCAGCCCTTCGGCGATGCGGGTCGCCGGGATGCTGTAGACCTGAACTTCTTTGTTGAGATCTGAAACTCGTACCAGATCCTGCTCGACAATCAAGATGCCGCCGTCCTTCAACTCTGGGACAAACCGTACATAAGCCTCTTGCGACATTACGACGAGGATGTCCGGGTGAGTGACGTAGGGATACAACACTGGTGAATCGGCAAGGACGAGCTGCGCACTGCAGGCTCCGCCGCGGGCTTCCGGACCGAAGTTTTGGGTCATAGTGGCGAAAGCGCCTTGATAAATCGAGGCCGCCTTACCGAGAAGGATGGCCGAGAGGATCACGCCCTGGCCGCCGAAACCCGCTACACGAATCTCAGTTAGCTGCATACTATCTCCTCTTGTTCGACGAATCTCTCGCCCAGCGATTCGCCGAATTGAGCGCGCATCATGGTTTGGTAGTCGAGACGGTCACGGTCAACGAACTTGCCTACGACGATTTCTCCGGTCATGGTAAGGCCGACTTCATTGGTCGGCGCTCCGTGCCGGACTTTACTCTTCTCTTTGTAGTACTTCATGGTATCGAGGCCATCTCCGAGCTTGTTGCGGCGCTGATAAAGCGTGGGACAGGGCGAGATCACTTCAATAAAGGAGAAGCCTTTCTTCTGGAACGCCTCGCTGATGGAATGCGCCAGTTGGCGAACGTGGAACGCGGTCCAGCGCGCGACGTAAACCGCGCCCGCCGCTTCGACGAGATGCGGCAAATTGAACGACGGCTCAAAGGTGCCGTAGGGATTGGTGGACGTAGTGGAGTGATACGGGGTGGTGGGCGCGGTCTGGCCGCCGGTCATCGCGTAGATCAGATTGTTAACGCAGATGACCTTCAGATCGATGTTGCGGCGCGCGGCGTGGATCAGATGATTGCCACCGATAGCCGAAAGATCGCCGTCACCGGAGTAGACGACGACGTTCAGTTTCGGGTTTGCCAGTTTGAGCCCGGTGGCGAATGGGATGGCGCGGCCGTGCGTGGTATGGAAGGAATCCAGCTTCACATAACCCGCCACGCGCCCCGTGCAGCCGATGCCAGAGACCAGAGCGAGAGATTGCAAATCGACCTTCGAGTCGATGAGCGCGCGGGCGAAAGAGTTCACCGTTGTGCCGATGCCGCATCCGGGGCACCAGATGTGTGGCATGCGATCGGTGCGCAAAATAGGTTCGACGGGATTGCCTGCGCTGCCAATATCAGTGATCAGGCTGTCTGACATTTGTTAGCCTCCACGATTACCTTGAGGATGTCTTCGGGTCTGTGAACTCCGCCCCCGGCGTGGGAGACGGCAAACGTCTTAGCCTGACCGGCAGCAGATCGCTCGACTTCGTGCACCATCTGCCCCAGATTGAGTTCTGGGACGACGAACGCTTTCACTTTCGGTGCTAGTTCACGGATCTTTTTCTCCGGGAAGGGCCAGGCGGTGATCAGGCGCAGCTTGCCAACTCGCAGACCCTGTTCGCGAGCGGCTTCGATGGCGCGTTGCGCTACTCTAGACGTGATCCCGTAGGACACGACTATAACGTCCGCGCCTTCGAGGTGGTCCTCTTCGAACAAAGAGATGCGATCAGCGGCGTCGCTAATCTTGGTTTGCAGACGGCGAACCAGCTTGTCCTGAACGGAGGCAGTCATGTTGGGATAGCCGTGTTCGTCATGGGTCAAGCCAGTGACGTGAAAGTTGTAACCTTCGCCAGCGTGCGCCATCTCAGGTACTCCGTCGTTGGTGCCATAGGGCAGGTAGTCCTTAACTGACATACGAGTATGGCGGCGTGGTGTGACTTCGATCTGATCGGCGGGAGGGATGACAACTTTCTCGGTCATATGACCAACCACCTCGTCCATCATGAACATCACGGGCACGCGGAACTCCTCGGCGAAGTTAAAGGCCGTGACGGTGAGATCGAAACACTCCTGCGGAGAATTGGGGCAGAGCGCAATGATCTGGTAGTCGCCGTGCGAGCCCCAGCGCGCCTGCATCATGTCGGCTTGCGCGGGGAGCGTGGGCAGACCAGTCGACGGCCCCCCGCGTTGCACATCCACAAACACGCACGGCGTTTCCGTCATGGCCGCGTAGCCAATGTGTTCCATCATCAAAGAGAAGCCGGGGCCAGAAGTGACGGTGAACGCCTTGGCCCCGCCCCAGACCGCGCCTTGCAAGGTTATTGATGCCGCGAGTTCATCTTCCATCTGGATGAACGTTCCGCCCACGGTAGGCACACGAGAGGCGAAGCGCTCAACGATCTCGGTGGAAGGCGTAATGGGATATCCGGCGGCAAACCGGGCGCCGGCGGCTAAAGCGCCTTCACAACAGGCGTGGTCGCCGTCCATGAAATGTGTGCCGGTGAGCACTCCGCGAGGGTCAGCCTTCATTTGTCACCTCCGCCGGAGGCTACTTTGGTCGCGAAGATCGCGAAGTCGGGGCAATACATCCCGCATAGGTCACAACCGCTGCATTTTTCTGGATGTACGACATGCGGCGGATGATAGCCCTTGGAATTGAAAGCGGCAGAAAGCGCTAGCACGTGGGAAGGACAAAACTCCACACAGAAGCCGCAGGATTTGCAGTGCTCGACGACGATAGAAACACGTCCTTTTGCCATGGAAACTCCCACTTGAAGTGCCTAGAAGCTTCTACAAGCCTGCGGTCATTATGCGTGGCCGGGGTGCGGTTGGATGTGACATCGATCACGGCTGTGTGTGAGGGGTGCACACCTTACTGGGCCAGGAACAGCGCCAACCAAAGGCGTCCATCAAACTTGGTGGCTCGGGGAGATCGAGGGGTGTCTGGATCCGGGCGGCGGGCACAATCGACTGTGCTCTTGGTCACAGCCATCGTGGAGCAGGCGGCTAATAATAAGTCAAAATTGAAGGACGCTCATCGTTCTTGTCGGCGCTACTGCCGGCAGCAAGGTAGTTCGTTCCCGGGTTTCGAGTGTGCTTTGATTTCAGATAAGAAGCGTTGGTTTAAGGAGAAAATGCAATGCCGATAAAGAAACTGATTTTGATAGTTCCTGCCCTGATCGCCTTCAACTGCATGGCCACCGCGCAGGACCAGACGCAGGACCAACCAAAGACAACCATCCAGCATGTGACCATCAAGGCCACATCGGCTGCATCCGGCAAGGAAATGTATACGTCATACTGTGCCGTTTGCCATGGAATGGACGGCAAAGGCGGAGGTCCTGCGGCCAGCGCGCTGAAGACTCCACCTGCCGACCTTACGGTGCTGAGCAAGAACAACGGAGGGAAATATCCCTCAATAAAAGTTACCTCGATTCTGCGAGGCACGTCCGATCTTCCCGCGCACGGATCCAAAGAGATGCCGGTGTGGGGACCGTTGTTTTGGGGAATGAGCAATGGAAACGAGGCAGAGGTGCAGCAACGCGTGACCAACCTTACCCAATACGTCGAGTCTCTGCAAGCGAAATAGGCTGATCTGACGAGGATCTGCGGACCGGACAGAGCCGATCGGGCATAGGCACGAGCTCGTGCCCGCTGCTCGTCTGTCGCGAAAGAGATCGCTTTAGGTGAGTCTCGCTAGTCGGCGCGAGCGATCGCCTTGTCATGCGACAGTTGTATTCTAGTTACCGCAAAGGATTCTCCACGCCTCGCGGTTGGTGACCTTGACATGTTGCACGCTTTTCACCGCTTTCATGTATTGCGCGCGCTCGAAGGCTGAAGGATTGGGACAGCGGCTCTGGCTCATGCTCCCCTTCATCTGCTGCACGGATTCGTATTCGTGCTTCTCCATCCATTCCAGCAGGCCCTCTTCGATGTGCTGAAGATGGCTGATACCGTTCTTCAACAGCGTGGAGCAGAGCATAGTGACGTCAGCACCGACCATCAGCAGCTTTACGACGTCTTCGGGGCCATGCACCCCGCTGGTCGCAGCCAGGCTGGCTCGAATACGACCATAAAGGATTCCGATCCAGGTCAGCGGAAGCCGCAACGCCTGGGGAGTGCTTAGCAATACGTTCGGTTGAATCTCCAACTCATCAAGGTTGATGTCTGGCTGATAGAAGCGATTGAACAGAACTAGCCCATTTGCACCTGCTTCGTCGAACCTCTTCGCGATATTGGCCATATTGCTGAAAAATGGGCTAACCTTTACAGCGACGGGAATGTGAGCTGAAATCTTTACTTCCCGAAGAATGTCGATATAGGTTTTCTCGACGGCGGAACCTGCGATGTCCGGGTTGCTCGGAATAAAGTAGATATTGCACTCGATGGCGTCGGCTCCGGCTTGCTCGATCTGCTTGGCATACTTGGACCACCCGCCAAGGGTCGTACCGTTAAGGCTGGCGATAATCGGAATTGACGCTGCGTTCTTGGCTTGGCGGATGTGATTCAGATATCCCTCAGGCCCCGTCCGAAATTCGTCGGGCCGAGGGAAGAAACTTGTGGCCTCCGCAAAACTGTTCGTTCCTTTCTCCAGATGATATTCAAGTTCGAAGCTTTCCTGCCGCAGTTGCTCCTCGAAGAGCGAATACAGCACCACGGCGGATGCGCCCGCATCTTCGAGGCGGCGGATGCCGTCGATCTCTTGGGATAGCGGCGATGCTGAAGCTACCAAAGGAGTACGAAGCTGCAAACCCAGGTAATTGGTGCTGAGGTCAATCATGATTTCTCCTGCCTGTTCGTTCTGCTTCTCTCGGTTTACTCAGTTTTTATCGATTCTCCGTTACACTTCCGCTGCGCCAGATATTCGTAGAGGTGAAAGCGCGTCATCGCGTCCTGCTGCGCTTCAGCCCAAAGGTGCTTGGCGTCTTCCGGCCTACTCTTGGTGAGCATCTTGAAGCGCGTTTCCATTTGCATGTAATCCTGGACTCTACGCGTCGGCGTTCGAGAATCGAGGGTCAGCGGGTTCTCGCCCTGGGCAGCCCGTTCAGGGTTATAGCGATAGAGCAGCCACTGTCCAGAATCGACAGCCGCTTTCTGATTCGACATTGCGGTGGTCATATTGATGCCGTGAGCGATGCAGTGCGAGTAGGCGATGATGAGACTCGGCCCGTTATAGGCCTCGGCTTCCAGGAAGGCCTTCAGCGTGTGCTCGTCCTTCGCGCCCATGGCAACGCTTGCGACATAGATGGTGCCGTAGCTCATAGCGATGAGCCCTAAATCTTTCTTGGGGCCGGGCTTGCCGCCAGCGGCGAACTTTGCCACTGCGGCGCGCGGTGTGGATTTGGAGGCCTGACCTCCGGTGTTGGAATAGACCTCGGTATCGAGCACCAGCACGTTGACGTTGCGCCCGCTGGCTAACACGTGATCGAGGCCGCCGTAGCCGATGTCATAAGCCCAACCGTCTCCGCCAACAATCCAGATACTTTTCTTGACCAGCAGGTCGGCGAGGGAAAGGAGTTGCCTAGCTTCGGCGGAATCGACGACGTGCAATTGTTCTTTTAGCAAGTCCACGCGCTGACGCTGTTCATAGATATCCGCTTCGTCTTTCTGCGGAGAAGTGAGAAGCGCGGTCGCGAGTTCTTCACCAATCGTTCCCGCCATGCGCCGGACTAACTCTTGAGCGAACTCGGTCTGCTTATCAATAGAGAGACGGAAGCCCAGTCCGAACTCGGCGTTGTCTTCGAAAAGAGAGTTGGACCAGGCGGGTCCGCGCCCGGCTGCGTTTTTCGTCCAGGGCGTAGTAGGGAGATTGCCACCGTAAATCGACGAGCATCCCGTGGCATTGGCAATGATGGCGCGGTCGCCGAACAACTGCGACATCAGCTTGAGGTATGGGGTCTCCCCGCAACCTGCACAGGCGCCGGAGAACTCGAATAGAGGTTCTTGGATTTGCTGCTGGCGGATGTTCGTGACTTTAATGTTACGACGGTCAAGTTCCGGAATCTTTAGGAAGAAATCCCAGTTTTCGCGTTCGGGTAAGCGCAACGGAGGTTGAGGCACCATGTTGATCGCTTTGAGTCGGGTTTCCGCCTTGTTCTTGACCGGACAAACTTCGACGCAGATGCCGCATCCAGTGCAGTCTTCCGGCGCTACTTGAATCGTGTATTTGAGACCTTGCCATTCCCGGTCGCGGGTATCAGTAGATTTGAAAGTTGCCGGTGCACCTTCCAGTTCTTTCGAGTCGTAAACCTTGATGCGTATGACCGAATGCGGGCAAACCATGGCGCACTTTCCGCACTGAATGCAGATTTTCGGATCCCATCTGGGGATTTCGAGTGCCAAGTTGCGCTTCTCCCATTTCGCGGTTCCAGTGGGGAACGTTCCGTCTGCTGGAAATGCACTCACCGGCAATCGGTCGCCGCGTCCTGCGTACATCATGCCCAGGACATCGCGCTCGAACTCGGGTGCTGAAGGTGAGAATGGGGGAGGCATCTCAATGGTACTGGTGACTTCAGCTGGGACGTTCACTTCGAACAGGTGGGTCAGAGTCTCGTCCACGGCCTTCATGTTCTGTTGGACGATCTCTTCGCCCTTCTTGCCGTAAGTATCGCGAATCGATTTGCGGATCGCCTCGATAGCTTGATCGGACGGCAAGACTTTGGAGATGGCGAAGAAACAGACTTGCAGAATGGTGTTCATGCGACTGCCCATCCCGGTGTCACGTGCTACTTGATAGGCGTCAATTACATAAAACCTTGCTCGCCTCGAAATGATCTGCTCCTGCACTACGCGTGGAAGATGCTCCCAAACTTCATCTGCGCCGAATGGACTGTTGAGCAGGAATGTGCCGCCAGGAACCAGGGCGCTGAGCATGTCGTAGCGCTCAAGGAAAATCCACTGGTGACATGCGACGAAGTTGGCACTGGAGACCAGATAGCTGGAACGAATCGGCTGCGGCCCGAAGCGCAGGTGCGAAACAGTCACCGCGCCGGACTTCTTCGAATCGTAAACAAAGTAGCCCTGGGCGTAGTTGTCAGTATTCTCGCCGATGATCTTGATCGAATTCTTGTTAGCGCCGACCGTGCCGTCCGCGCCGAGACCGTAAAACATTGCCCGGACAACATTGTCCGGCTCGGTGGAGAACTCGGTGTTGTATGACAAACTAGTGTGGTCAACGTCATCCTGGATGCCGATGGTGAAGTGATCCTTGGGTTGATCCGCTTTCAGGTTGTCGTAGACCGCTTTGACCATGGCCGGAGTGAATTCCTTCGAGGAGAGCCCATAGCGTCCGCCCACGACCGCGGGCGGAGTTCGCCGAGCGCTGTAACCGGCTTTCACTCCTTCATGAAGCGCGTTCACAACATCGAGATAGAGCGGTTCGCCAATCCCTCCGGATTCCTTGGTACGATCGAGGACGGCGACCTTCCGCACGCTGGCTGGCAAGGCTTCCAGGAACGCCTGCACCGGGAAGGGACGATACAAGCGGACTTTCAGCAGTCCAAGCTTTTCGCCCTGAGCATTGAGATGCTCGATCGTTTCGTGAGCGACCTCGGCGCCTGAGCCCATCATCACGATTACGCGGTCGGCATCCGGCGCACCCACGTAGTCACACAGGTGATAGGAGCGGCCGACTACCTCGGCGAACTTGTTCATTGCGGTTTGAACGGTTTTAGGGCAAGCGTCGTAGTAGGAGTTTGCCCGTTCACGCATCTGGAAGAACACATCGGGATTCTGTGCGGTGCCGCGCAGGACGGGATGATCGGGAGACAGCGCGCGCTGGCGATGCTCGAAGACGCGATCCATATTGATGAGCGCGCGCATATCGTCTTCGCTGAGCATTTCGATCTTATTCACCTCATGCGAGGTGCGGAAGCCGTCGAAGAAGTGCAAGAAAGGGATGCGCGAGTCAAGCGCAGCGGCGTGGGCGATGAGTGCGAAGTCCATGGCCTCTTGCACAGAGTTGGAGCACAGCATCGCGAATCCGGTAGTGCGGCAAGACATGACATCCGAGTGGTCGCCGAAGATCGAGAGCGCATGAGTGGCTAAGGTGCGCGCCGATACATGGAACGCTGTGGGCGTCAGCTCTCCCGCAATCTTGTTCATGTTCGGGATCATGAGCAGGAGTCCCTGGGAGGCGGTAAACGTGGTGGCGAGCGAGCCGGTCTGCAGCGCGCCATGGACAGCTCCAGCAGCGCCGCCCTCGCTCTGCATCTCCATTACATGGGGCACCGTGCCCCAGATGTTCTGAATTCCTTGAGAAGACCACTCATCGGCCCATTCGCCCATGTTGGAAGACGGTGTGATCGGATAGATGGCAATGACCTCGTTAACCCGGTAGGCGATGTACGCGACCGCTTCGTTTGCATCCATGGTCTTGAACTTGCGCTTCATGATCATCCGCCTGTCGTTATATGCAAATAAGTCTCTGTAATCCTTCTGTTCCCCACTTGACAGCATAAGAATGGACGAATCTGAACATCGCCGCAGCAAGACAAGTCACAGGTGCATGTGATCCACATCACAAAAGGCGGCGTGTGAGCCAGATCACAATGGCGTGTGCCCCGCAGCACAGCCAAGGGATTCGTCCCGACGGACACTGACCTCAGCACCAGGAGGCTAGTACATGCTCTCGCCATACGGAATGGAGATTGTAGAAAGCTGCATTAACTGCAAGCTTCGTGCGGATCGTATCTTTTGCAATCTGCCGGCTACCGCGCTTCAAAACTTCGAAGACATCAAGTTCGCCACCGCGTATCCCTCGGGAGCAGTGCTGTTCGTAGAAGGGCAGCTGCCACGGGGCATCTTTGTGCTCTGCAAAGGCAGCGTAAAGCTCTCCATTAACTCTCCTGGCGGTAGAACGATGATTGTAAAGCTGGCCGAACCTGGGGAAGTGTTGGGGTTGAGTGCCACCATCTCTGGCAAACCTTACGAAGTGACTGCGGAGACGATCGATCCCTGCCAGGTCAATTTCGTCAAGCGCGAGGACTTTCTCAGGTTTCTGAAGGAAGACGTGGAGGTCTGCTTCAAAGTAGCAGAGCAGTTAAGTGAAAAGTATCACAATGCTTGTAAGGAAGTGCGGTCGCTGGGACTGTCCCATTCCGCCGCCGAGAAGCTGGCGGCGTTGCTTCTGGAATGGAGTGCTAAGAACGGAGAAGCCGCTAAACCCGAGCCCCGGTTGAAGATTCGACTTACTCATGAAGAAATTGCGCAGATGATCGGAACCTCGCGAGAGACTGTTACCCGGCTGTTTGCTGAGCTGAAGAAGCGAGAGATCGTGCAGTCGAAAGGTTCTACGCTGGTGATTCGCAACACGGAAGCGCTGCGCGACATCGCAAACTCCAACTAGCGCTTACGAAGGGTGATCCCTCCAACAATTGCCTCAACAAGTCTTGGGTCTTGTGACCGGGATCACAAATCCGGGTGATGAGAGTCACCGCCTGGAAATTCTTTCTCTTTTATCGTTGCCGCGTGGGTGGGCGACAGCGGCCAAAGTGGGAGGGACCAGCACATGACTACAGCAAACAGCGACCAGCATCATTCAACTCATGGAACGCAGAACAAACCCCGCCTGATCTTCTGGGAATTGACGAAAGGATGTAATCTCCGCTGCATCCATTGCCGGGCCAGTGCTACGGAACTGAGCTCTCCCAACGACCTTTCCACCCAGGCCGCCCGCGATATTATCGACCAGATTGCCGAAGTCTCGTCTCCGATCTTGGTGCTCAGCGGTGGAGAACCGCTATTCCGTTCAGATATTTTCCAGTTAGCGCGTTATGGCACGGACAAGGGCCTGCGCGTAGCGCTGGCTACGAATGGCACTCTCGTAACGAGGCAAGTCGCGCAGAAGATCGTCGACAGCGGTGTAAAGCGCGTTGCCATCAGTCTCGATGGTTCCGATGCGCTCACTCACGATACGTTCCGTGGCATTCCCGGAGCGTTCGACGCCGCCATTACCGGTTTCCGCAATCTCAAAGATTTGGGAATGTCAGTGCAGATCAACACGACGATCGCACGCCACAATGCCGATCAGCTTCCCCAGGTGCTTGAACTGGCGAAGTCGATCGGAGCGGATGCACTGCACACATTCTTGCTGGTGCCGGTGGGTTGCGGTGTGGATATCGCTGCTGAGCAGATGGTGCCCCCGGAAGAGTACGAGCGGATGCTGAACTGGTTCTACGATCGCTCCCTGGAAGGTGGCATCGAGCTGAAAGCGACCTGTGCTCCCCACTACTTCCGCGTGGTTCGCCAACGGCGCGCGGCGGAGCATCGTTCCGCGGCAGCAGCCGCCCAGGCTGCAGAGCCAGTCATTGAAACTGCGCCAGATTCGCCAAATATCGGTCCCACAGACATCACGATGCCCGGCTCAACCGGCATCGAACTGAGACCTCATGGTATCGGCAAGGCAGTAGGACACCCTGGAACTCATCCTTCCGACATGAACGCCATGACCAAGGGATGCCTGGCCGGAACCGCCGTCTGTTTCATCTCGAATCAAGGTGAGGTCTATCCCTGTGGATACTTACCGGCTCTGGCCGGGGATCTGAAAAAGCAGTCGTTCGCTGAGATTTGGGAAAACTCGGTTGTATTCAATCAACTGCGCGACGTAAACAATCTGAAAGGGAAGTGCGGTTGCTGCGAGTTCCGCAACGTTTGCATGGGCTGTCGCGCCCGGGCTTTTGCTACCACTGGAAATTATCTCGACGAAGAACCATTTTGCGTCTACCAACCAAAGGCAAAAGGTTTGAACGAGATTACGCGGGCGCAAGTTTCGGGTAGTGTCGTAATAGTGCGTTGCTCGGCAGTGTCCTAACACTAGGACACTACCGAAGTTTCGCGCTAAGGAGCCAGTGTCCGCTCATCCGAAAGAACTCTTCAAGCGTGCGAAAACCCTCCCGGCAAAGCGTGATATCCCGCAACCTAGTCTCTTGCATCCTCTGCTCCGTTGATACTGTTCCCGTAACTCGTTGAAACTACATGTGATCATACTTATTCCACTGGGCAGCGCTTTGGCGAACCAGATGCCCTTAATAAGGAGTGGACGGGAGATAAAGCATTGGAACCCACTTTGATGGTCGTTGGCTTGAACTACCGCACGGCCCCCGTCGGGGTGCGCGAGCGTTTCTGGATCAGCGAAGACCGGCGTTACCAGGCCCTGGTGCAGCTGTCGAGGGCGGAGGGCATCGAAGAAGTCATTGTGCTGGCCACCTGTAACCGCACGGAGTTCTTCCTCTGGGTAAACGACGTGACCCTGGCTGCCAACTCAGTGATGCGGTTTCTTGGCTCCGAGTATGGGCTGAAGTTGTGCGAATGGAAGCACTTCTACCGCTTGCTGGATGAAGCCGCCCTCCTCCACATTTTCCGGGTCGCTTCCAGCCTTGATTCCATGGTGGTGGGTGAGCCCCAGGTGATCTCGCAGGTGAAGCAGGCTTGGCAGCAGGCGCAAAAAGTTGGGGTGACCGGACGGTTTCTCGATGCTGTGATGCAGAAGGCGCTCACCGTATCGAAGCGCGTGCGCAGTGAAACGGCGATTGGCAACGCGGCGGTTTCGATTCCGTATGCCGCCGTGGAACTCACGCGACAGATTTTTGGAACGCTTGAAAACAAGAAGGTACTTCTGTTAGGCGCGGGCAAGATGAGCGAACTTTCAGCGCGTGGCTTGCTCAACCACGGGGCCAGTTCTGTCAAAGTGATCAACCGCACGCTTGAGAATGCCGCTGAGCTGGCTGCGAAGCTGGGTGGAACTGCGATCCCGTTTGAAGAGCGCTGGCAACACATGGCAGAGGCCGACATTATCATCAGCTCGACTTCCTGTCCGCACACGATTCTGAGCCGCGAGGAAGCCGAGATCCTGGTTCGTGAGCGTAGCGATCGACCGCTGGTGATCGTGGATATCGCGTTGCCTCGCGACATTGATTCTGCAGTCCGCGAAGTGAAGGGCGTTTTCCTCTATAACCTTGACGACCTCGAAAACGTGGTCGACCACAATGCGGGCGAGCGCGAAGCTGCCGCCGCCGATGCACAAAAGATTCTGGAGGCCGAGGCGCAGGGCTTCCGCCGCAAGCTGATGGCGGAGCGCGTGGTGCCGACCATCGTTGCACTGCGCCAGCGGCTAGACGAGATTTGCGGCAAGAACTGGATTCCTTCCGACAGGAGAACGGGCCTTTTTCCAAGGACCAGGACGAAATGTTAAACGCAGTCATGTCCAAAATGACGAAGAGGATTGCAGGGTCCCTGGCCCGTGAACTCAAGGAACTTCCAGAAAAGGTGGAACAGGAACAGATGACCACTGCGGTGCAGCGGCTGTTCCACCTGCAAACGCCTGAACCGGCGCTTGCCGGCACCAGATCCTACTAAGGAGCAGCGAAGACCGTGGACAATATAGAAAAAGACTCATCCCATCCCAAGGCCTGGACTGATATTCAAGCGTACCTGCTGGCGGTCTTCTGCCTCGTGCTGGGAGTCGCGCTCGGCTACCTGTTTCGCGGTTCTGCTTCGCCGGTAGCGGAGACGGCACAAGCGTCTGCTGCTGCGGCCGACGGCGGCGTACCTCAGGGTCAGTCAACCCAAGCGCAGGTGACTCCCGAACAGCAGAAAGCGATGGTGGACCAGGCAGTCGCACCCTTACTCGCGACCCTGAAGACCAGCCCGGATGATTTCAACACGATTGTGCAAGTAGCGAATCTTTACTACGACGGACGGCAATATTCAGACGCCGTCAAGTACTACAAACTTGCCCTGAAGAGGCAGCCCGAGAACGCAGATGTCTTAACCGATCTCGGTACGTCGCTCTGGTACACGGGAGATGCCGATGAAGCCATCGCCGAATTTCAGAAGGCTTTGAAGTATCGGCCTGATCATCCGGGAACTCTGTTCAACCTGGGTGTGGTTCGGTGGCAAGGCAAACTGGATCCAAAGGGAGCGGTTCAGGCTTGGGAGGAACTGTTGCGGCGGAACCCGGATTATCCGCAGAAACAGGAAGTCCTGGAATATATCCACCGAGCCAAGCAGCACGCCAAGGGTTAGGCGCCGGCGCACACAGACCTGTGCGCCGTATCACATACAGCGGGTGCCACTTCGTTGCAAAGTGATTCGGAGTTAGCAGGACTGTAAGCAATTCATTAAACCGTGGTTTCGAAGGAGACACAACATGGCAAAAACAATGAAGGCGGCTTTTGTCGAGAAATTCGGCGAGCCATTGAAGATTCGAGAAGTTCCAATTCCAGATCCAGGGCCGGGAGAGGCACTGGTCGAGGTGGTAGCTAGCGGAGTTTGCCATACCGACGTGCACGCAGCGGATGGCGATTGGCCGATCAAGCCGACTCTGCCCTTTATCCCTGGGCACGAAGGCGCGGGGTACGTCGCCAAGCTGGGACCGGGCGTGACCCATCTGAAGGAAGGCGACCGCGTCGGGATCGCATGGCTGCACAGTACGTGCGGCCACTGTGAATTCTGTCTTACCGGCTGGGAAACGCTGTGTCCAGAGCAGCAGATGTCGGGCTATACGGTCAACGGCTCGTTCGCTGAGTTTGCTTTGGGTCAGGCAGATTACCTGGGCCGGATTCCTGACAAACTGTCATTCATTGATGCCGCGCCGATTCTCTGCGCCGGAGTCACCACCTACAAGGGTTTGAAGCAAACGCAAGCACGCCCCGGCGAGTGGGTTGTGATTTCTGGAGTGGGCGGACTTGGACACGTCGCGATCCAATATGCGAAGGCCATGGGCCTGCATGTAGCCGCCATTGACATCGGACCCGAGAAGCTGCAGTTGGCCCGCAAGCTCGGCGCAGAAGTAACTGTGGATGCGAAGGAAGAAGATGTGGTGCAGGCGATCCAGAAGCAAACCGGAGGCGTTCACGGTGCATTGGTGACAGCTGTGTCTCTCCCGGCATTCAAACAGGCGCTCGGAACGCTCCGCCGCGGCGGGACTTGCGTTCTGAACGGCCTGCCTCCGGGCGAATTCCCAGTCTCCATTTTCGATCTGGTGCTGAATGGCCAAACCGTGCGGGGATCGATTGTGGGCACGCGCAAGGACCTCGAGGAAGCTCTGCAGTTTGCCGCCGAAGGCAAGGTGAAGGCGACCATCGAGGAGCAACCACTGGCGTCGATCAACGACATCTTTGACCGTCTCAAGAAGGGGAAGGTCAATGGGCGGATCGTTCTCGATATAGCTGGCGAGTCCCGTTCGAAGAAATCTACTCGGACCAAGACATCTGAGACTTACGCTGTCGCGTAAACTCTTAGGTCTCTTTTTTGCGTCGGAGAAACTGAGCAAGGCGGATTGCGGTGCTCGTTGAACGATGCGAGCAACGCTGTCCGCCCTTTTTTGTCGGGTGGATTGTTAGGTCACTGAGGGACGTGACGGCACTCACAGAATTAAGTCATGCCGAGAGATATCTTCGCAGCGTTCGAGGAATCTTCATATTTCAAGTTCTGGAGAAGAGGAGGAATCATCATGGCAGTTTCAGATCTCGTGAAACAAACTTCCGTTCAGGAAGCACTCGGGAGGCTTCGCAAGGGCGGCGTCAAAACCAGATATGAAAACTTCATCGGTGGCAGGTGGGCTGCGCCGTTGAAAGGCAAATACTTTACAGATTACAGCCCGATCAACGGTGAGCCGATCGTTGAGATCGCCCGTTCGTCGGCTGAAGACGTCGAAAAGGCACTCGATGCCGCACATGCAGTCAAAGATCTCTGGGCTCGTACCTCGCCCACGGATCGCGCCAACATCCTGTTGAAGATCGCCGACAAGATGGAAGAGAATCTGGAGCTTCTGGCCCTGGCTGAAACTCTCGACAACGGCAAACCGATTCGCGAAACCCGCGCCGCTGATGTTCCCCTGGCCATCGACCACTTCCGTTATTTTGCCAGCTGCGTCCGCTCTGAAGAAGGTACGGTAAGTGAAATCGACCACGACACGATTGCTTATCACTTCAAAGAGCCGCTGGGGGTGGTGGGACAGATCATTCCCTGGAACTTCCCGCTGCTGATGGCGGCGTGGAAGCTGGCTCCGGCTCTGGGCGCGGGAAACTGCGTGATCCTCAAACCGGCGTCCAACACTCCGCTCAGCGCTTTGGTGCTGATGGAACTGATTGCGGATCTGATTCCCGCAGGCGTGGTCAACGTGGTTACCGGACCAGGCGGCGAGATCGGCAAAGCTTTGGCGGCGAACCCGCGCATTGCGAAGATCGGCTTTACCGGCGAAACCACAACCGGCCGGCTGATTATGCAGTACGCCTCGGAGCCCATCATTCCACAGACGCTGGAGCTGGGCGGAAAGTCACCGAACATCTTCTTCGCCGATGTGATGGACGAAGATGATGAATTCTTCGATAAGGCTCTCGAAGGCTTTGCCCTGTTTGCTTTTAACAAGGGCGAGGTCTGCACTTGTCCTTCTCGCGCCCTCATTCAGGAATCGATCTTCGACAAGTTCCTGGAGCGCGCGGTCGAGCGTGTGGCCAAGATCAAGGTAGGCAACCCACTCGATCCCACGACCCAAATGGGAGCGCAGGCATCGCGCGACCAGATGGAAAAGATCCTCGAATACATCAAGATCGGAAAAGAAGAAGGCGCCAAGTGCGTCACCGGCGGAGTGCAGGCTCATCTGGGCGACGACCTGGAGAATGGTTATTACGTGAAGCCGACGGTATTCGTCGGCCATAATAAGATGCGCATCTTCCAGGAAGAAATCTTCGGCCCCGTGCTTTCGGTGACGAAGTTCAAGACTCTGGACGAGGCCATCGCCATCGGCAACGATACCGTCTACGGACTGGGCGCGGGCGTATGGTCGCGCAACGGTACGAATGCCTATCGCGTGGGCCGGGAGATCAAGGCGGGACGCGTTTGGACCAACTGCTATCACCTGTATCCAGCGGGTGCGGCGTTTGGTGGCTACAAACAGTCTGGCTTTGGCCGCGAAACACACAAACTCGCTCTCGGACACTATCAACAGACCAAGAACCTGTTGGTGAGCTATAGCCCGAAGCCGTTGGGATTCTTCTAAATTAGTTAGACGCAAACGTTACAGGGCGAGTGCTTGGCACTCGCCCTGTTTTTCATATAGCAGCGCTTACTGATCTTCGGCCACGCTGGCCTGCGCGCCTTCTTCATCTCCGCGAATCAAGCCGAATTTCTTTAGCTTGTAGCGAAGGGCGTCGCGGCTGATGTCGAGAAGTTTGGCGGCGTGGGTCTGATTGTTGTTGGCCTGGCGCATGGCCAGCTCGACCATGGCGTGCTCTACCTCTTCCAGAGATGTCCCGCCTTCCGGGATATAAAGGCGCGGCAAGGTGCGGCCGTTGGGCAATGTCTGTCCGCCGTCGGCTGGTGAGGTTCGCTCGAAGACAGTACGGCCGCCGGACTCGCCCACAGAGAACGGCAGATACAGAGGCCGCAGGAGTGGTTCCTCTTCCAGGATCATGCCACGCTCGATGGTGTTCTTCAGCTCGCGCACGTTGCCTGGCCAGTTATGACTGAGAATAAGGCGGCGGGTTTCGTCGGTAATGCCACGAATCGACTTCTTGAATCTCCGATTGTAGCGATCGATGAAGAAGTCCACCAACGGCATGATGTCTTCTTTTCTGTCCCGTAGCGGCGGGATAAAGATTGCAATAATGGCTAACCGGTAATAAAGGTCCTGCCGAAACTCACCTTCGCGCACCGCCTTTTCGAGATCGCGGTTGGAAGCGGCGATTACGCGGACATCCACCTGCATGTCCTTGACGCCACCGACGCGCCGGATGACCTGATCTTCGAGGACGCGCAGAAGTTTGGCTTGTAGAAGAGGAGAGAGTTCGCCGATCTCGTCGAGAAACAGCGTTCCGCCGTCAGCTGCCTCGAAGAGACCTTTTTTCATCTGCTTGGCATCGGTGAACGCACCTTTTTCGTGGCCGAAGAGCTCGGCTTCCATCAATGTTTCAGGGATCGCCGAACAATTGATCGCCACGAAAGGTTTTTGCTGGCGTGAGCTTTCGTAGTGAATGGCTTTTGCGATGAGGTCTTTGCCGGTTCCGCTCTCGCCTTGAATCAGGATCGTGGTGGCTTCGCTGGACGCAACCTTGCGGACGAAGTTCATGAGCTCGGTCATCTTTGAGGAGACGCTTACCACGCTGTCATAACCCGCTCCGCCGCGCACTTCGCTGCGCAGGGTCTGGACCTCGGTGCGCAGGCTGGTGGCTTCGAGTGCGTTCTTGATGGTGACGTGAAGCTCGTCGAAATCGACCGGCTTACCCACAAAGTCGTACGCCCCTAGCTTGAGTGCGGCTTTAACATCGTCAAGCTGCGGATCGGCCGTGATCATGATGACGGCGCGGGCGTCGCCGTTCTTCTTGAGTTGATCGAGGACTTCGATGCCGGTGATGTCGGGCATGCGCACGTCGAGCAGGACGAGATCGGGGGATTCTTTTTCGGCGAGCTTAAGGCCGGGCACGCCGGCATCGGCCTCGATGACGTGGTAGCCCCACTCTTCGCACTTCTGGCGGAGCGACCAGCGCACCAGACGCTCGTCGTCCACGATCATGATTTTCTCAGCAGGCATCGGTGATTAATTTACTACGAATGGGCTGTGGGGTGCTTTGGCAGCTAGCCCGGGAACAGACAGCAGCGCTACGAAGCAGCGATGTGAGCGGTGGGCATGTGAAAGGGCAGCAATACAGTGAATTTGCTGCCGTTTCCTACGACACTGCATACTTCGATGCGGCCATGATGATCTTCCACGATACGGTGAGCGAGAGAAAGACCGAGGCCGGTGCCATCGCCCTTGGTCGTGTAGAAAGGCCGGAAGATGTTAGGCAGGTTCTGAGGAGAGATGCCGCGTCCGGTGTCGCTGACCACCACACTGGCATAACCATCTTGCGTATCGATCTCGACGCAGACCTTCCCGGGACCGTCCATGGCCTGCACCGCGTTTAACAGCAGGTTCAGAAGCACCTGGTGGATTTGATCGCTATCATGCTCCACCTCAGGCAGGTGCGGTGCTTTCTGCAGTTCGATCTTGATGGGCCGGGAGAGTACCTGCTGGCGAGCCAGCATCACGGCATGCTCCACCGTGGTGTTGAGGTTGCTGCGGCGAATCTCGGGACGGCGGGGCCGTGCCGTTTCCAAAAGGTCGGTTAAGGTGCGACTGATGCGCGTGATCTCCAGCCGAACATCTTTCACGACAGCGCGTGCGGGACTGGTTGCGGGTAGATCGCGGCCGACGATTTCGATGACTCCGGCGATTCCGGCCAGGGGGTTGCGAATTTCGTGAGCTAAGCCTGTGGCTAACTCGCCGAGCGTTGCCAGGTGCTCGGCGCGAGACATCTGTGTGCGATGCAGGCGTTCGATTTCTTCCCGGCTTTCGCGCAACTGCTGCATCATGTGATTAAAGTTGCGGCCGAGGTCGCCGATTTCATCATTGCGCTGGGAGAAGGTAACGGAAACGTCCAGGCTGCCTTCGCTAACTTGCTGCATTTTTTCCTGTAATTCGACCATGGGGCGCTGAATCAAATAAGCAAGTACGAACATTGACACGGCACAGATGGCAACCGCTCCTGCTCCCGCGACGATCAGTACGGCATGGCGGTCAGGGTCGCGCAACGAGACTGTGGCCAGAGTGAAGAGCAGCAGCCCTGCCAGCAGGACCAATCCTACCGGCAAGATTGCTTTGAGCTGCCAATTGACGCGTACAGAACTCAATCGGAAGTCCTCGTCCAGAGTGGTGAAGGCTGACGCCGCCACCGGCTCAATTGCCTTCGCCGCGAACTGATTGCGGCTAGGCATAAGCGTGCATTCCTGGAAGCAGGTACGTCACACCGAAGAAAGTGAACATCACTACGGCAAAGCCCAAGATGGCGAAGTAAGCCGCGCGGCGTCCGCGCCATCCACGAGTGATGCGCATGTGCAGATAGCCTGCGTATACCAACCAGGTAATCGCAGCCCAGGTCTCTTTCGGGTCCCAGCTCCAATAAGAGCCCCAGGTGCGATTAGCCCAGTAGGCGCCCGCCGCGATCATCAGGGTGAGTAAGGGAAATGCGATCGCGATGGTCTTGTAGGTAATGCGGTCCAGTTGGTCTGCGCTGGGCAACATGCGCTCTAGCTCTTCACGCCTCCAGAGCAGTAACAGGTACAACAGCGATACAAAGATAGCGCCCACCAAGCCGGAGAGAATGAACGGGCTGGCTGCCAAGCTGGTGGGGAACAGACCGTCGGCATCGAGAGAAGCGTAACGGCCGTCGCGCGCCCGCAGTACAAAGAAGATGACCGCCAGTACCTGCAACAGAATGCTCAGGAACACCGCTCGATTGGCCATGTCGAGCAGCCCCTCATTGTGAGTCTTGCGCCAGATCAGGTAAAGAACCAGCGGTGCCGCTACTGCTGCCAACACCAGAAGGAGCAACCAGCCGAGGTCAGGGATCACAACGAAAAGGCGTACGCCTCGGGATATGAAGACTTCTGACTTCTCTTCAGGGTTCCAAGCGACAACGCTAAGCCCTCCCCATTGTTCAAACCGCGTGAGGACATTCACATACGTAGCCACGGTAAACAAGCTGGTCGCCGCCAGAAAGGTTTCAGTTTTCATCTTGTCCTGGATCAAGAACATCAGGGCTAGGGCGAAACTGAGCGCGCACGCCGCGTAGGCCAGCATGGCCAGTGTGACGTGGACGTGCAGCCAGGTCGATTGCAACGCCGGAACCAGAGGACGAACCTCAGTGCGCAGCAACTGCATAAGCACGACGCCCACGATCGCGACCGGCATGGTTACTGTGCCGATCACCTTTACTCCGAATTGTTTCTCGGCAACCAGCGTCAGTACGGCCAGGGTCCATACGAACATGAGGAGCATTTCGTAGATGCTGGCGAAAGGCGGATGGCCAGCCTCATACCAGCGGCGTGCTACTGCACCTGTGTTGGCCAGCAATCCCGCCCATGTGGCGAGCGAGGCGAAGCGGATGTAAGAAGGAGTGCCGGTGATCCCGAATCCAAGATAGAGCGTTCCCGCGCCTGCGTAGAAAATGAGGGCAGCGTACAGCAAGTTGGAATCGTTGAGCAGGTTGCCGCTCTTGACTACGTTCAGAAAAGCCATGAATAGCAGGAAGGCAATACCCAACCCCACCATTACTACCAGCGTGCTGCCTGTGGCTGCTGGTTGCCGTTCGACGGTTGCAATTCGTGCCATGGACGCATCCTCCGTGCCGGATTACTTTCCGGCGAGCGCTGGAACAGGCGCCTCGGCGCCCGTCTTCGCTGAGATTTTGAGTTCCGATTCGATTTGTTCGACCAGTTCGCGAAAGCGCTGCTCAAACGCATCTTTATTCTTGTTGGCGGTTCCGCCGACCCAAAGCATCAGACGGCCCCTCGCATCGCGTACCGGCACGGCCCACACCCGCATGTGGACGAAATAGAAGACGAAGGCCAGGCCAAAGCCCATGACGACCACGCCCGCCCAAACCCCCCATTGGCCGGGTTCGTGCGAAACTTCCAGGCCGGTGAAGTAGGCCATCTGCACGTCTTTGCCTTCGAATGCATATGGCGACGATGCGTTCTGCTCGTGGCCTGGGATCGGTGGCAGCCAGACGTTTACCGCCTGACCTGATTTTCTTGATTCCACCAGCAGATGAGCCGCTGGATTCTGCAGTTCATTGGAGCGGGTGTAAACCTGACCATCGCCAACCACGTAGTCGGGGATGAACTCGGCGAGACGAACCGTTGTGTCGGCATCGAGCGGAAGAGTTTCATCCAGACTAATCGTGATGTCCTGGGGATCTCGACCGTCTCGCGGAGTGGCGGTGAGCACTAATTTGTCCAGCTTTCCCGTCATGCCGTAACTCGCCTGATAGAACCGTATGCCGCCATAGACCAGCGGATCATTGACCACGATCTGCTTCCGCAGGATTACGTGCCCATCCTTCAGAACCGCCAGATCGGACCACCACCGTTTCGGAGTGCCGTCGGCATAGTTTTCCTGACCAGCGCCATCACAGCGGACGGCAAAGGGCAGGCTGCGTTTGACGCCGTTTTGCGGCTCCACCTGGCTCGACTGTTGCCCTCGGGTGAGGGTGACGAAGGCGCGCCAGCCGTATAGCGCATCGACGATGCCTCCGAGAAAAATCAGAAGCAGGCTGGCGTGCACGATATAAACTGCCATTTCAGAGAGTCGGCTGCGCTCTCCGAAGAGAGAGAAGCTGTTCTCGCGTACAATTCGCTCCGGCCTGAATCCTGCCTTTTGGAACATCCGCTCCGCAGTGCTCAAGGCCGCCTCTTCATCTTCAATCGGAATCAGCACATGGCCGGGCAGCGCTTTGCGGAATGTCTCGTCAGGACTCTTATAGGGACGTGAGAAATACCTCCACGCGTTGGGAAAGCGCTGGATCGAGGCCGCAATGATGCTGAGGCTCACCAGGCACAGCAGTAATACGAACCACCACGCATGGAAAACGTCGGTCAGTCCGAGCCCATCAAGCAGGCGCAGCACTTGTGGCGAATAGGCCCGCTGCATCTCATCGACATCCGTCGCGGGACGCTGGAGAATCACAGTCCCAGCCGCCGAGAGGATCACGACGAGGATCAGCAGAATGACGCCGGTTTTAATCGCAGCGAGGGTTTGCCAGATTTTGCGAGGTACCGAATCAACGGTTGCGGCCATAACTTTCCTCTTCCCGCACTGAAGAAAGCACGTTTCGCGCCATTGTTGGAGGTTCGGCGAAGTTGTTGAAATTCCAAGTCGTAAGGGGAATCGGATTGATCCGCAAAGCGCATTGTGAGCCATATCACACAATGGATTGGAGTTCTGCGGGAATTTGGCGCAGACTAAAGCCGCTGGTGCGGCTTCGGTTCGTCTGTCCCGGGCGCGTAGTTCCATGAGTCATTTTGACCATTCCACTGTGGGAGAATCCCCAAGGTGATGAAAGTTTCGGCCATTGCGAACTCTCAAAGAGGCGAACCCAGTTCCCAACTGATTTTGTTGCAATGGATTAGAGAAGATGTTCAGAGATCCGCCGGGCCGGAGAGCTAAGGCGAGATGCGTGCACATGCAGTCGAGGAGGGAGTGGAGGGCGTGACACTGAAATCATTGCAATGGAATCCGAGAACGACTCACTGGCTAGGCACGCTCGGGTGTTTTCTCGCGCTCGCCATATTTGCTGGTCCCGCCTCCGCTGCGAAGCATCCGGTTCCACTCGATCCGAAGGCCGATCCCTCCACCTGCATCACCTGTCATGAAAACAAAACCAAGGGCAAGTCCGTCCATTCCGCCATAGCGATGGGCTGCTTAAGCTGCCATGAAATCCGGGTCAATAGAGATAACACTTACGTAAAGTTGATCACCGCTACTCCTTACAAGTTGTGCCTGACCTGCCACACCGATAAAGATTCCACGCAGATCAAGGGGAAAGTGCACCCCCCGGCGGTTCGCGACTGCCTGACGTGCCACGATCCGCATACTTCCGACAACAAGAATCAATTGTTGAAGCTGACTTCGGGCGACAAGAAGGACAATCTCTGTCTGGCCTGCCACACGCAGGGAACGAATGTTCCGGAGAGCGGCAGTCGCCACGCGGCTCTAGACATGGGCTGCGACACCTGCCATACCACTCACAAGACGGGCGATCGCGGCAAGCGCGAATTCGATTTTCACCTGACCAAGGATGCTCCCGCGCTGTGCCTGGATTGTCACGATGCGAAGGACGCTAGTCTGGTGAAGGCGCACCACGGACAGCCCTTCGCCACAGCTGACTGCCTGACCTGCCACGATCCCCACCAATCGAAGTCTCCTCAGCTGCTGCAGGCTTTTCTGCACGATCCTTTCGCGTCGAAGCAGTGCGATATCTGCCACGCGCCGGCTAAGGATGGCAAAGTTGTTCTGACTGCAGCGAGCCCTAAGGAGTTGTGCGTTACCTGCCACTCCGACAAGGCCGAGCAGATCGATAAGGCGAAGGTCCCGCATCCGGGTGCGGCGGGCGACTGCACCGACTGCCACAGCCCGCATGCCAGCTCCTATCCGGGACTTCCCAAGAGCAATCCGGTCGATATCTGCCTGGGCTGCCATACGAATCAGGCAGAGCAGGGGAAGAAGGCGCATCTGCATCAACCGGCTTTCGAACAAGGTTGTGCCACCTGCCACGAGCCGCACGGCGGAGAAAATCAACACTTGCAACGTGCCGCGACAGTGAACACGCTTTGCCTGGAGTGTCACGGACCGGATGCGGAGCCCAAGAAGCTGGACAATGAGCATTTGGTCACGATCTTCGACGGCAAAGTGCGGTTGCCCGAGAACTATTTCAGTAAGGTTAAGCTCCTGCCGCTGAAGTATGATCGTGGCCACCCGACTGAGCAGCACCCTGTCGCCGACGTGATCAACAGGAAAACCAAGACCCTGATTCCGATGAATTGTCTGACTTGCCACCAGCCACACTCGGGCAAGGAACAAGGGATGTTGGTGAAAGACCAGAAAAACAACATGGACTTCTGCAAGGGTTGCCATATCAACGGGCTGGACCTTTCAGATGTTCGAATTGGAGGGCAGTGATGTTACGACATTTTTCAAGCGGGCTCACCGCGCGTTATGGGGCACGTCTCGCCATCTTGGCGGCACTGGTGCTTGTATCGTCTCTGTGTGCCGCTCAGAAGAAGGCCGCGGCTGACACCACCAAGCCGGGCGACAAGCGCATTAAGGAATATTTTGATATCAGCAAGATTGTGTGGCCGGGGCCTCCCGAGATTGCCCGCATTAAGTTCCTGGATTTGTTCACCGGCGAGAAGATCGATCCCAGCCTGTTTGACAAGAAGAAAAAAAAGCAGACCTGGATGGACCGCATGGCCGGTCAACAACAGACCGACGACATAAAGATTTACAAGCTTCCATTCCAGCTCATCCGTACGTACGGCGTGGCAGTGGATTCAAAAGGAAAAATCTACGCCGGGGACCAGGGAGTGGGCGCGATATTCATTTTTGATCCTGAGAACAAAGACCATGTGGAACTCATCGGCAACGGCAAACAGGCGAATTTCGGGCTGATCGTGGGCTTGGCCATGGACGACAGCGACCGCTTGTTTGTGAGCGACGCCAAAATGCGCCGCGTGCTGGTGTTCAACACCAAGCACGAGCAGGAAGGCCAGTTCGGCGCGGACATGCTGGTTCGCCCCGGTGGCATTGCCCTCGACAATGAAAATCGTTTTCTTTATGTGGCCGATACCGGCAACGACGTAATCGACGTCTTCGATGCCGACACCTTCAAGTATCTGCGCCAGATCGGCAAGCCCAGCCACAAGCACGAGCAGACCGATCCAGGTACGTTCTCTCTGCCGGAAGCCGTTGCCGTGGATTCTGACGGAAACGTCTACGTCACCGATGCTTTTAACGACCGTATCGAGATCTTCGACGCCGACGGCAAGTTCATCAGCATGTTCGGCAAGAATGGCGACTCTCCCGCGGAGTTTGAACGGCCTAAGAGCATCGCCATTGACGGTGACGGCCACATCTGGGTCGTGGACGCCGGCAAGGGGCAGGTCAAGGTCTTCAATCAGAGCGGTCGCCTGCTCATCTACTTCGGCGGGCAGGGATACTTCCCCGGCCAGTTCATGGGGCCGTGGGGCATCACCATTGACAAGTTCAACCGCGTCATTGTTTCTGAAACGTTTCCCGGACGCGTACAAGTCTTCCGTTACGTAACCGATGCGGAGTTCGCAGCCGAGAAGAAGAAGCGCGAAAGCGAGCCGGCCCAGAAGCCCGCCAGCACATCCGGGCAAAAGCCGCCGGCAGCTCAGCAGGCGCAAGCAGCGCCGGCTGCAGCGGCGAAGAAAGATTAGGCAACGCATCAGCCCGCTGCCTGGCGGGGCGGAGCGTACGACGTTTGCCCCGGTTTCCTGAGTCAGGCGCACTTCACGGCCTGGTCTCGCACGGCCTGGTCTCGCAGGCGGATGCCCGCGTCCCCTCCAACGCCCCCCACCCTGGCGCAAACACCTTCAGTGCTTCAGGGCGCGGCAAAGGGAAAATCTGAACAACCGCGCAAAGTGTTCCAAACTGGGTCTTTAGCCCCACCCAGAGGGTGCTTTTCCCCCAGACCATCCCGTTTTCCGCGCACACCTAAGTAACTAACACACTTTTAATCTTAGACTTACGGCGGATGCGCCCCTGGCTTGGCGATTGCACGTTCAGTATGCGTATACAAGCAGTTTTAAGTAGCACCCTAATTAGGAGGCTTCAAAATGAAGAAACTAGCATTAGTAATCCTCGTGGTGGTCGCTTCCATCGGAGTAGCGATGGCGCAAGGCGACGTCCTCGGGGCGCACAATGGGTACGGACGTGGCTGCGTTATGTGCCACGCTCCGCACAGTGGTTCCCTCGGAAACGGGCTTGGAACCACCACCGATCCCCAGAACGGTATGTTTGCTCTGTGGGGCCAGAACTTAACTCCGTTGTTCGGCTATAGCACCAGCTTCAGCGGTGACGGCAGCAAGACGTCCTATCCCGTAACCCTGCCCGCAGCTGGCACCATCACCAGCGCGCATGACGCCAACACCGTCATCCTGTTCTGCCTGAGCTGCCATGACGGCGTTTTGGCCAAAGTCGGCATGATGAAGGGACAGACGGTTGAGACGTTGCCCATCGTGGGCGGAACTGCTCCAACCCTGCTCGGAGCGCAGGCCCCGACGGGCGGCTGGGCGTATAGCAACGATCACCCGGTGGGAGGCAGCGCTAACGTAAGCTGCAACGCGGCGGCGACGCCTGAAGTCGGCTACAACTGGGATTGCACCGGTGGCGGCAATAGCCTCACCCCGATCACGCCCGGTCCGAATCAGAAAATCTTCATGGCCAACAATCCATCTTCCTTCTGGAATAGCACAGGGAATCCACTGGCTTCCTTCGGTGGGACGACGGTGAACGCGGTTACCTGCACCACCTGCCACAATCAGCACAGCATGACCGTGGCCTCAATCGCCGGCAACAACTACTCGACCATGTTCTTCATTAATGGCCAGTACACTCCTCTTGCCGGTGGCAACGCGGTAGCGCAGTTCTGCCGCAACTGCCATGGCGGCGAGTCGAACGAAATGCACGGCCTAACAGGCGTGACAACGCAGTAACCCGGATTGTTGCAATAGCTCGGAGGAGGGTATTTTTTTCCTCCTCCGATTTCAGGAGAGCGATGATGAAAGCAAAGTTCAACGTCGGGGCCCTGATGTTGGCGATGGTGAGTCCGGCATGGGGGCAGCTCGTCAGCTCGCACGAGTCGACCGCGGTCGTTCCGCCGAGCGCCAATGCCGAGGCTGCTCAGCCCTCTGCCAAGCCGGTAG
>JBAUYE010000045.1:0-1697 GCA_049584615.1 Candidatus Sulfotelmatobacter sp.
ATCACGCCCGCTCGCGCACACCCAAGCTGCACTAGAATCCATTCCGCGCAGCTAGTAGCCCACACGCCGACCCGATCTTCTGCCCGCAAACCCAGCGCTGCTATTCCTGCCGCAACGCGTCCTACCTCCGCGTCCAGTTCGGAGAATGTGAGCCGTTTCCCGTGCTGGAGCACCACCAGTGCCGCATGATTCGCCCATCGAGAGGCGGCTTCCTTCAGAGCTTCGTCAACCGTCTGCTCACGAAGCACGCTCTTCGTCCCACGGACATAGCTCAACATGCGGGCACCCCAAAGCAGAAGGACAACTCTGCTGCTCCATCAGGCGGGGTCATCTTAGGAGTGCTGTGAATAAGAAGTCAACGAGCGGGAGCAGCGATGCACGCGGGAAGGACAAATCCCTTGATTTTCAGGCTTTCCCAACCCGTCGCCTACCCGATGGCTCAAAAGGGTGCCTGCGGCGACCTCGATTTTGGCGACCTTTCGCCCCCTGTTTCGCCTCGGTGGGAGATGGTCAGCCAGTATACCTTCTGGGGCGCACACGGGAGGACAATAACAATCCCATCAGACTGGAACGCTTCATCCCCGTGCCGCAACGTGTGGGACGACAATGTCCGGCGCAACGGAAGGCAGCGCCGGAACGAGCCATCTGAACAATGCGGTAGCGGCTCCCGCTCCGACCAACTGAGCGGCGATAAACCCCGGAACGTCAATAGGTCGAATCCCGCTGAAGGTGTCCGTTGCCGCCCTCGCGAGTGTGACGGCTGGATTCGCAAACGATGTTGATGCTGTGAACCAATACGCGGCTGTGATGTAAGCGCCGACCGCAAACGGCACAAGGGACGTGCGCAGCCGTGAACCGCCCCAGATAACAGACAGCAGACCAAAAGTCGCTATGAACTCGCTGAAGACCTGCGGAAGCCCGCTGCGGGTGTGGCGTGACGCCGAAAAGAGCGCCAGTCCAAACATCAGGTGAGCGCAGGCAACGCCGACATAAGCCCCTGCGATCTGGGCGATCAAGTACCCCGGCACTTCACGCCACTGAATGCCGCGCTGGGACGCATCCGCCAGAGTTACCGCAGGATTGAAGTGCGCCCCGGACACCGAGCCGAAGGTGATGATCAGAGCAACAAGCGCAGCACCCGTAGCAATCGTATTGGCGAGCAATGCGATTGCAACATTGCCAGCCGAAAGTCGTTCGCCCATGATTCCAGAGCCGACCACGGCAGCGAGCAGGAACGCTGTCCCGACAAACTCCGCTGCCATCCGAGCCTTCAGGCTGAATCTCATTGGTGACCGATGTTGTCCACTTCTGTCTTCAGGGCAAGCCTGTCTATCGTGGCGTGAGGGAGGGATAGGAACAGACTGATCCGCCGATCCAGCAAAAAGAAGGCGTCTCGGAAAGCCTTTTGTAAGTCTTCTGGCGTGCCTACGACGCTGGCGGGATCGGGAACACCCCAATGGGCGGTCATCGGCTGTCCGGGCCACACTGGGCAAACCTCATTGGCGGCGTTATCGCAAACAGTGAAGACGAAATCAAGTTTGGGTGCGTCCAGCTTCGAGAATTCCTCCCAACTCTTGCTACGAAAGCCACTCGTTGGGATGTGCGCAACTTCAAGTTGCCGCAGTGCCTCTTGGCGTACCTTCCCTGCCGGGTGACTGCCAGCGCTGTAAGCGGTGAACTGCGGGCTTCCCTTGAAG
>JBAUYE010000046.1:0-8860 GCA_049584615.1 Candidatus Sulfotelmatobacter sp.
GACTCTGTACAAAACAGGGCGCACGAACGCAAACGATGGTGGAATCGATTTTGTCATGCGTCCGCTCGGACGGTTTTTTCAGGTGACTGAGACCACTGACGTTCGGAAGTATTTCCTGGACATCGACAAGATTCAGAGATTCCCCATCACATTCGTTGTCAAATCCGAGGATAGTGTCGCCGCTCTGACCGCCAACATCAGAGCAAAAGCGTCCGAGCAGTATCCCGTGACTGCTGTAGTTGACCGCTACATGGCCTGCATCGAAGAACTCATCAACGTTCCCTTGCTCATCACACGGTTCAAGGAGGCTATTGGCAAAGGCTATCTGAACGCAATCGTCGATGAAATAATCAGGCAGAGCAAGGTCGAACTTAACTACGAAGACATAGAGGAAGAAGCGGCGGCCAGTTCCGTGGAAGGTTGAGGAATCAGCAGAGGGGGCTGGCCCATCTTCAATGTTTCTCGCCCGCACATCGGCGAAGGAGGCTGCCCCAGCTTTGCCGGTTTTTGCAAAGCTGGGCACCACGGACCCCGCCTTCACCGGTCGTTTCACGCGATCTTCCAGACCGTTAGCTCCGCCTTCCGGCGGGTGGTCCATCCTTTCGCGCTCTCTGCGAAAGAGCCTGCCCTGAGCGGAGTCGAAGGGGTGGGACTGCGGAGCGTTCAAACAATTTCCACAGGCCCACTGTGACATCTGCCCTTGCGCCCAAAATTAATTCGCGCAATCATGGTCGAGGCCGTGACGGTTGGCAGAGGCCAATTCGCGACGCCCTCAAGTCCTTTGTTGTCTAGATTTTAGTATCTAAGTTCTTTGTCATCCGTATTTTGCGCGGAAAATCGTGTTTAACCCGATGATTCCATTGGACCCCAGGGGGGAGGGGGTATTCAACTTCTTAGATCGGAGCACACACCAGCCATTCGCCCCCGACACGCTCGACGAAGATTTATTTTCGCGAAGAAATCAACAGGCCGTCAGCCGCGAAGCGGCGCAAGAATGCAGCCCAGGGCGCAAGCCCTGGGTAAAAAGTCGGCAGAGCAGCAAGCCCCAGCGGGGCGGAAGAGCAGCCGGCTCGCCCACGCCTCCGCTTCGTACCGTCCTTGCGTACCTAAGGCCGCGCATAGGCCGGGCTGTCAGGCTGCGGGGGATCATAGTCGCGGCCGTACTTGTTCTTGTGCGCGAGTTCGAGATCGGATTCAGCCAGGCTGAAGCTTCCAAGGAAGGTATCGCCCGGAGCTACGGTGATTTCGCGTTCGACGGCATGCAGTGCATCCGGCGAAACCGACGAATGAAACACATGCATCTGGTAGCGGCCGGGGATCACTTTACCGATGCTGATCTCGCCATGCCCGTTGGAGATCGCGTAGTACGGAGTGCTCAGCGCAATCACCACGGCGCTCATCTGCGCATGAATGTTGCAGAAGATGAAAGAAATGCCCGGCTTGTCGAATTTAACAAATTGCGTCGTGCCGCTCTCATACAGTCCGAGATCGAAACGCTTTCCGTCGAACAACGAAAACACGTTGTGAAAAAAAGGATCCTGATTGGGAAACTCGACCTGCCCTCCCGCTGGGATTACGAGCAGGGAAGGATGGAAACTCTTGTCCTTCTGCACCAGTTGAGGGATTTGCGAGCGCTGCTGCAGCAGAAGCGGCGCAGGAGTCGTCCCCAGCGGTGTGAGCCAGACCACAACTTTCGAAGCATCGTTTACGCGGCGTCCGTTCCTGGTGAGCTGCACTTTCCCTCGGAGATCGGTACCTTTGAAATCTGTACCCCGATTGCCGCTCTGGTCCACGTCTTGCGCCACAGCGACCACAAAGAGAATCGGCAGCAACAGGATGCAACCGACCATCCGGCGATGAGCAAAGCGATGCATGTTCAGAACAGTATCCCCATGGCAAGATTGATCTGGTTAGTGACGCTCGCACTGTCATAGACGGGAAACGTGTGCAAACGTCTGAATTCGGCAGAGAGCAATAAATCAGACCGCGGCCGATAGACCAGGTTGCCGAGCGCCCCGCGATTGCGCCCCAGAATCGGGCTGAAGTTGTTCGCGTCGGTGGCGAATCCCCGCACGTCGCCGGCAAAAGCGTCATCTTCAGCGAACACTCCATTCACTTCGAGCTTGGGAGTGAGTTGGAACTTCAATTGACTCCAGCCTCCGGCCGAGTCGAGCCCGCGAATGCTGGTCGTCGCATAGTATGGATCGCCGCCGAAGAGAACGGCGCGGCCAATGCCTGCGCCCAAACCGCCGGCTCCACGGCCGCGATAGAACTCGCCGGAGAGTGCAAGCCGGCGGAAGATGGGAATCTGCCAATCCGTCATACCGGCCCAAGCGTCGACGTTGCGTCCCCAGGACCAGTTCTGCCGCCCGTAATATCCCGCGACGCCGAAGGTCAGCGGATGATCAAATACAGGCCGCGACCACGCAGTGCGCATGGCATAAGCCGGCTGACCAGATTGTTCGCCGGCCGTCGCGTAGCGGTAGGAGGAGTTGTAGGGCGTTTCCCAATCCAGATTGTCGAGAATTCCGCCTTGCCATGTCAGCGTCTGCTGGTCGGAAAGATCGAAGCGATGCTCGACGCGAAGCTGCGGCGTCCAGCCCCACAGGTTGCCCGCGTAGGCAAACGCCGGAGTGGCGAGTGAGGCGAACGATGTGGGAGAAAGCGGCGAGATGAACAGCGAATCCTGCCCGCCGATCACGGAGGTGTGTTGCCAGTCGAGCCGCACGCTGGCGGTCTGCAGGCGAACCAGACCGAAATTCACGCCGTTAGGAGTTGAGGGAAAGCCTCCGGCAAAATCAAACTGCACATTGGCTGAACTCTTTGCGCCGGCGAGGGTCGGTCCAAAAACTTCCAGGCCAATCTCGCTTTGCCGCAAGGTGGCGCCGAAACTGGATTGAGGACTGCCCGCTGCAACCGGTTGCGCATAGTCGGGAATATCCAGGTTGTCGGAGCCTCCTACATTGTGGAAGGCATTCATCAGGACAATGCCGGAGAGCCGAGCGCGATACTTGGCGGCGGTTTCCACCTTGGTCTGGTATTGCTCGTTGATCTTCGAGCCCAGCAATTGCGTGGATTCTTCGAGCTTCTGAACTCGGCTTCCGAGATCTGTAGTTGCCGCTGTATCAGATGAACTTTGCGAGACGGATCCAGCCGATTCCGCGGGAACGGAAGCGGTCGGGCCGGCATACGCCGCGGCCGCGAGCGGGGCCAGCAACTTGCGCGTGTCTTGTAATTCCTGGCGCAGCTCCTGCATTTCGGCGCGCGACTGCGCATTCTCGGTGCGCATCTGTTCGATCAGCGCGCGCAATTCGCGCACTTGCGAATCGAGCTCGCGCAGCGAGCCGTCCGGCGACTGAGATGTGACAGCGGGTTTGCCTTGCTGCGCCGGGCTGTAGGCGCTGAAAAGGACAAGGGCGGCTGCCGTCAGGGCAGATTTCCAAAGCGCGAGGGTCCTTGGGTTCTTCACACATCCTCCTGCGCAACATTCGGATCATCGCGAGATCAAGAAAATGGGAACGGGTGACTACGTATCCGAATGTCGAATTGAGTTTTCAGTCGCTCTGTTCTCGGTCGCTCGATCGCTGGTTACAGACAAAAAAGTGTGACCCGCCAGCTCGTCGCCGCTGCCGTCCGATCCTTCTGGAGCGCGTCCCGGTATCGTGATGCGAAAAACGGTGCGGGCATCGGGAGTGCGTTCCATCAAAACCTGGCCACCGTGATCTTGCACGATCTTCTGCACGACTGTCAGTCCGAGCCCGGTCCCGTTCTCTTTGCCGAAGCTCACGAAGGGATGGAACAACCGGTCGAGAATCGGTTCCGCGATGCCGGGACCATTGTCTGACACCTCAATCGTGACTGCGGAGCCGGTGCCGCCGATCGTGACTTGAACTCTGCCCTCGTCGCCGGGCGCCGCTTCACAAGCATTCAGCAGAAGGTTGTAAAGAGCGCGCTCCAACTTGCGGGAATCGAACCAGGCTAACTTCGGACCGTCGTTGTTGATCTCGATCAGAGTGCCCTGATGGCGCGGATGCAAGCGCACCGCCTGCGTGGCCCGCTGCACGGTTTCAACTACGCTGCCGTAAGCGGGGTTCAGGGACTCTCGGGTCCGGGCGAACTCGAGCAGGGAGTCGATGAGGTCGGTCATCTGGTTCACGCCGGTGCGGACCTCCTGATACAGCTCTTCACGCTGCGCAGCGGTCAGACGGCCGTCACAAAGAAATTCAGAATTAGCCACCACGGCGGCGAGCGCGTGGCGAAGGTCATGGGAGATCGAACTCGCCATGCGTCCAATCGTCGCCAACTGTTCGGACTCAAGCAATGCCTGTTGCGTTTTGAGCAGGCTGGCGCGCATGCGGTCGAAGGCTGAGGTCAGTTCCGCGACTTCGTCGCTACCTCGGGGATCGAGGGGATGGTGAAAATCTCCGTGTTCCAAGGCACGAACGCCCTCTACCAGGCTGGCCAGCGGGCGAGTGAAGGTGTGCGAGATCAGGAACACGAGACCGCTGCCGATCAGAACAGCCGTCAAACCCAGCAGCAACAGCAGTCGATTCAGAGTATCGAGGAACTTGGCCGCCTGATCGTAGGATCCCAGCACGGTCAATCGCACCGGGGTTTGTTGCTGGCTCGACAAATCCAGCGAAGCGGCTACAAAATTCTCTTTGCCCAGTTCAACATCACGGGGCGCACTTTGCGACGGTCCGGCGACGAGGGCTCGCATACCCGGGCTCTCGGCCTGCGAAGGTGTCAGAGTGGTGGCGACAATTTCATCCCCGTAGGAGAAAGCAACCTGGCTGGCCGAGACCTTGCTGACCTCGCGAGCCAGGCGGTCATCGATTTCATAGCCGATGACCAGGAAACCGAGCAAGCCACCTTCCGTCTTCGAACCGAAGTAAACCGGTTGTATGAAAGTCTGGTAGAGATGGTGAGCATCGAACCACCAGTGGCTGGAGTCCTCCTCGTTCAATGATCGCGCGAAGTACTGCTGCGCGGCCTCGCGGCTGAAGCCCTTTGACTTTGTGTGCAGAGCGACAACTTTCCCGTCGCGGTCGGCTAGCACCAGAAGATCGCTGCCGGTGAGTGGCCAGACATCTTTTGAAGCATCCTGGATCGTGGCTGGGTCGTGAGCGGTGAGGATGGAGCGCGTGATGGGTAGGTACGCCACCAATTCGGCAGAGTGAGTCAGCATGACTTCGCGATCGTGCTGAAAGTTCTGGAAAGTAGTGACGGAGTTCCGCAGATCCTGTGCGATTCCTTCGCGCACGTGGCTGCGCACGCTGTGCCGCACGACCAGAAGGCTCAATGCCGTGAGGCCGGCAGTGATAATCAGCATCGAGAGTAAAAACCGCGTGCGCAGAGTGGTTCGAGGCACCAGCGCGTTTCCGGACTGTGCTGGAAAGGTCTGCGAGACGGGTTCTGACGAAGGGGCCAAGGGATCTCAGCGAACGAACTTATAACCCATTCCGTGCACGGTGCGGAAGTGTACCGGACTGGCGGGGTCACGTTCCAATTTTTGGCGAAGCTTCAGAATGTGGTTGTCCACGGTGCGGGTGGAGGGATAGTTCTGGTATCCCCAGACTTCGTTCAGCAATTCATCCCGGCCGATCACGCGGTCCGCATTTTGCACCAGGAACTGCAGAGTCTTGAACTCTTGCGCGGTCAGCACCACAACCTTGCCGTCGCGCAGAATTTCCATTTTCTTGAAGTCGATCGAGATGCCGTCGAAACTGACTAAATTAGCCGTCGGCGTTCTCGAGGTATGCCGCAGCGCGGCGCGCACTCGCGCCAGCAGTTCCCTGGGGCTGAAGGGCTTGGTTACATAATCATCGGCGCCCAACTCGAGCAACAGAACCTTGTCGGAGACGTCGCTGGTTGCGCTCAACACGACGATCGGCAAAGCCGGAGCCTGGGCTTTTACCTCCTTGCACAGGTCGCTGCCGGAAAGTTTGGGCAAGCGCAGGTCGAGAATAATAACCGCTGGAGGAGCGGCCTGAAAACTCTCCAGCGCCGACTTCCCATTGGCCTGAACTTCAACCGCGTATCCCTCGGACTCGAACAGCCGCTTTAAAGCTTTTTGGACAGCGGGATCATCCTCGACCACCAGGATTTTTCCCATCGGTCGCACCGAGTTCATTGGATCTGCCGAACTAGCCGCGCTCATAGGTGTTACGATCTGCCCCATAATGCCATCCTTAGTCGATTCGAATCCATCTTCATGAATCGGTGCACTGTCTACCGGAGTTTCAGGTTTCAAGGTTGCAATGCTGCAAAGTTTCAAGGTTTCAAGGTTTCAACTTTAACCCCTCACGTGGCCCTCTATCACTGGAAGCTTACAACGTTTCCGCCCACTTTCTTCGTGGCGACAAAGGTTTGACAAAGTTTTTACATTTGCACATCCAGCCGCGAGAACTCTACGGCAACAGGCGTGCAATCAGTTTGCCTCTCGTGAACTGGTCGCCGGGAGGTTGCATCAGTCGCAAACCGCGAGCGCCAGGCTGCCGTAGAATAGAGACAGCTTGCCGGCTTCTGCTGAATTCGATCATTTGCGCGTCGTTTTGGTGGACGCGCGCAATCCTCTCAACATCGGCGCCGCCGCTCGGGCTATGAGCAACTTCGGTTTCCAGCGTCTGCGGGTCGTCAATCCTTATGATGTGGCGTTTGAGGGCGCTCGCTCTGCCGTGGGCGCCGCCGCTGTGCTGGCGACGGCTGAGAAGTATGAAACTGTGGCGGAAGCGGTTGCCGACTGCACGCTCGTGGTCGGAACCACTGCCATCGGCCATCGCGACCTGCAACATCCCCTGCAGCGCTTGGAGGTTGGGGTGCCCGTCATTCGCGGGCACCTTGCGACTGGCGCTTGCGCGCTGCTGTTCGGGTCAGAAAAATTCGGACTTTCGAACCAGGACATGAGCCACTGTCACTGGCTGATGCATATTCCGACTCGCGACGAGCATGCCTCGATGAATCTGGGGCAGGCGGTGGCGATTTGCTTGTACGAATTGGCTCGCGATCCGGCCGCCCTGGCTGAGCCTGAGAAGGGAAGTCCGGCGTCGGCGGCCGAGGTGGAAAGAATTACTGAGACCTTGCTCACCGCGCTCCGGGCCAGCGCTTATCCCAAGCTGAATTCTTCAGATTCTTTTCATGGTGCGGTCCGCCGTCTGGTGCGGCGGCTTCATCTGCAAAGTGGCGACGCGGAATTCCTGCTCGGCATGCTGCGGCAGATGGTTTGGAAGATGAAAAACACTGCTGGTGAAGAGGCAAAACCGGAAGAGGTAAAACGGGGAGAAGCAAAAGGTTGACCCGCATCGCTTACGGATGTTTTTCCACCGGAAACACGTCGATGGCTGTTCTTCGAAACTGAAAACGCAGGTCCCACTCACTCGGAGCGGCTTGTCCGTTGACCTGTGGCGGATTAAATTTCCAGCCCCGTGCCGCTGCCAGCGCCTTATTCGCGAAGTACGTGCTCGGCCCGCGAGAAACAAACTTTGCCTCTGAGACGTTGCCGGATGCATCCACTGATACGTCGACGACCACTTTGAGCCGTCCCTGGATCGTGTTTTGCGCGTTCCGCGAAATGTCGGGCATGACCTGGTGAAGCACACTGCCTTTTGCAGTTCCCGTTGGCGCGGGCTGTGGCTTCTCGGCGAACGGCGCCGGCGATTGCTCGGGCGGAATGTCTGCCGGAGGCTTCGCAGGCTCAACTTCCGCGGCCGGCACAGGCGGCTGATGGGACATAAACTTGCTTCCCAGCCATACCCCGAGGACGAGGGCCGCGGCAAGGATGGGGGCGACAATCCAGCGCTTGGAACGCGCCGCTGATGGGCGCGTCTCGACTAGTCTTGCACTAACGGGAACTGGGGGTCGGCTAACTTGAGGTTGGAGTCGGCTCAGAATGTCGGTCGCCGTATAGCGCTGCTGCGGATCGATCTGCAGGCACCGTCGCGCGATTTCACGAATCGCTTGCGAAATGGTTTCGGGGACGACCACCGGCTCCCGAGGGAGGTTCTTAAGACTGGGCTCGTTCTGGGTGAGGACGGCAACCAGCGTGGCGCCGAGCGACCAGATGTCGGCGGCGGGAGACAGTCCCGCGATTGCCGCCTCGGGTGCGTCGTAAACGCTGCGCGTGCGCGCGTCGCCGCGTTCCCCGGATTTGCAAAGTCGGTCGGCCGAAATCTTCAACTGGTCGCCAACCGCCATGATGTTCGAGGGCTTGACGCGACCGTGCACAAACCCGGACTTGTGAAGATATGCCAGAGCTTCGGCCGTAGGCCCCAGCATGGCTGAGGCTTCGTCGGGAGTCAGCGGCCGGAGCGGAAGAATCTCCGCCAGATTCTCTTCGGCGTATTCCATGACGACATAGAGCAGGCGCGTGTCGTCGATCTGGCAGCGTCCGTATTCGAAGAGCCGAATCAGGTGGGGATGGGAAAGTTTCGCAGAGTCCGCCCAATGGGAAACCTGATCGGCCTCGCGTGAATCTGCGGGGATGAGCTTGATGGCAGCCTTCCGCGGTTCCGAGCCGGTTCGGTCCGTAAGAAATACAGCGCTATGATCCGAGCCTCCCAGCCATTGCCGCAGAGGGAACTTTCCGTCAACTACGCGGCCTTCCCAGTTTTTCCAGAGTTCGCTCAGAGTGCTCATAGGCCAAGACTTGGCGAAGCGCTATTCTATTCCAGCAACGCCGTTGGCGCTCCTGAAATCGCGTAGGGAGGGCTAGCCTGCGGCAAAGCCCGCGCCCCCACAGTCCGTGTAATGGGTGCATGGGAATATGTTAGATTGAAAGACGGGCGGGCGCGTAGCTCAGTTGGTAGAGCAATGCCCTTTTAAGGCATGGGTCGCAGGTTCGAATCCTGCCGCGCTCACCAAG
>JBAUYE010000047.1:0-4415 GCA_049584615.1 Candidatus Sulfotelmatobacter sp.
CGACCTGCACCGGTCTGCCGACCTCCAGTTGCGTGACCTCTCCGAGCGCTCTGGGAGGAACCAGCGGAATCGTAATCGACAACGAAATGTCGAACGGTGGGTCAAACATCTACTTCTCAACCCTGGCAGCGGGCTCCGTGAACGGCCAGAAGTGCAAGGTCTCAGGTGGAGCAGCCAATCCCTATTGCGCCGTGAAGTTGACCCAATCGGCGTTGCAGTAGGTGTGGTCCGAAACGCGGAGTCATTGATTTACACCGCTGGCGAGAAAGCCGCCATCCACCGCAAGCAAGGTGCCAGTTACGAAGCTGGCAGCGTCTGATGCCAGAAAGACAGCTGCTCCAATCAACTCATCGAGTTCACCGAAGCGCTTCATCGGCGTGCGGATCAGCACTTCCTCTCCTCGCGGAGTGCCCATCAACAACTTCTCGCTGAGAGCCGTGCGAAAGTAGCCCGGCGCAATCGCATTTACACACACCCCATGCCGCGCCCATTCGATGGCCAGCGATTTCGTCAATGAAGCCACGCCCGCCTTACTCGCGCAATATGCCGCCACTTCATAAAGTGCCAGGAATGAGCCCATCGAAGCAATGTTGATGATGCGTCCATACTTGCGCTCGATCATGTGCCGTCCAAATACCTGGCACGCTCGCAACGTGCCAGTCAGGTTCGTGTCGATCAGTTTGTCCCAGTCGGCCTCAGATAAATTCAGAGTGGGGGCACGCTGGTTGAATCCAGCTGCGTTGAGAAGAATGTCCACTTTTCCGAACGCCTGGACCGAAGCCTGCAGCAGTTTCTCCAGCGATCCACGCTCGGCCACGTCGCAAATCACACGCAGCGACCGGCGACCCACGCTCTCGATTTCTTCCGCAATCACGTTTACCAGTTCCATGCGGCGCGCGCTCGGCACGACATCAGCTCCGGCTTCGGCCAGTCCGCGGGCAATTGTGCGGCCGATTCCAGAGCTGCCCCCAATCACCACTGCCACTTTGCCGTCGAGATCGAGCCGCCTGTATCCCATGATTCCTTCCAGTTTACCCAAGGTCTTAGATTTGGCGCACCAAACCCTCATTCGTGGCCCGCGTGTTGCGTACCAGCAGCAGGACCAGAATCATGCCGGCGAAAGGCACCAGCCCCGCGATAATCACGATCGGATCGAAGGAATGAGTTCCAGTTGCCTGCCGTGCATCGGAAAAATAGCCGATAAGTTTGAAGGCCACAATCGTTCCAATTCCCGCCCCAGTCCCGCTGAACCCGCTCACCGACGCTACCGATTCGCTATCATAAAGGTCAGATGGCAGAACGTTTGCCATCGTCGTGAAACCCGCATAGGTAAATGTCGCAACCGCAAACAAAAATGCGATCAAGTAGAGGTTCGTGGTGAAAATCGTCGGGATGAGCGCGGTCATGCCCACTCCGCCAAGAACGATCAACGCCTTGCGTGCCGCGCCCAGCGACCATCCGCGCTTGATCAAATATCCGGACGCCCCACCTGCGAAGAAGCTGCCTAGATCGGCGGCGATAAAAGGAATCCACACCGCGATCAATCCGCTCTTCAGCTCGATGCCCTTCGCTACCAGGTAGATCGGGAACCACTCCGCGATGAAGAAATAGACTGGGTCGGTGGAGGTTTTTGCGATAATCACGCCCCAGGTCTGCGGCAGCTTCAGCAGATCACCCCACTGCGGCCGGGCTTTGACTGGCTCATGTGCAGACTGATGTGCAGACCGACGTGCTGACTGAGGCGCAGCCGATTCCTGTTTGTCAGCAACAATCATTTGCAGTTCACCCGGACTAATTCGACCGTGCTCCTCTGGCGGGAAGTAGAGCCATCGCCAAAAAATCAACCAGAGGAATCCAAGAATGCCCGGGATCATAAACGCCGGGCGCCATCCCCAGCGAAAATAAATCTCCAGCACAATGAATGGAGCGAGGGCGGCACCAATCGATGAACCGCTATCAAAGAGCGCAGTCGCAAGTGCCCGCTCGCGTTTGGGGAACCACTCCGACACCGCCTTGGTTGCGGCCGGCCAGTTCGCGGACTCTCCAGCACCCAGCAAGAATCGAAACGTAGCGAAGCTGTAAAAGCCGCTTGCCAACGAGGTCAGCATCGAGACTGCCGAATACCAGATCACGGTGAGGGTCAAGCCACGGCGCGTGCCGATGCGGTCCATGAGTCGCCCGAAGACGGTTTGTCCGATTGAATACGCTACCCGAAACGCGATGGCGATATTCGCGTAATCCGAGTTTGTCCAGTGGTAGTCGAGCTTGAGAAATGGCGCGAGCAGCGACAGCGTCTGCCGGTCAATATAGTTGATCACAGTGGAAGCAAACAGAAGCCCGCCGATCCACCAGCGCAATGAAGCAATCGGCTTCCTGGCGTTCCCCATGTTTGATAGTTCTGAGAAAGTTCGCGAACCGCGCGTCAGAACTTAACCATCACCTGCGATTCATCCCTGAGAGCATTCTGCAGACCAGCACTAAGCAGGGAAGCCGACGCATGGTCGAGATAGACGGTCGCGTTAGGATGCGTGCGTAGAATCGACGCCGGCGCCATCGGGCTAATCGTACCCTCAAGGCAAAGTTTTACAGCTCCCGCCTTGCGTGGGCCAGGCACAACCGCCAGGACCTCCCGAGCCTTTAGAATCTGGCGTGCCGACATCGAGATCGCCCGCTGTGGCACCTGCGAAATGTCGGCGAACCAGGCCTCGCCCACTTGCTGCTGCCGGCAGGCCTCGTCGAGGTTCACGACGATGTAGGGTTCTTCCGTCTCAAAGTCGGCTGGTGGATCGTTGAATGCAATGTGCCCGTTCTCGCCAATCCCAAGAAACGCTATATCGACAGGCATCGATGCCAGTTCTTTGCCCACGCGCCGCACCACTTCTGTAGGATCTGCTGCATCACCATCAAGCAGATGGTAGTGAGCAATTCCGGCCTTCCTCACCAACTGCTCCAGCAGCATCTTCCGAAAGCTTCCCGGATGCGTCACCGGCAAGCCGATGTATTCGTCGAGGTGAAAAGCTTCCACCTTCGACCAGTCGATCTCCGGCGCGTTGGTCAAAGCATCCAGAAATTCCAGCTGCGACGCAGCTGTCGCAGCAATGATCCGCGCTCGGCCGCGCTCGCCGATGGCGCGGCGAATGGCCGCACCGGCCTGTTCGGCAGCCGCTTGCGCCAGCGAGACTCGATCACCGAATACTCGGATCAGCATGGAAACCGCTCCAGTTGTCGGCGCTGGATTGCGCCTGTTGGAGTCTGGCAATTATACAAAGGGTGTCGCCGAATCGACGCTAGCTTGAATCGGAGTTTCATTCCGTGAAAGCCGCCGCCGTCGTGCATAGCAAAAGCGCGTCGATTTAATGTATGACTTTACGCGAGGACCGTGCTCAAATCCTCCGAAAGGTATGCCATGAGATGCAGCCTGCACTTTTTTCATCGATCCATTCTGAGCAAAACGCCGAGCGTGATCCTTCTCGTGTCGGTTGCACTCACCTGCCCCTCAAGCGGAGCAGCGCAAACGATTCTCGTCGACGCCACTCCCAGTCACGTCGTGAACACGTTCAGCCCTCTCTACGCCCTGGGTTCGACCATCGACCGCGTGCCCAGCAACGCCACTGACATGTTCTTCCGTCCCGATCAGATCAAGCAGGTCCTCTCGGCCGGCTGGGGCGTCATCAGCTATCGCCAAAACACAGATTTATTTGTGCAGGCCTGGCACTGGAATCCCAGGGGCACCTGGAGCGATCCCGCCGGCAAAGGATATTTCACCGGTGACGCGACTCCGACGAACGAAATGATTCGCCACTCCTACGGCTATTCTCTCCGTCACCGCGGCTTTACGCGAAACGGAGGATCGGAGTTCGATGGCTTCTCGCGCCTCGATGATGGAGATCTCGAGTCCTACTGGAAGAGCAATCCCTATCTCAGCAAAGAATTCACCGGAGAAGACGATGCACTGCATCCGCAATGGGTAGTCATCGCTCTCGACGAGAAAGAAGACATCAACGCCATTCGCATAGCCTGGGCAGAGCCCTACGCTCAAGCGTACGAAGTCCAGTATTGGGTGGGCGACGGCGACGCCATGGATGATCAGGACAAAGGAATATGGAAACCGTTCGCGTCAGGAAATGTAACCGATGGAAAAGGCCGCACGGCCACGCTTCGCCTCGATTCTGCTCCCGTGACCACTAAATTCGTGCGCGTGCTGATGACCCGCTCCTCGAACACCTGCGACAGTCATGGTTCCGGCGATCGCAGAAATTGCGTCGGCTACGCCATCCGCGAGGTTTATCTCGGAACCATCGACGAGAAGAATGATTTTAAGGATATTCTTCAACACTCGCCCGATCAGAAACAAACGCTGACTCTCTGCTCGTCGGTCGACCCCTGGCACGAGCCTTCCGATCTCTATCTAGCGC
>JBAUYE010000048.1:0-2392 GCA_049584615.1 Candidatus Sulfotelmatobacter sp.
CTCAAACGCCGACCCCTTGCCCCACACCCCCATCCCCGCTACCGAGACAAGCACGCGGGGCGAACAGAAACCGGAGAAAGTCTCATTATCCCTGGACTAAAGATGGGGGGCAGGTCACTCGCTAGTCAGTGAATCGTCAGCCACCCGGAAACTACGGGCGGACGGTCAGTCGGTGTTAAATCGCCATCTCGCTCATTCACTGGGAGACTACGTATTCGCAGGGGCAATGAGCGGCGGTTCCTTCGCACCCACGATCAGCAGCCAGAGCATGGCGGCAAGTTCGGCCATAAACATCGGCTGGGAATAGCGGAACAGAGCGTCCGTGCGATTCGGGGCGAGGAACCAGGTCGTACTCAGGACAAGCCATGCAGCGCCGTCGATCAGGAGCCAGTACCCGAGCCAGCGCGGCAAGAAGCGCGACCTCACGACCAGCCATCCAAAAGGCAAAAGCCACAATCCCCAGAACATCTGGTTGATGCCATTCGCCTGCCCATGCATCCGGATCAGCAACATGCCGACCGCCTCGCGCGTGTGGCCGTCAAAGCCGGCGAAAGCATCGCCTCCGCGAAAAACGAGGAGCGCGGCCGCACTGAACACCACGGTCACCAGGCCGAGGGCAGACGAAACCAACACAAGAGCCACAAGCTGTCGCGCGCGGCGGCGGTCCACATCCTCGAAGAGTCGATAGAGCGCCAAGCTTAGGCCGATAAATATGACCGCTCCAAGCGTCTCGGCAAGCATGCCCCAACGGTAGAGCGTCTCGTGGTCGAGGATCCGGGCTCCGGTGGCGGCAGCGTCATTGTGCACGACTGTCTGCGATGGGACATATAGCAGGTAGAACGGCCCCAGCGTGAAGCCCAGATACCACAGGCCAGCGATACGGGCCGTTCTCTTCAGCGACGTCATACGGACCTCCAGCATTGGGGAAGGGTACGCGATAGGGGCTAAATAAGTTTCGAGGAACTCACTGCCATTACAACTTTATCTAGCAAGAACAATCTGGGAAAGGGACTTTTGTATGCTCGAAGAGGTGATGTGTGATGACCCTCCCAGGATATTTGGCGTAACATCGCTATTTCACTCATTGACCACAAAAGCCCTCACGCGGTTGACATTCGTCATCGCCTTTGGTGGCCAGATAGCTTATCCCTGGGCCAGGTTGATTCTTAAGATGCGAGGCGTTTCTTCCGAAAATCTTCGCGCTCTAAGCTCTTGACGGCGCACTCAGGATGAATGGCTTGGCCGTGTTCGTTGAATTCGCAGGATTCTAGCGGGACAGGGTGACTACACACGGCGCAGATCATGCCGATGGGCTTCGGCTGCTTTTCCATGGGGGACCGCCTGAGCCAACTATTGCGCGGAGTCTACCACTGCGTCGGTAAGTTCGCCAGTGTCCATGTGGGTCTGCTATGATTCCAGGCCGTGAGGGGGAACCAATGGGGAACGTGTCTGTGATTGTGAAGCAGTTGAAGAAGGAACGAGATAAAGTAGAGAAACAGTTGTCAGGATTGAACGCAGCACTCGCCGCTTTTGTTGGTACGTACTACGGAGCCAAAGCAACACGCAAGAAACGAACGATGTCAGCGGCGGCCCGAAAGAGAATCGCAGCCGCGCAGCGTGCGCGGTGGGCCAAGATTAAGGCGAAGAAGAAAGCTGCGTAGCAATTCGGCCCCATCTTACAAGTGAGTTTGCTCACCTAAACGACATGGTGACGAGCTGTTCTTCCTGTGCAAGCCACGGATGCGCCCGCACCTGACGAGGCAGGCCCGTGAAGCGTATATTTTTGGCGTGGACACATTTGCTCAACGACGGATTGTAGAGTTGAGAAGTGAGATAGCAGCAGGCTATGACAAAGCAAGTGGGAGCTTGTTGTAGCTCGCCGGCAGCGATCTGTTACTGGGTCATCGTCTCGCTGGTGGCTTGGGGAGCGCTGAGCCTCGTTGGAATCTATTGGCGACCTCTTTATAGTTCCTCAGCTGCGTGCCTCTTCGCCATGGCCATCGGCTGCCTCGCCAACTGGCTTAAGAACCGCTCTTTTCACTGCACTGTCACTGGCCCACTATTTCTAATCGGTGGTGTCGCGTTCCTGCTCTCAGGCGTGCACGTGATCCACGTCAACAGCCGTTGGGTCTGGCCAGTCCTTCTCCTCGGCGTCGGCATCGCGTTTCTGCTGGAATGGCTATATGGGAAGCGTCCTGCATCCTGACTGCTGAAACATCCCCACTGCACTCAGTGCCTCCCGCGCCAGTTCTCAGTGAGTGTAAACGCCTTCCATGAGAAGGCCGGTCGGAGTCAAGTGGATTGTTTTTTTTTTCGTTGGACAAGATTTTATCTCCCTACCGAGTTAGCCACTGTCGCCATGCTTCCATGCGCACTCTCGAGGAGCGATTCG
>JBAUYE010000049.1:0-9444 GCA_049584615.1 Candidatus Sulfotelmatobacter sp.
GTCTAGTTGTCATCCAGCATTTCATAACTTCAGATTCGATCATCGCTGTAACCGATTGAAAACTCGACGACCACTCTCTGGTCCGCTAATTGCTTAACACTCACATGGTGCAAGTGTTGGCGTCTAGCCCGCGTTTCAATCGCAACTCTCAAGCTTATGGTCGGAGGAGACAATGAACATCCGCAGCGTGAAGTTGGCTCTGGTTCTTCTGTTGGTAGTTTGTGTGGGCTGTGTACTGCAGGTATGGTCACAATCGGCGTCATCCGGTACGGTTTCGGGTGTTGTGACTGACCCGTCGAATGCGGTGGTGGCGGGCGCTGCGATTACGCTGACCGATGCTGCGACCAACATCTCGCGCACTGCGAACTCTAACGCGACGGGACGGTACTTCTTTGCAGACGTCACCCCGGGTACCTACAGTCTTACCGTCGCCAAGACTGGATTTTCCACCACGAAGACTGAGAATCAGATCGTGCAGGTCGGAGTCAACCTAACGGCGAATCTGGTCTTGCAAGTGGGCGGAGCGAATGTGGTGGTAGAGGTGTCGACCGTCGGCAATGAGTTGCAGACGATGAATGCCACGGTGGGCAACACAATCGACAGCGTCACCATCGATAACCTGCCCAGCCTCGGCCGCGACGTGAGCACGTTCGTCGAATTGCAGCCGGGCGTAGGTCCGGACGGCAGCGTCGGCGGCGCGGTTCTCGACCAGAACTACTTCTCGCTCGACGGCGGCGACAACACCAATGACATGGACGGCAGTATGAACGTCTATACCAAAAGCTATGCTGGCGATCCGACCGGTGGTGTGGCCACGCAGAATAACCTGGGAACGGGCAACGGCGGCCCGACGGGCGTGATTCCGACTCCGCAGGATAGTGTCGAAGAATTTAAAGTGAATACTGCCGGCCAGACGGCTGATTTCAATAGTTCCGCCGGCGCCGAAGTAAAGATTGTCACCAAGCGCGGAACCAACTCCTGGCACGGCACGGGTTACGAGTATTATAAGGACAACAATTGGTCGTCTCAGAGTTGGCAGAACGACTACAACAACCTTCTGCAGCCCGGCTCCGCTCCTCTTCCCAGCTTCCACTACAGCCGGTACGGCGCGGCTATCGGCGGTCCAATTATTCCGAAGGAAATTCTGGGCGGGAAAACCTATTTCTTTTTCAATTACGAGGGCTTTAACTTCCCGCAATCCATCACACTCCAGAGGAACGTGCCATCACCAAGCTTGATGGCAGGCGAGATCATTGACCCCGTGACAAACACGGTTTACCAACTGGGAGGTCCCACAGGCATTGATCCCCTTCACATCGGGCTCAATCCCCTAGTCTCACAGATATGGAACACCTACGAGCCCGCGTCGAATGCAGCCTGCTATCAGCAACTTTGCGACGGCACGAATGTAATGGGTTTCGTGGGCAATATTAATATTCCACAAACCAGCAAATTCGTAGCTGCGCGCCTCGACCACGATTTTTCGCCCAAGTGGCATTTCAACGCAACCTATCATTTCTTCAAACTGACTTCAGCTACGACGGACCAGGTTGACATCGGCGGCTTTTTCCCTGGCGACACAAAGGGCGTGCCGACTTCCTTGTCCCGCGATCCGGCGGAGCCACAGATGTGGGCAGCGGGCCTGACCACCAACATCACCTCCAACACCACCAATGACTTCCATTACAGCTTCCTGCGTAACTTCTGGCAGTGGATCCGCCAAGGGGACACCCCGCAACTCGCCGGGCTCGGCGGAGCGCTTGAGATTATGAGCGGCCAAGAACTGGGGGAAGCCAGCGATCTCGGTCCGTACGACGTAGACACCCAAAATACCCGCACCCGGTATTGGGATGGACACGACCAGTTGGTGCGCGACGACATTTCCAACCTGAAAGGGAACCATCTGCTGCAATTTGGCGTTACCTATCAGCACAACTGGAACCAGCATCAACGCACTGACAATGGCGGCGGAATCAATTATGCTCCGGTTTATTCGCTCGGCATAGGTAACAGCGGATCGGGACTCGCGAGTGATTTACCGATTTGCACCGCCACGACCGATATCCCCAACTGTGGCGCTCTTACGGCAGCGGCACTCGGCATCGTCTCCATCTCGCAGATCGCCTATACCCGCTCTGGCGCGAATCTCGCATTGAATCCTCCGCTGACTCCGGCGGTAGACCCGCTCACGATTCCTTATTTCAACTCCTATTTCAGCGACACCTGGCACATGAAGCCGACGTTCACGCTGACCTACGGCTTAGGCTGGACCCTGGAACAGCCTCCAACCGAAGCGACGGGCAAGCAGGATGTGCTGGTGGATGCGGCCGACCAGCAGGTTTCAATGACTTCCTACTTGGCGCAGCGCAAAGCCGCGGCGCTAATCGGCCAGGTCTACAACCCTGCGCTCGGCTTTGCCCTGGTGCATAACGTTGGAGACGGGTCGGGGCGGGTGTATGACCCGTACTACGGGGAATTCAGCCCGCGTATCGCCGTGGCCTGGAGTCCGCACTTCGACGCTGATTCCGGCATGGGTAAGATCTTCGGCCATGAAGATACAGTCATCCGCGGCGGCTATGGCCGCATCTATGGCCGCTTGAACGGTGTGGACCAGGCGCTCGTACCGTTGCTGGGCGTCGGACCCATCCAGCCTGTGCAGTGCGTCAATAACCTCGGTAACGGTTCGTGTCCGTCTGGCCTCGTAACAGCCGACCCTTCGACAGCTTTCCGGGTTGGACCCACATCCACATATACGACGAGCCCAATTTACGGCTTCACCGCGCCGCTCCAGACTGCCTCGAACCTGATACCCAGCGCAACCCTGCCGCAACCGCTCTTCACAGGGATCAATACCACGGAGGGCAGCGCCAGCGAGGCATTGGATCCGCATTTCCGGCCCAACGTGTCCGACTCCTTCAACTTCACGGTTCAGCGCCAGTTGACCCGCAGAGTCACCTTGGAATTCGGCTACATCGGACGCAGAATCACCCACGAATACCAGCCCATTAACCTCAATGCGGTTCCTTACATGATGACCCTGGGCGGGCAGCAATTTAAGCAAGCCTATGCTAATCTGGTGCTGCAATACTGCGGCGGGATTGCTGGACTGGCTGGTGGTGGTTGCGCGGGTGCCAGCACGAACGGGCCAACATCTGTGACCGCGCAACCGTTCTTCGAGAAGGCGCTGGGGGGCACAGGTTCTGCGTACTGCACCGGGTTCTCCAGTTGCACTCAAGCCCTGGTTTTCAACGAGGGAAATCCTTACGGGAACGGCTGTACCCCTCCGGGCACGACTGCCAATCCTTGCAACGCCGTGAATCCGAACGCCACGCATAACCTCACCCTTGCTCAAGTATGGAGCCTGTGGAGTGACTTGGATGCCGGGCCAATGCAGGCCGCCAACGGGGGCGCTCTCTCGGGGCCCACCATGCTGAACAACTCCGGCCAGTTCTCGTCTGGCGTTGCAAGTAATGGGAGCATAGGTTACGGAAACTACAATGCTGGCTTCGCCTCCCTCAAGATGGCCGACTGGAGAGGATTGACCTTGCAGTCAAACTTCACCTGGTCCAAGGCGTTGGGAACAGGAGGGGTGGTGCAGGCCTCCAGCGAGATCACCCCGGATGATCCGTTTAATTTGGGGACTACCTACGGCTACCAGGACTTCGACCGCAAGTTCGTCTACAACACGTTCTTCGTATACCAACCCCCGTTCTTCAAGGGACAACATGGGCTTGTGGGACGGGCGCTGGGCGGCTGGTCCTTCGCGTCCGTGTTCACTGCCGGTAGTGGGTTGCCGGTCGAGATTTTCACCACGACTGGAGATGGTCAGGAGTACGGAGCAGGAGACAATGTGAACTTCTTCGGCAATGAGAACGCGATTCAGATCGCTCCTATTGCGCACGGTCACGCCTATTACAACAATCCCTCCGGCGGTTTGCCCGTCAATATGTTCAAGGCGGGCGTATCTGCCATTAATGACTTCCGCAATCCGATTCTGGGTCTGGACAACAAGGACGGTGGCAACGGCAACATCTTTGGCCTGCCGTACTGGAATATGGACTTTAGTGTCAGGAAGAATATTATGGTCACCGAAGGCATCAGCATGGAGTTGCAAGGGGTCTTCGCTAACGTTTTCAACCATAATCAGTGGCTCGATCCGAGCGCGACTGGGACCACCGGGCTCTTCAGTCCCTCACTTTTTGGCGCTCTGCCCGGCTCGTCGCAGGAACAACTCGGCGGCGACCGGCAGATCGAGGTCGGTTTCCGGGTTCGCTTCTAAGTCACTGAAATGCGAGGCGGCACGCGACGTGTCGCCTCGCATCAACGCGCATATAGTTTCGCAATACCGCATCATCGCGAATTGCCAAGAGTTCCTCGAAGCCCATTTCGCGCTAGTTTGAGTTGCCCTACGCGGAGATCCTGCCTGAATACAAGGCCATCCCGACAACGGCGTCCATCCGCAGCGCGTCGAGCTGGTCAATTTCTTGGTGCGTCGTGATGCCGCCAGCGACCGCCAGGCGCCGGGAAGTGGCCTGCCTTATTGCATTCACAGTCCGCATCGGAATTCCACCCATCAAGCCTTCGGTGTCAATATGCGTGTAGAGAAAAGTGCCGCAGAAGGGTTCCAGTGCGCGAATCATATCGAACGCTGTGACTGCAGTCTCTTTGCGCCAGCCGTCGATCGCAACCCGGCCACCTCGCGAATCAAGGGCAAAGACGAGCGCTTCGGCGCCGAGCACACTTTCCAGCGTAGCAGCGTATTGCGTGTTGATCTTGCCGTTCTGCAACAACGCCGAGCCAAAGATGACCCGGCGCGCGCCTACTTCTAAAAGTTCTTGCGCGGTTGCGAGGCTGCGAATCCCGCCACCAACCTGGCAATTGAGCCGTTGAACAATCTGGCTCACGAGCGCCCGGTTACTCCCGGCACCACGAGCTGCGTCAAGGTCAATCACCTGCACCAAGGGGTACTTGGAGAAGCGCTCGATCCAATAGCCGAAGTTGTCGAACTCCAGCGCCTTCTTCTCGCCCTGAACCAACTGCACAATCTTGCCACCCATGAGGTCGATCGACGGAATCAGCATGGCCACCTCACCGGTACGCTGGCATTGTGCAGTTCGCGCTTCAGTTGAGCGATATTCTCGATGCCGAAGTGAAAAATGGAGGCGGCAAGAGCTGCGTCGGCACGTCCTTCGCGAAACACCTGGATGAAGTCGAGCGCAGATCCCGCGCCCCCGGAGGCAATGACAGGAATCGAGACTGCTTCGGCCACGGTGCGCACCAGCCCACGATCAAATCCCGATTGAGTGCCGTCCCGGTCCATCGAAGTCAGTAGGATCTCGCCCGCTCCGCAAGCCGCCGCTTCCCGCGCCCATTGAATTGCGTCCCGCCCTGTGGGCACGCGTCCACCTGCGGTGAACACTTCAAAGCCCCCGTTGACCTTTCTGGCGTCGATGGCCACCACAACTGCCTGCGAACCAAAGCAGGCTGCGATTTTGCCGATCAATGCAGGGTCGCGAACCGCGGCGGAGTTGATCGCGATTTTGTCTGCGCCCGCATCGAAGACCGCGGCTGCATCTTCGAGCTGTCGAATTCCACCTCCCACGGTAAACGGAACAAACAACGAGCGCGCGGTCACGCGGACCACGTCGAGCAGAGTGCGCCGGTTTCCGCTGGTCGCGGTAATGTCGAGCAGCACGATTTCGTCCGCACCACTGCGCGCGTGGGCCGTGGCACACTCGGCCGGATCGCCGGCGTCCCGTAAATTCTTGAACTGCACGCCCTTTACGACGCGTCCACCATCCACGTCAAGGCAGGCGATGATGCGCTTGGTCAACACATCAGAACTCGCAGAAATTCTTCAGGATCGCGAGCCCCACGTCTCCTGATTTCTCGGGGTGGAACTGCACTCCGAAAATGTTGCGTCGCTCGACGGCGGCGGTAAACTGCAGCCCGTATTCACTCGCCGCACTCGTTGCGGCAAGCACAGGCGCGTGAAACGAGTGGGTGTAGTAGACAAACGAATCTTGCGCGATGCCTCGCAGTAGTCGCGAACCTTTCTGGACTGTCAGAGAATTCCAGCCAACGTGCGGCGACTTTACCGAGGACGGGAACTGCCGGCATTTACCGGAGAAAATGCCCGCCCCGGCAACCTCGATGCACTCCTCACTCCCATCGAAAAGCCACTGCATCCCGAGGCAGATTCCAAGAAGAGGCTTCCCCGCGGAAGCGGCTTGCAGCAAGGCATGGCGCAGGCCCGTGCGTTCAAGGGCTCGCAGAGAAGAGAAATGGCCGACTCCCGGCAATACGATCTTATCCGCCACAGTCAGGATCTGAGATTGGTCTGTGACCACGACATCAGCTCCCAGGAAGTCGAATGCCTTCTTCACCGAATTCAGGTTGCCAGCTCCATAGTCGACAACGGCGGTCATAGAAGCCCCTTGGTGCTCGGGAGCATTCGGCCCAGGCGACGATCGCGGGAGCATGCCACGCGTAGGGCTCTGGCGAATGCTTTGAAGAGCGCTTCGATCTTGTGGTGACTCGAGCGTCCGTAGAGTACTCGGGCATGGACGTTGGCGCGAGCGCCGCGGGCAAAGCCTTCGAAGAAATCGCACACCAGTTCCACTTGTAAATCTCCGACTCGCGCCGCGTGGACTCTAGTATCGACCACGGCAACCGCTCGTCCACCGAAATCGACAGCCGCCAGGCCGAGAGTTTCGTCCATGGGCATGACAAAGTACCCAGCCCGCAAAATGCCGCGACGATTTCCCAACGCGTGGTCGAAGACCTCGCCAAGAGCAATGCCTACGTCTTCGACGGTGTGGTGCTGATCCACCTCCAGGTCGCCCACGGCTTTGAGCTTGAGATCGAATCCGCCATGTCGTGCAAACAACTCCAGCATGTGGTCCAGAAAGTGGATTCCAGTAGAAATGTCGTACTTTCCACGTCCCTCGAGGGTGAGCGCAATCCGAATCTCAGTTTCGGCGGTCGCGCGGTGCAGCCTGGCTTTTCTCACACCTTCACCTCACGATGTTCCTTGAGTTCCCCGACGACTTCACGCAGGGCGACAATCAGAGTCTGGGTATGTTCGAGAGATCCGACAGTCAGCCGGACACAGCCATCGCACCCTGCATCGGTATGCCGGTCGCGGACCAGGATTTCGCGGCTGCGCAGAGCTTGAATGAATTCCGCATAGGCCGCACCGACACGCACGAGAACAAAGTTGGCACGGCTCGGCCAGTGGCGCAGGCCAAGAGTCTCGAGTTCCTTCTGCAAGAGTTCACGGCCGCGCTGCACCTCGCTGACATAATTGGTGACGTACTCCTGATCTCGAAGCGCCCCGGGCAACACTGCAAGTGCAACTGCATTCACGCTGTAGGGCGATGCGACGCGGCGCACCATTGCCATCTGCGCGGCATCTGCCGCGAGAATACCGATGCGAAGACCTGCTAATCCATAAGCCTTCGAGAATGTTCGCGCGACGAAGAGATTCGCCGGCCGCGCGGTGTGGTGAAGGATAGTCTCTCCGTGAAACTCAAAGTAGGCTTCGTCCACCAGAACCGCGGCATGGGGCGCGGCGCGAACGACTCGCAGCAGTACATCGCATGGGACTGCTACTCCCGTCGGGTTGTTGGGATTCGCCAGAGCAATCAGCCGGGTACGTTGGCTGATCCGGGAGAGCAGATCTTCCAGAGGAAAGGCGAAGTTCGCGCTGGAAGGAACCTCGACCACGCGAGCACCCTCAGCTTGAGCGAAGATCGCATACATCGCAAAAGTGGGCACAACGATGATCGCTTCGTCCCCGGGCTCGAGATAGGTTGAGCAAAGTAGATGAATCGCCTCATCCACACCGTTCGTGAGCAGAACCTGAGACGCATCGAGTCCGAGAAAACCTGCGACTTCGCCTTCGACCGGCTCGCGCTCGGGATAGCGGGCCAGTGCTTCGGCGTCCAGCGAGCGCAGCCGCGCCAATACTCGCGGCGAGCAACCGATCGTGCTCTCGTTGAAATCGAGGCGCAGCCCTTGACGGCCCGCCAGGGGCGGCCGATAGGCATGCAACCTCTTGACTGCGGCGCGGGCCTCAAGCATTCGCACACCTCACCCGCAACGATTCAGCGTGCCCGCGCAAGCCCTCGGCTTCGGCAAGCGCAATGGCCGCCGGGGCGATTCGGCGAATGCCTTCGCGGGAAACTTCCTGGCACGAGATGATGCGAACGTAATCCAGCACGCTCAGGCCACCGCGCACGCGTGCCATCGCTCCAGTCGGCAACACGTGATTCGGACCGGAAATGTAATCACCCGCTGACTGGGGCGTAAAGTCATCCAGAAAAATCGAGCCGGCGTTTTGGACCGACGATGCCAGAGCGGCGGGAAGCGTGAGATGCTCGGGCGCAATGTGGTTTGCGGTCTCGACCGCCTGATCAAGAGAAGCCACCAACAGGATGGCCCCCCGACGGGAAAGCGATTCCGCAGCAATTGGATTTGCCCGAGTGCGCACCTGCACTTCGGCCTGCACAGCTTTCGCTAATCCACGCGAACTTGTGATCAAGACACAGAGCGCGTCGGGATCATGCTCCGCCTGCGCCACCAGGTCACAGGCGATGAACACCGGATCACCTTGCTCGCTGATAAACACGGCTTCCGTAGGGCCAGCCAGGAACTCTATGGCGCAATCGAACGCAACCATCTTCTTGGCCGCAGTCACATAGCGGTTGCCGGGTCCGACGATCTTGTTCACGCGCGGGATGCTCTCCGTCCCATAAGCCAACGCAGCAATCGCCTGCGCCCCACCAACGCGATAGAACTCGCGCACGCCGAGAAACGACGCAGCGGCCAAAGTCGCCTGGGAGGGGTGCGGTGACACCACGCGAATCTGCGGCACGCCCGCAACCTGCGCAGGAATCACGGTCATCAGCAACGTGGAAGGCAACGGATAACGTCCGCCGGGAACATAACATCCCACTGATTCCAGAGGCCGCACCAACTGCCCCACACAAACTCCGGGATGAATTTCGCGCCGCCACTCTTGCGGTTTCTGCCACTCGCAGTAACGGCGGATGTTATCTGCGGCCTGGGCGATGGCCTCCCTCAACTCCGGAGCGGTTCTTTGCCAGCCCTCAAGCAGATCAGCCTCGGGCACGCGCGCAGGTTCGTCCCTCCCCAGCGCGTCCCACCGCGCCGCATAGCGGCGCAAAGCACGATCGCCGTTGCGCCGGACATTACTTATGATTCGCCGCACTGCTGACTCAACCTCGGCCAGATCGCTCACCCCGCGCCGCTCCAGCCCGCGCACGAACCGGTCTTTCTTATTCCCCTCAAGAATGCGCATCACATTGCCCAGCGCGGCGCCCATCACATCACCACCTTGTTCAGGGGATACTCGACGATTCCCTGTGCATTCGCTTCCTTGAGCTTCGGAATCAAATTCCAGGCAGTCTGCTCTTCGAT
>JBAUYE010000050.1:0-3245 GCA_049584615.1 Candidatus Sulfotelmatobacter sp.
CGAATCAGAACCGACAAGGGCTCAATGTTTCTTCAGTGCCGGCTTTCATTCACCGATTCGCGGTTTGCGAAATATCCGCGCCTTCCTGTTCTCACCTGCAGGGGCTACGTTAAGCACTCAGGCTCGACGAGTCCGCCGTGATCTTCAAATCCCAGCTTCAACTCATCCAATTCAAGGAACTCCTGCACAATCGGCTCGGTTGACTTTTCCAGTTCCGCGTAAGTGCCAAAGAAAATCGACTTTCCTTCGTACAGAAACACCACCCGGTCGGCCAACTTCTGGGCAAGACGCATGTCGTGGGTAACAACGATGCTGGTCAGGCCCAGTTGCAGCTTGAGCCGTTTGATGAGATCGCCGAGCAGTTGCGCCATCAGAGGATCGACCATAGTTGTCGGCTCGTCGTAGAGAACGCATTCGGGACGCGCCGCCAGCGCCCGGGCAATGGCCACCGAGCGTTTCATGCCGGTTGAGAGATCGGAGGGCAGCAGGTCGCGCATCTCTTGCACACCCACCATTTTCAACAGTCCGTCGACGATCTCGTAAATCTGGCCCTCATTCAAACCTCCACTTTCGCGCAGGGGGAACGCCACATTCTCGCCGACCGTGAGGGAGTCAAACAGCGCTCCATTCTGAAAGACCATGGTGACCTTTTTTCGTATGGCTTCCATCTGATGTTCGGAAAAATCGGTGATGTCCTCGCCGGCGACGATCACCCGGCCGGAGTCCGCCTTAAGAAAACCAACAATAAGCTGCAGCGAAACCGATTTACCCACGCCGCTGCGCCCCAGGATGCAAACGGTCTCCCCGGGCACGACGCTGAAACTGACGCGGTCGAGCACCTTTTTGTCGCCAAACGCTTTGGAGACTTCGCGAAATTCGATATAGGGTTGCACAGGCTCGGGCATTGCGTGTTCTCGAAAATCACATTTCTCTCAGGCCAGTTTAGGCCCGTCGTTTCTCAGACTCCAACTCCTCGGGCGTGTTCAGGTTGCGGAACAGGGCGGACGAAAACCCGGCGCCTGCCAACTCTTCTTGCTCGATCACTCGGGTGTGAACATCATCGAACAATCGGTCGATCCTATTTTGCCGCGCTCGCAAAGCACGCTCCGCGACTGCGGCAAACTCTCGCCGGTAAATAGCGCAAAGCGGCTGCCGGCGGCCGTCACTGCGCGGAACAATCACCGCCGCATCGGGCGCGCCCCGCGCCTGGGTGATTAAGTACTCTAAGAAAGCCCGTGAAACAAACGGCATATCAACCGCGAGCATCAGGTTGAGTTCGGTCAACGAACCCAGCAACGCCGCATGAATTCCGCCCAGCGGTCCGCAGTCGCGGAATACGTCTTCCACTACCGGAGCGAACCCCGCAAACTTTTCCTTGCTTCCCACGATCCACACGCCGGAGGCGACCGAGCGGGCCAGGTGGAGCGCCCACGCCAGCAACGAGCGGCCCTCATACTCGACGAACGCCTTGTCCGTGCCCATGCGCGTGCTCTTGCCGCCAGCCAGAATAAACACACTCACATCGCGTGCGGAGGCTTTTTCCACGGCACGATCATACACTTCGACCTTGGCAACTGAGCCCGGTAACCGTAGCTCTCAGTTTCCAGAACATTTTCCACAGCGTAAGTATCTGCATCAACTCGGTTTGTCTTCGGGTTCATCCGGTGACCGACACGAAAGTAACCTACCCAAGAATTCGACGCCGGGAGATGATGAGTTTCGGGCGCTCCCGTCAGGTCCGGAAGTAACCATCATGCCGCAAAAAATCATGGATGTTCTTATGCTCGGGCGCTGCTCCCACGAGTTCTCCTGGCCAAGGCGCGGCGTAGATGGAGACTATTATCAAGTTTGCCTGCTGTGTGCGGCCGAATACAAGTATGACTGGACCACCATGCGCCGCACCCAGCGCGTGGAGCACGCCAAGCCTGAAACCGTCGCCCGGCGCACCCACACCCGGGAGAAGCGGCCATCGTGGACGCCGCGCGCCCGGCGCCTGAAGCTGGATGTGGCGCTCCGCTATCGCGTCAATAACACCAGCGCATGGCATGAGGGCATAATCGACAACCTGAGCCAGAGTGGGCTGCTGTTTCGAGGTCCGCAGCAGTTGCCGGTGAACGCGTTGATCGAAATGGTATTTGAGATGCCCGAAGAAATTTCCGGCCAGAAGAACCGCAATGTGCTCTGCCAGGGCCGCGTGATGCGCTCCAAGAACAAGCAGGGCAAAGAAACCCAGGACAACGACGCGGAAGACGGCACTGGCCTGCTGGCAGCCTCGATCGTCGACTACAAGTTCATCCACTAGAACATTCGGACGTGGGAAACCTTCTTCCGAGTGCTGCATCTCCTCTTCACTCGTCAGCACATCCTCCTGCTGAAATCACGGACGAACTCGCCGTCCCGCTCGGCTTCGTCGTACACTCGGGAAGCACGGTGAGAATATCCCCATGCCTCCAATCACAGCGCTGCTGCACACGAAGAACGATGCCTTACGCCTGGGGCGGTCGCTCGAAATGCTTCTTCCCTGCACCGAAATTGTAATCGTGGACCATCACTCCACCGACGCCACCCTGCGCGTCGCGCGCGAATACGGAGCTCGCGTCGTAACGGCAGATGCACATCCTGCCGCAGACCACTATCTTGACTTGGCGCGATACGACTGGATTCTCTGCCTCGAGCCGGCAGAATCCATCAGCGAAGGATTGCAGGCAAGCCTTTTCGAGTGGAGTGCGTCGCCTATTCAAACCGACGTGAGGGGCGCGGCCAACCGGTCGGCCTTTTCCGTGTTCGTCAGGCATCAGACTAGCGAAGGATGGCTGCAGCTCCCTGCTCCCGAAACCCGCCTCATTCCCCGCGGCTGGACCCAGTGGGAAGGACGGCTTCCCGCCCGTGAGCCTTCTGCCGTCGCGCTCGAAGGGGAACTGTTACGTTTCGCCTCTCCCTGAAAGGACTCATTTCCAACTTGTTGCAGCCCCGGTGCTGCTGATAAGCTTGTTTCCCATTGTCCGATTGGACAGTGACTTCAGTACCTTAGTCCTCCCTGCCCTCGCCGCCTTATAATCCACTCAAGAACCAACAATATCTGCGTTCCATGGAAGAGGTCGCGGCAGTGCGGCCGCGCCTTTCGACGAACGCTCGCGAGACTTAGTGGATCCGTTTCTTGCATCTTCGATGTTTCTCTTCGGGCTGGCCTTTGGCAGCTTCCTGAACGTGTGTATCTATCGCCTGCCCTTGGGCTTGTCGGTGGT
>JBAUYE010000051.1:0-4820 GCA_049584615.1 Candidatus Sulfotelmatobacter sp.
ATCTAATGTTCAAATGGAGATTGTGCAAGTTTCCGCCAAACAAACTCCGAGGAAAGCCCGCCACGCCCTGCCATGGAAATGGATCGCCCTGGTTGCAATCGTGTTGTTATTCGGCATGGCAGTAGCCGCGCGAATGGTCGTCGCTCGAGCTGAGCCGATTCTGCGCACTCGGGTTATTGAGACTTTATCGAATCGCTTCAAGAGCAAGGTGGAACTGGCAAATCTTCATGTTTCCGTGGCCAATGGAATTGAGGTCTCCGGAAATGGCTTGAAGATTTTTGGCACAACCGATCCCAATCCTTACGAACCCGGAGTGCAAGCTCTGATTGGAGTTCAGAAATTCCGCTTTCAAACCTCTTTGCTGAACCTGTTTCATTCGCCGATGCACGTGGAGACGGTTTATGTGAAAGGTCTTGAGATAAACATTCCACCGAAGGGAGATCGCCGGGAAATGACGAACATGGGCTCGAAAACGCCGAAGATGGCCATTTTCGTCGACCGGTTCGTTTGCGAGGATACAAGCCTGCTGATCAATACCTCAAAGCCGGGAAAACCGCCGCTGGAATTTGCCATCGGTAACCTGAGAATGAAGGACATTGGTCCCGGCCAACCCATGCAGTTTGATGCGACCCTGGTCAACCCGAAGCCGGTGGGAGACATTCAATCCACCGGTCTGTTCGGGCCGTGGCAACAAGACAGTCCTCGAGACACGCCGGTTCAGGGGAATTATTCCTTTACCAACGCCGACCTGGGCACGATCAAAGGCATTGGAGGCACGCTTTCCTCAACCGGCGAGTATTCGGGAACTCTCGGCAATATCGTCGTGCACGGAAAAACTGATACGCCCGACTTTCGAATTGCGAGCAGCGGGCATGCGGTGCCGCTGCACACGGAATTCCATGCCGTTGTGGACGGCACGAGCGGCGATACCTATCTCCAGCCGGTGAATGCAACATTCCTTCATTCTTCTCTTACCGCCAACGGTTCCGTGGTCCGCGTGAGCACACCCAAGGGTCACGATATAGAACTTGATGTCGTCCTCGATCACGCGCGGATTGAAGACTTGCTCCAACTGGGCGTGCGTACCGATCCGCCGATCATGAGCGGTCCGGTTGGAATGAACACGCGATTGAGCCTTGCTCCCGGCGATGCGACTGTGGCCGACAGGCTTAAGTTGGCCGGCTCGTTTCATGTGATGCGCGCCCACTTCGCAAACCAGAAAGTACAGGCCAGGCTCGATTCGCTGAGCTTGCGCAGCCAGGGGAAACCCAAAGAAGCGCAGGAGCACGCCGAGGGAGATGTGCCTGTCGACTTGCGAGGCGTGTTCGCGCTGAAGGATGGAGTGCTGTCCTTTTCTCTGCTCCATTTTCTTACCCCAGGAACACACGTCGATATGACCGGCGATTACAGTCTGGATGGACAAACGTTCGACTTTCATGGAGAAGCCCGGCTTGATGCCAAGCTCTCGCAAATGACCACCGGTTGGAAGTCAATCCTCTTGAAGCCTGTCGACCCGTTCTTCAGCAAGAACGGAGCCGGTACTGAGGTCCCGATCCAAATCACGGGGACGGAATCAGAACCACATTTTGGTCTCGATTTCGGTCATAAAGATGAGCATGAGAATGTTGGAAAGAACACCGGTGCCGCGCCGAAGTGAGAGTAGTATCACGCTACGGGAGTAGATGCACCCGCTGCGGGTCGTACCGGATTGCTGCGATGAGGAGCCATCTATGAGCGAAAAACCAAGCACCACTCTGCCGGCAACTGTTGAAAAAATTATTAAGCCCGTATACCCGAGTGAACCTGAGAAGGCCCAGCTCGCGGTGGAAGGCGCCGATCACCTCTATCGAGAACTTCGCATCGAGAACACGCTGACGGACGAGAATGGAGACAAGGTACGCCTTAAACAGGGCGCCGAAGTGGAAGTCACCATCGAAGCAGACGCAGGGGCGACGATGCCGAAGAGTGACGGGAAAGGCCAAGGTGAGTCGAGGCCGTGATCTCGTGTGACGTTGCGTAAGGCGGCGGCGGGCGAGATTATTTTGCCCCACCACCCGTTAACAAGATCCGAATCAGCAGCAGCCATCGTCGGACGTTTGTGGTCATCAGAAAGTTCTCTTTCACATGCTCGCGCCCGTTTTCGCCGAGCTGCTTAGCAAAATCCGGATGGGTCAAAAGGTAGCGCATCTGATAAGCGCAACCATCGACGGAATGAACTAACACGCCCGTTAGCTTGTGGATGACCTGATTGGGAATGCCTCCCACGGCCCCAGCAATTGTCGGTTTCCCTTTCCAGAGAGCCTCCGTCACGGTCAACCCAAAACCTTCTCTTATCGACTTCTGCACGATGAGCGTCGAAGCCCGCTGCAGAGCATTGATTTCCCGGGCGCACCAGGGAGGAAGGTCAAGAATAATGATGTCTGGGTCTTCGCCGGCAGCCTCCTTGACCTCCTTGAGAACTGCGGCGCCCTCAGGATCGTCGCTGGCACCGCCACCGGCCAGCACAAGCTGGCAATCCACGTACTTGCGGGCCTGCTTGAAAGCCTGGACGACTCCGACTGGATCTTTGGCGCGGTCGAAGCGTGAGACTTGGGTGACGATCGGCCGGGAGCGGTCGATCCCGAACTCGTCGCATACCTGCTGAACAAAACTGTCTTCGAGATCTTTGTTCTTTTCGGACAGTGGATCGATGCACGGATAAAACAAATACTGAGGGATTGCCAACTGCCGGGCAAATGACGGCGAAGAAAAGATCGCCGCGTCATATTGTTCGATGAGTGGCTGCAGAAAACTCCAGACCTCCGCGTTCGGGTTGGATAAATCGATGTGACAACGCCACACCCACCGCCCAGACGAGTCCGGGCGAGGACGAATGAGCGCGGCGGGTTGCGGGTCATGAATCACCACGACGTCTTCGGAGAACTGCATGCGCTGGCGGTTTTGCTCGTTGTACATCAAGAAGATGTCGCGAGCGTTCTGCGTAAGTTTGTAATCGCTGCCCTGAAGTGCATTGTGGAAGGCCTTGGTTACCTCGAAGAAGTCATTTCCTCCTGTGATGACCTCCCAGTGAGTGTTCACTTCTAACTCATTCAGCAACGGCACCAGTTGATTGAGCATCTCGGCGACCCCTCCGCCCACCGCGGTGGAGTTAACCATCTTCACTGTTTTGCCTCTCAGTTCGCGCGCGAGAAACCTTAATTCGTCAATGTCCGCCGCGCCAACAATGCCCTGGTAGTCGTCCAAACGGGGCGGAGGAACTGGCGCGGGAGGAGTTTCCCATGTTCGTGGCTGCTTCCGCCGCTCGCGGCGCACAGTAGGGGCCGGGGCAGAAGCCGCGGAATGGTCCGATGGGCTTTCTTGTGCAGTTAATTCATTCTCGGTTTGTGGTTCCACGGGTTCCATAGTGTGTGCCTAAGCCAGGGCTCGCTCCACGACACGAACTATCTGCTCGCGAACATCCTCCAGAGTGCGGGTGTAGATGTCGATGCGATTCAACTGGCGGGCCGTTTCAGTCAAGCCCATATCCTCGTGCAGCCATTGCGAGAAATCATTCGACATAAGCTTAAGTCGGAGACGCGCCTCGATAAAGTGATGATGAACGGAGTGCACGCTTACGCCCCGCAAGCCCTCGGCGAACTCGCGCAGGTTATGAGCCACGAAGCTGGTGGGAATGACGACGCTGTCAGAGGCACAGAAATAAAAAGTCTCCCGGGCAATCCGTGCGGCCGCGCCCGGGGATCTTTGAACGAAGGCCTCAACAATCTGGACAAATCGTTCGCGTAATTGCTCGACTGAGGTGAATTCACGCACATCCACGCTGGCTAACCCTTCCGCCAGGCTGGGCTCATTGCAGGCCGAGAGCGCCCAGTGCGCGAAGTCATTGGAGAAGCCCTCGCGGATAAAATGATGTTCCTGCAGAGTTCGAAAAGCGTGCTGGAAGATCGAGCCTTCCGGACAGTCTCGCAGTGCATCCAAAAACTCGGCGAGTGTGCTCGATTTCTGCCGGGTAATACGCAGAAGATGGGCAGAGGTATTGAAGTAAAAAGGTTTCACAGGCGCTGGTGTGAGATTAGCTGCCGCGGCGCTGGTCATACGTTCACCGTCTTCTCAGCACCCGATGCCTCTCGCTCCAGACATGCCTCGAGCCAGCGGGTCAGAAAGCCGAGGACTTCGTCCGGCGGACTGAGCCACAACTGCGCTGCGGTCTGTCGCCACCCTGGCCGTACCAGAACGCTCAGGCCCCTGCCATTCACAGCCTGGAAAGCGTGCTCGTCCGTATTGTCATCTCCTAAATAAGCGGTGGGAGTGCCTGGATTCATTTCACTCATGACGGTGCGGACGGCATGGCCTTTGTCTGTTTCCGACGCACGAATCTCAATGCCGCCATCGAATTCCAGCAAGTTCACGTGGGTCCGCCTCGCAATTGGTGTCCAGCCGAGCAGCACACGCTCCCGAATCGACTGTGCTTCGACCTTATCCAATCCCCGCCAGTGAACCGCGATGCTTCCGGTTTTGAGTTCGGCTGTGTGCCGAAGATTTTGGTGTCGCAACCAGTTGTCGGCTGCCGCCAGCGCTTCCACGGCGAACTGGTCCACTGGGGAAACGTCGGCGCTCCCGTCGGGTTTGATGCGCTGCAAACCGTGAAGCCCCCAAACTTCAGGATGCGGCTCGACGCCGAGCAGTGAGATAACGTCCTTCGCATCCCTGCCCGAGATGATGACAACTCGCGTCTTGCCGGTGCGAATGATCTCTTGGAGGACTGCCGAAATGCCGGAATACGGGCATGCTTGTTCTGGATCTTTGCGGAACGGCGCGAGCGT
>JBAUYE010000052.1:0-4821 GCA_049584615.1 Candidatus Sulfotelmatobacter sp.
GCCTGTGATCATGTTCTTGATGTAATCCGCGTGCCCCGGGCAATCGACGTGCGCATAGTGCCGGTTCGCCGTCTCATACTCGACGTGCGCCGTAGCGATCGTGATTCCGCGGGCTTTTTCTTCCGGAGCGTTATCAATCGAATCAAACGACCGGAACACGATCTTCGGATTATGCTTCTGCAACACCTTGGTGATGGCCGCCGTCAACGTGGTCTTGCCATGGTCGATGTGACCAATCGTCCCCACATTGCAGTGCGGCTTATTACGATCAAATTTCTCTTTCGCCATAAAATTGCCGAGCCTCGCTTGTTCTTTCAGTAATACTGATAAAGCTTCTTGAACTTGTGCCGCAGCGCGATGTCGACCGTTTCCAGCTTCGACAGATAAAACTCGCGCATCTGCGCCTGATCGGAAAGCGGCAATGCCTGATACAACTGCCACGCGCTTAGATCAGACTTCGCCGCCGATCCGCCGACGGCATTTTCCAGCGTTCGAGCCGACAGAACCGCGTCAAACTCCCGAACGCGAATTCCCTTGCGATCCAACTGCTTCAGGAACCGTTCCACCTTCTCGGGCAGGAACGCCTGCTCCACTGCGGCCTGCAGCTTCGCGAATTCCTGCTGCTTCTCAACTTTGATCGTAGCTTGCTCGAAAGCCATCACAACCCCTGAACCAAAACTCTGGAGCGGGAGACGGGAATCGAACCCGCGACCAACAGCTTGGAAGGCTGTGACTCTACCACTGAGTTACTCCCGCCCTTACTGCCTCGACGCTCTTCACCAATCTGGAGCCGATGATCAGGATTGAACTGATGACCTCTCCCTTACCAAGGGAGTGCTCTACCAACTGAGCTACATCGGCCTGAAACCAGCTGTCAGCTGTCAGCCATCAGCTTTCAGCCTAGACCACTCACTCCGATTCGCCATCGCCATCCGGATGCAGCACATCCTTGCGACGCACCCAACTCTTGATTGCGAACATGGCCAGAATCAGCAGCGTCAGCAACCGAATCCGCGAATTGCTCAACGTAGTAAAGGCCAGCGCACCCAAAGCCAGGTACGCGATCAGCGCCATTGCCAAGCGATTCATAATCCCTGCCGCACTCGAAAACTGGTACAGCGTATTTCTGGTGCTACATATTCTGGTGCACAGGGAAGGATTCGAACCTTCGTACCTCGCTAGGAGGGACAGATTTACAGTCTGTTGGCTTTAACCACTCACCCACCTGTGCAAAACCGCCGGGCGATGCAGCCGTCTCGCTTCATCCCGCAGCCAACTTGCGAATCCGCAGACCGTGGCAGCACACTTCTACTACTCTGGTCCACCAAACTAACTTTTCCCAAACCAGCTTTTCGCAACTCAGGGAAACCAAAGACTCGCGCTTAAGAGTTACTGCGCGAAGATCACTACACGCCGGATCATTTCCGAATGAAGTGCGTTGGAAAACCTGTTGTGCCACCTAGAGTTCCGCTGCCTGCCGGAAGTTTCGTTTCCTGATCTTCGTATCTGGTCTTCGTATACTGGAGCTGGCGAAGGGATTTGAACCCCTGACCCCCTGATTACAAATCAGGTGCTCTACCGACTGAGCTACGCCAGCATTGCGGGGACAAGTGCTCTTCCGGGCACAAGTATACCCTTTGATCCCTTCCAGATGTCCGGGACAATTAGTTAAGTTATCACAATGGGTAAATTCAGCGCAACCCGCGGGCTCTCAGCCTCGGGCTCCTTTGGAGAAGTTCAGCGCTGCGCTCGGTGTTATTATTTCTTCCCTGACCGCATTCCATGCGAATTAGGCGAACCTTCCCCATCGCGCTGGTGGTAGTGGTCGTTGCTGCGGCCGTGACCCTCGCGGTCCAACTGCGAAAGCACGCTCCTCCGGAGCCCGCCCGTCTATTGCCCGGCGGGGACGCATTCTTTTACCTCGATCTAGGCCGGGCACGGAGATTGAACTCGGGCAAGCCACTGCCAGCGGTCAGCCACGACGCCGAATACGAGCGTTTCATTCAGGCGACTGGCTTTCAGTTCGAACGCGATCTCGATGAAGCGGCCTTTGCCGTCCACTACCCCGCCAACTGGCCGGGCGGCGGCACGGGCGGCTCCTCTCCAGAGGTGCGTTTTTCTGAGGTGCTCGAAGGAAGATTTCAAGGCGAGCGCGTCACCGCCTATCTGCGGCAGATCGCCCAGTCGGTCGAAAACTATCATTCGGTCGACATCTTCACGATTGTTCTGGAAGGCAGATCGTTGCGGGTCGCGGTGCTAAGCGCTGATTCCGTGGCCGCCTCCAATCACGACGACCCTGCCGTGATCCGGGGAATCATCGACCGGTCGAAGCGGCTGGCTTCTCCATTTGGAGGTCCGTCGCTCTTGCGGCAATATTACAAGCACGTGCAGTTGGCCAGTCTGGCTTGGGTGGTAGCACGCGTCGATCCCTCCTCACCTGCAGCTCGCGATTGGAACACAATTTTCTCAAGCCCCGCTACGCTCGTCATCTCAGGTAGCTATCTCAGCCCGCTTCACTTGAGAGCTGACGCGGTTCACCTCCGCGCCGAAGCCTTTACCGGGACGCCGGACGAGGCGCGCGCCATCGCCGATAAGGTAAGCGTCTTCATCGGCCTGACTCGCTCTGCGGAAACTTCTGTCGGAGCCCACGGCACCGATCCCGACGTGAAAGCTTTCTTCGATAGTCTAAAAGTAGCGGGCGACGGCGATCGCGCGGTATTGACGGCCGTCATGCCCTTAGGGTTTCTGCGCAAGATGCTGTCGTCTAGGCCCGAGTTGAGCGAGCCGTCCGAGGCATCGCCTGCTCAAGCGCCAGCGAAATAAAGCTGGATGAAAATTCGGCGCCAGCGTGCAACTAAACCCCGCTCCAATCGTCTCATTAATTACGGGGAAGAACTCCGGCAGGTAGAATTAAAGACGCATGTCGCCCATTCCATCTCCTTCGATGATTCTCGCTTTTTTTGCCGGCCTGACTTCGTTTCTCTCGCCTTGTGTCCTGCCGTTGGTGCCGGGATATCTTTCTATGATCTCCGGCGTGGGTTTGGAGGAGCTCAAGGCGCCGCAGGCCAACCTGATGCGGCGGGTGATGGTGAACTCCGTTGTATTTATCCTCGGCTTCAGCGTAGTTTTTATCGCCCTTGGCTTGGCGGCAACCAGTGTCGGCCAAGTGCTCGGCATGTACAAGCACACGCTGGCCCGGATCGCTGGCGTCGTCATCATCATTTTCGGATTGCACCTGACTGGCCTTTTTAAGATAAAGGCCCTCTATACCGATGCCCGCCTGCACAATGTGAAAGGCAGCAGCACTCCTCTGGGTGCATTTGTGATCGGTTTCGCCTTTGCTTTCGGCTGGACTCCGTGTCTGGGCCCGATTCTGTCAGGAATTCTCGCTGTCGCCGCGGAGCAAAGCACTCTGGTCAAGGGTGCTTTACTGCTCGCGGTATATTCGCTCGGACTTGCCATGCCGTTCCTGCTGACTGCGCTTTTGATGGAACGTTTCCTCAAGTTCTACAGCCGCTTCCGCTCTCATATGCACGCTTTGGAGATCGCCAGCGGCGGCTTGCTGATCGCGCTCGGAGTATTGCTCGTAATCGGCCGCTTTACTTTGATTTCGAATTGGCTTTCGTTCCTGAACCGCTTCGCCTTATAGGGCGGTTGGGGAGTAATCTATTTACAGATTTGGTTGCGCGAGTAAGGAGTTTGCAAATGGAAACATCCCCCGGCACCATCGAATCCGCTCCAAGTACCGGACAGCCGCCCGAGCCGCCACCGGCCTCCAATGGAATCTCGCCCAGCCCGGACCAGCCATCCAGCAAGGGGGCTCGTAACCCTCTTGTCCTGGTAGTGGTCGCGTTTGTAGCCGCGTTGATGCTTTACTTCGGCTATCACCAGGCGCGGCGCACTGGAACCGGTTCGGCGCCGCGACTCACGCAGTCCAGTCTCGCTCCCGATTTCTCTTTGGAATCGCTCGATGGCAAATCTCTGCGCCTTTCCGACCTTCGCGGCAAAGCCGTGCTGCTCAACTTCTGGGCTACCTGGTGCGGCCCGTGCAAAATCGAAATGCCCTGGTTCGTCGACCTGCAGAATCAGTACGGCTCGCAGGGATTGCAGATTGTCGGCGTGGCGATGGATGACGCCAGCAAGGAAGACATCAGCAAATTCGCCAAAGATATGGGCGTGAACTATCCGATTCTGATTGGAAAAGAATCGGTAGGCGACCAGTATGGCGGCGTTCCGGCCTTGCCGGAAAGCTTCCTGATTTCTCGCGACGGCAAGATCGTCGACAAGATCATTGGGCTGAGGGGCAAGGCGGAAATCGAGGATGCAGTTAAGAAGGCGCTCGACACGCAAGCGGCAAAAAGCGAAGCGTCGGTGCATTAAAGTAGACGAGGACGGCCCTGTTCTGAAGTAACCGCATGTGAGGCGGCGATTGTTCTACTATTTCATTGAGCAAGCTGCATCCCACGGCCTGCTCGTGTTGACCCCAAGCAGAGATGACTCACAAGACGAACCACAAACGCACGAAGCAGCGAACGACGTTGGGATTGCTCCTGTTGTTTGCTTTGCTGCTGACTGCGCTTCCCGGGGCGGCGCAAACCGCCGGCAAAGCTCCGACCCTTATCTTCTCTGCGGTACCGCTGACCACAGCCCAGCGCGCTTCGCAGACCATGGTGAACTTGAATTTTCGTGTCCCTGCGGGCTACCACATCAACTCGAATACGCCGAAGTCGGAATTCCTGATTCCGACTACCTTGAGGATCGACGTTCCCACTGACATCATCCTGGGAAAGACCCAATATCCTGCGGGCCAGGATCGGAGTT
>JBAUYE010000053.1:0-11654 GCA_049584615.1 Candidatus Sulfotelmatobacter sp.
GCTGCAGGCGGATGTTGTCGCCTTCACGGTAGAAGCGTTTCAGCGTGGCGTCATCTCTATCGACAACCGCAACCACGATGTCGCCGTTGTGCGCGGTCTTCAGCTTCTCGACCAGAACGTAGTCGCCGTCGAGAATGGCCTCATCCTGCATCGAATCTCCACGCACTTCGAGCACGAACACTTCTTTCGAGCGCACGAAGTCGGCGAGCGAGATGGTCTCCGGGGTCTCGATGGCTTCGATGGGCTGGCCGGCAGCGATGCGGCCGAGCAGCGGCAGCACCAAGCCGGTGTTCACGCTCATGGCCTGCTTGAGCCGTCCCTTGGGCGGCAGCAGGTCGATGGAGCGGCTGCGGTTGTAGTCGCGGGTGAGCAGTCCCTTCTTCTCGAGGTTGGTGATGTGCTTATGCACCGTGGCCAGCGAGTTCAGGTCAAGCCCGTTGCCGATCTCTTCAAACGACGGAGAGTAGCCATGCTCCGCCACGAAGCGGGAGATGAAGTCGTAGACTTCGCGCTGCCTGCGTGTGATCGCCATGGGCTCATTGTTGGCGAAGGGAAGGCGAATGTCAAGAGGAATAAACAGGTGGCTAATACCCATCAGCCGCCTTCCTCCCAACCCTTATTGCTTGGTGGCGTTGTCAAGGAAGCTGGCAACGTTGGCCTTCAGCTTCGCCAGATCCTCTTCGTGGAGATACATCATGTGGCCCGCGTCGTAATACTGCAGCTTGATATTTTTCTGCAGGTTTTCGGGCAACTCCAGGTGGTTCATGGTGTACTCGGTGGCGAGGAAGGGTGTGGCCAGGTCATAGAGGCCGTTCTCCACTTCGATATGGAGGTTTGGGATTGGTCACCATGGCTTCGACCAGGTCCTGCTCGACGTTGGGGGAGCCGGGGAATCCGTAGGTTCTGCCGTCTCCAGCGCGTTTCCAATCCCAAGCCCGGTTGGCGTCCGGCGACGAGGTGTTGTAGGTGAGGTCCTTGCCGAATTTCAAGTCTTCCCGGACGTAGCCGTTGAAGGCCGCGACAAACGCCCCTTCGACCGCAGTACTTTGCGGATCATAATCGGCATATTCAGCGAGCAGGTCAGGCGCGGGGCCGGAAAAGCGCGCGTCCAGGCGTCCCGTGGAAAGGTGGCGGCTGCGCTGGAGTTCCACCATGAACTGAGGAAGGTTCACGCGCAGATCGGCTTTGATGAGGTAGTCCTCGCTGAGGCCGGTGAAGTGCGAGACCTTCTTCGCGATGTCTGCCTTTTCCGCAGAAGACAGGTTGGCGCCTTTCATCAGGGCTGCGGCATATTCGGTCGAGGCGAACTGGCGGCCTCGACGAGGAAGGCAGTGACATCAGCGGGCTGGTCCTTCAAAACTTTGTGGTACGCGGCGGTAGCGGCGTAGCTGGGGAGGTAAAAGATGTAAGGCATGTCGTTGCCGGGCGGGAAGGAGATCGTCCCCAGATCGAGCACCGAGGAGATGAGGACGATGCCATTGAAATACATTCCGTTATGGTTCTGTAGATAATCACCGAGCGCAGCAGAGCGGAAGGTTCCGTAGCTTTCTCCGATGAGAAATTTGGGCGAGTTCCAGCGGCCGTTGCGGCTGATGTAGGTGGCGATGAACTGGGCCAGGGATTTGACATCCTGATCGATGCCCCAGAAGTCTTTGTCTTTCGCTTTGCCGACGGCACGGCTGAAGCCCGTGCCGACGGGATCGACGAACACCAGATCGGTCTTATCGAGAAGGCAGTCGACGTTGTCGACCAGCTTGAAAGGCGGAGGCGGCGTAGGTCCGGCGTCGGTCGTCAATACCCGGCGCGGGCCGAAAGCGCCCATGTGCAGCCAGATGGAAGAAGACCCCGGACCCCCGTTGTAGACAAATGAGATGGGGCGCTGGCTCATATCTTTGACGTCGCTGCGCGTGTAGGCGATGGTGAAAATGCTGGCAGTAGGATCGCCTTTGTCATCCTTGATGAGAGTGGTGGAAGCGGTGGCCTTGTAGGGGATGGTCTGCCCGCCAATCTTGATGGTGTGATCGGTGACGGACGATTCCTCCTTGGGAGCTGGAGGTTCCGGAGAGGGCTTGGCGTCCGCCGCCTTCGCATCTTTATCTGCCGGCTTCTCGGCGTCTTGTGCCGCAACTTGCAGCGATTGAGCGAGCACCAGCAGAATTGCCATCACAACAAAGACAACGGTCTTCTTCATCTTCATCGTTTTTCTCCCACAGAGCGAACAGTCATTACTTTGTTTCTCGCCGGACTCGTTTCCTGACCGAAGCAGCGCACAATTGTATACTGCTGACGCGGCTCGTGTGGAGCGGACACTCCTGTCCGCTGCCTTTGACGTTGATTTTGTTTCTGATCCTGACCCCACACCCCCCGAAAACCTCCACAAAGCTACTAGATCGAACAGACCGAGAACGGCACGACTTCAGTCGTGTCGCAGTACCCTTCAGAAAGGACCCCAGCCTCTGCCCGTGAGGTGGGGTCCCCATCACGAAAAGCGGCGTACAATCTCCCTTCATGCCGGACCTGTTCGAAATCATTCATCGAGAATGGCCGACGATTAAGGCCGCTCCATACTCGTTTTGATTTCGATCGTCGCGGTGGCAAGCCTCCTGTGGATTGTTTTCGAGCTTAGGTACAGAAGGAGGCTGGCGCGGCAAGAACTAAAACAGTCCCTCAACTCTAGTAATTCCGGTTCCTCAACCAAGGACAGCGGTAACGCGACAGCGACGGGCGGAACTGTAAATCTGCATCAAGGCGCCTGGTGCCCGATGTTTCGCGCCCTTTGCGAAACGTGGGATTCCACAAGACAATCCCTCTTGGGATTAGAATCCCGCGCCTGAATGAGATCGAAGAGGCTGAGTCGTTGTTCGAGCGGCCGAATGGCAAAAGCAAGATCTCTCGACGGGAGATTCACCGCGAAATCCAGTTCGACCGGCGAGAACGATTGCTTCAGCACGCGCGGGAGATTTCCACACCCACCCTGTGACATCTAACCTTGCCCGCCACTGCAAATCAGCTCATGATGATCGAGGCGAAGGCAGTACGGTCAGATCAGGCGACAACGCCTCTAACCCGTTTGTTGTCTAGATTTTGACCTCTGAGTCTTTTGTTATCCGGATTTTGCGGAGATTTTCCCGCTAATCCGATGATTCCAATAGACCCCAGGGGGGAGGGGGTATCGAGCTAGGTCGATATTTCTCTCTATTCTGTCCCCTCCCTCGGAAGATAGTCCGGAAGTTTTTTCACGGGAGAAATCCACAGGCCCATTTTGGCTTCCACCAATCGAGCTTGGGCTTCTACTCGTGGGCTTTTTGCGGTAGGCTTAAGCCGTTAGTTTAAGGAGGAGGGCATTTATGGCGCAGAACACTTCGGATGTGGTTCGAGGGGCTTCGACGGTTTCGATTTTGTGGGGAGTATTGCTGATTGTGCTTGGCATGGTTGCCGTGGGTTTGCCATTGCTGGCCGCGGTGGCAGTTACCGGACTGGTGGCGTGGCTGATTGTGTTGGCGGGCGTGGTGCATCTGGTGCTCGCCTTTCGCGCGCATGGCGCGGGCAGCATGATTTGGAAACTCCTGGTTGGGATTGCCTATCTTTGCTTCGGTGGGTATTTGATCTGGCGTCCCCTGGTGGGTGTGGCGTCGCTTACGCTGCTGCTGGCAATTCTGTTTTTAGTGGAAGGCGTGCTGGACATCATTTTGTTTTTCAAGATGCGTCCGCTGCAGGGGTCGGGCTGGGTGCTGACCGATGGCATCGTTACGCTGCTGCTGGGGGCGATGATCTACCTGCAATGGCCGGCGAGTTCGCTGTGGGCGATTGGCACGCTGGTCGGGATCAGCCTGATCTTTAGCGGAGTGGCGCGGGTGATGATGTCGCTGGCGGTGCGCAAGGTCGCGGGAACGGGGTCGGCACCGTCATCATCGGTGGCGGCTTAGCGGGCGGCTGTTCCCACACGGAGGACGACTAGGACGACTAGATGGGAGGATTGATTCCATTATGGGACGTGTCTCGGCGTCCGAGGCGTGTCCCGCTGGTTACGATCCTCCTCATCCTGGTCAATGTCTTCGTGTTTGTGCGGGAGTTGATCGGCGGCGAAGCGTTCGTGACCCGATGGTCGGCGATTCCGGCACAGATTTTTTCCGGACATGGCTGGATCACGATCTTTACCGCGATGTTCATGCACGCCAGCTGGTCGCACATCATCGGGAACATGATCTTCCTGTGGGCGTTTGGACCGGAGATGGAAGACGCGATGGGGCGCGGGCGGTATCTGGTTTTCTATCTGGTCGGCGGGATCGTCGCTATGCTGGCGCAGGTTGCGGCCAGTCCGCATTCTACCGTGCCCAACCTGGGCGCCAGTGGGGCGATTGCGGCGGTGATGGGCGGATTTCTGGTTACGTATCCGAAGGACCGCATTCGCTCGATTCTGGTGATCTTTATCTTCGTGAAGATCACATTCATCCCGGCGGCGCTGCTGATCGGCTTCTGGTTTCTCACCCAGCTCTTCAATGCCGGCCAGGTGGCGCACGCGCAGACGGGCGGTGTGGCTTATCTGGCGCACGTGGGAGGCTTCATCTTTGGCGCGGTAACGGCGCGTTTGTTTGAGAGCGCAGCGCAGCGGTCTGCGGAGTCCAGTGTTTGAAAGCCTGCCTTTCTAAACATCCGCTTTTGAACGTCCGAAACTTCCTTTCGACTCGTAACTCTAATTGGGTGAGCATGACGGCCGTCTTCGGCTGGGAGGAATGGTATGTCCAGAGTTTCGGTACGGATGGTGGCGATGATGTTAACGGTGCTGGCTGGGACGCTGGCTTGCCGCGCGGGAAGCGGAGCGAGCGCCGCGGTGCCGAGTCCGGTGGTGGATGAGGCTAAGGCAGCGGCCAAGGGTAAGGAGACAGCGGTGGTTGCCGGGGGATGCTTTTGGGGAATCCAGGCGGTGTTTCAGCATGTGAAGGGTGTGCACAGCGCCACCTCGGGATACTCCGGCGGGACGGTGAAGAATCCGGATTACGAGACGGTGAGCAGCGGGAGCACCGGGCATGCGGAGTCGGTGAAGATTGTTTACGATCCGTCGCAGGTTACTTATGGAGAGTTGCTGCGCGTGTTTTTCTCGGTGGCGCTGGATCCGACGGAGCTGAACCGGCAAGGGCCGGATACAGGCACGCAGTACCGGTCGGTAATTTTCTATGGCAATGATGAGCAGAAACACATTGCCGAGGCTTACATTGCGCAGCTTGACCAGGCGAAAGTTTATCCTCGCAAGATCGTGACCCAGGTGGTGCCGCTGCAGGCGTTTTATGAAGCGGAAGATTACCATCAGAATTATGCAGAGATGCATCCGAGTGATGCTTACATAGTGTTTAACGATGCACCGAAGGTGGCGAATTTGCGGAAGGAATTTCCGGAGCTTTACAGCAAGTAGCAGTTCTCAGTTCTCAGTTCCCAGTTCTCAGTTCTCAGTCCTGACGCGAGGGTCGTTGGTGGGAACTGATCAGTTGGTGGAGGAGTTATGTTTGATTCGGTTGGTCGGAGTGATAAGGGTGAAACGAATGTTGGGCGGCGCGTGTTTCTGGCGGGCATTGGGGCGGCGCTTGGTGGGGCGCTGTTGTGGAAGTGGCGGAAGCCTTATGTGGTTGCGGTGGAGGCGAAGACGGAGCCTGGAGAAGTGACGATTGTGCAGTTCTCCGATGACGGCAAGCGGTTGGGCAAGGTGAAGATTGCCAAGGTGGTGAGGTCCGAGGAAGAGTGGCGGAGGCAGCTTTCGCCGGGAGCGTTTGAGATCACGCGGCACGCTGATACTGAGATTGCCTATACCGGCAAGTATTGGAACTTGCACGATAAGGGGATTTACCGTTGCATCTGCTGCGACAACGCGCTGTTCAGTTCGTCGACGAAGTTTGACTCCGGGACTGGCTGGCCCAGTTTCTGGGCGCCGATTGCGGAAGAAAATGTGCGGGAGATACGCGACAACTCGATTGGCATGGAGCGGACTGCGATCGCATGCACGCAATGCGACGCGCACCTGGGGCATGTGTTCGATGACGGTCCGCAGCCGACGGGGCTGAGGTATTGCATGAATTCGGCGTCGCTGCGGTTTGTGAAGGTGTAGAGCGGACGAATCGCTTGGAAGAATGGGGTGACGGTGGATCCGTCACTCCATTTTTCTTTGGTTCAGGCGTTTGAGAGTGGTTTATTGACAGTCGCCTTTGGTATTGGTGCTTTTCAGCGTGACGGTGTCTGAAGGTTGCGGAGCGCTTTTCTGTTGCGCCGGCTGAGGCTTGGGTGCGGCCGCTTTGGCGGCTTCGCTGGCGTGGCTGAGGTTGGAGCTGATTGGGTTGACCATTGAGGGAAGATCGGCGATCTGCTGAGAAGCTTTAGTCGAAGCGAAGGTTATTAGAGATCTTTAACATTGGTTATTGGCATTGATTCCTCGCTAGGTACGCCCGGGCTGAAGCCCGATCCAGAGTCACGGCCTGTAACGCAGGCCTGTAAGGTCTCCTCAACCCGGTTCAGGCGCCGGTTACGAAGAAGTTTTCTTCGGGCTTCGGTTCGGGATTGTTGGGAACGGCGTCGGCGGTTACGTCCTGGACGAAGTCACGGCGGCGTTCTGGGCCTTTGCGGTCGATCACGCGCACGCGGCGGGCCGGCATGTTGCTGGGTTCGAGGCTGATGATGCGGCCATCGCGCACCTGGATGTGGGAGCGAAACCAATCGGTGCGGAACATTCGTCCGGAACAATAGAAAGTAATGGATGCGGCGATGGGACCTTCGAATTCTTTTCCGGTGCAGGCGAGAATGCGCTTGCCCATTTCTTCGGTCCAGGTCATGCCGCCGACCAGCGGATCGTTGAGGCGGCAGCGCTCGAAGGGAACGGCGTGGGAGATCTTGCGCAGTTGCAGCAACTGCAGCAGGACGGAACTCTTGGCCAGGTTGGTGACGATGATCTTGGCCTCGGTGCTGGAAACACGCTCGAGTTTGATGTGCAGATCGGGCGACCACTCACGCTCGAATTCTTCCCGGGCAAGAGCCAGGCCTTTGTCGGTCGCCTCCACATAGCGCAGCGTGGCGCGGACGAGGACCACACTGAAGAAACAGGTGACGACGGTTGCGATGATGGGAATGTAGCTGACCAGAGTGGTGAACGACATGCGGAACGAGGTGATCCACTGCATGGCTTGGCTCCTCTCTGGGCGCACGGCGCCGCGCTTTAATTTGGGGAGGGCTGCTGGGGCGATCGGTCGGTTTCGCCTCTGATTTTGGCCTCGTTCTTTCGGGCTTAGGAAAGTCTAATGATGGAGAGGTAGGGGCTCTAGATGCGTATGGTGCTGCGGCTAGAACGTGGCGATGGGGAGACTTTGGTAACTGAACCGGCATCAAGGGCGAAAAGGATGCGAGCCAAACGCGCCCTTCGGTCGCTTTCGCTCTCTCAGGGCAGGCTCCGTGGACTCGCGCGGCTCGCCCAGATCCTTCGCGAGACAAAAAGCGTCTCGCTCAGGATGACAAACATTTTGCGGAGTCTATTCCAGGACGCTGTCGTCTAGTTTTTTGCGGCCCCAATCGGCGGCGGCCTGGACGAAGGCTAAGACCACTGGATGCGGCTTTTTTTCGGTGGAGGAGAGTTGGGGCTGGAACAGTGTGGCGATGAAGAAGCGGTGGGTGGGGGACTCGATGGCGCGGATTTCGCCTTGGGCGCCACGGGCTACGATCGGGAAGCCGGCTTCCATGGTGGCCCATTCGTACTCGGGATTGACTTCGAAGTTGCAGAAGAACTCTTCGGTTACGACTTCTTCGTCCTTGCCGTAGAACGATTGCAGGTAAGAGCCGGGGCGGAGACGGATTTCGGGCACCTTGCCGGAGAGCTTGGGGGCGTCGCCTTTGATACCGGTAACGGCGCAGGCTACGGGGTAGATGACGATGTTTTTGGAGCCGGAATTGTTTTCGGCGCTGTCGGCATCGGAGATTCCGAGGACGTTGCGGGCGAACTCGATTAGCGCGTATTGGAAGCCACCGCAGGTTCCTAGAAAAGGCCAGTCACGGCGGCGGGCGAATTCGATGCCTTTGAGCATGCCGTCGAAACTTTTGTAGGGACTGCCGGGCGAGGCCCAGAGGCCGTCGAAGCTTTCGAGAATCTTTTCCGCGCCTGGGGTGGTTAGCGAGGGCGTGGGAATCCATTCGGATTCGAGTTTCAGATCGAGTTTGTGGGCGGCGTGCTGCAGAGCTTCTGTGGTGGGGGGATGGGAACGGAATTTAGGATTGAAGTCTCCGAGGATTCCGATGCGAACGGCGTTACTCACGTGGTCATTGTACTAGAGCGTGCGGGAGCGATTGGATGACCACGGTTAGAGGCGTGGTGCGGGGCGGGCGGTAGGTGATGGCTCTCCGGGGCTAAAGCCCGTTTCGTATTTTTGGATCGACGCGGCGCTGAAGCGCCGCTCTTCCACGTCACTGCAGGCTTTCCCCTCAGTCTTCGGGGCGAGGTAAATTGCGCGATCAAAGTCAAAGGCAGCGGGCGAGGGCGCCCGCTCCACACGGGCTAGAGCAGGTGGGTTATGGCTAGCAGGACGTAGAGGCTTAGCAGGGCTAGCGCGGGGCCGCCCCAGATCATTAGGGCGCATTTCCATCCTAGTGAGCGGGCGAGGTCGCGCTGGCTTCGCCAGGAGATCAGGAAGGTTGGGTTGTTCTTGCCCTTCATCAGCACGACGGCGGGGCGTGGGTCGAAGCCGTCGGTGGCGGTGGAGATCGCGTCGGCGGCGGGCTTTACTTGGGCTGCGGCCCAGGCTGCCGGGCTGGAGATGCCTGCCTTCTGAAGTGCGGCGGCGACCGCGGCTGGGTCCGCAGGTTTGCCTGTGCTGGGGTCTGGCGATGGGTGGGTTGCGCGGGTTGTGGATATTGCCTTGTCGTAGATCGGGTCGAAGGCTGGATCGTGCTGCAGGCCACCGGAGAGCGAGAGACCGCTGAAACCGTCGTCGCCTCCGGTCACGGGCGACAACCCGTTGCGAAACATTTCCGTGTTGATGGAGAACGACAGTGCATTGCCGACGATGAGCGGCGTGGTTTCGGCGTCGTGAATTGGATCGGGGGTGAGTTCGAGGCCGGGATTGTCGTCCAGCGTTCCGAGCAGGAAGAGAGCGTTCTTGGGCTTAATGCAGGACTCTTCTACTTTGATTTTGTTGGTGGTCATTATGCCGTGGCGCGAGAGAAAACTGCGGACGTTGGGCGGAGCTTCTTCTTTCGTGGTGAAGAAGGAATCGCAGAATTCCTGGTGGAAATCCTGATGCAGGTCGAGGTCGGCGCCGCGTGGGTCGACCATGACCTTGCCGGTGTTGTCATCGAGAAAGAACGGGACGTGCATGCACTCGGCGGCTACCTTCACCCATTGCTTGTTCTTGCCTTGCTGTTTCCACTCCCAGACGAAAGTTCGGTAGCAGTAGCAGGGGCGGGCGGTGATGGGGGCGACCATGGTGTAAGGTCCGACGGCAAGGCCGTTGAGTTCTGCCATCCCCATGGAGGCGCTGCGAATTTTTGAGGCTGGGGTGTCGAGGATTAGGCGGCGGCGCTGCAGCAGGCGGAAGCCTTGGACGAACAGATAGATTCCGCCGCAAATTCCGATCAGGCACCAGAGGATGAATCCGCCGGGGTTCGAGGAATTTAGCAGCAGGGTTGAGATGATCACGGTTGAGCCTGTTCGGTTGGGAGTTCTTATCGAGGCTAGTGTAGCGCGGTGGGGGTTGGGTGGAGAAAGTGGTGGAGTGGGCTTACGTTGGTAATAGCGGAATCCAGCGTGGGGCTAGAGTTGGGCGCTGCTGTGACTCGCTGCGCTTGTCTGGACGGGCGAAGGCGCCCGTCCCCACACAGGCCCTCTCTGCCCTCTCGGCACTCTTAGTGGGCTTGGCGGCGGCGTTTTAGTACGACGTAGGCTGCGGTTAGGGCGACGAAGAAGACTAGGCCTCCTATTGCGTTTATGCGGGTAGCGAATAGGGTGTGGAGAACTGTGGCAGAGGCCAGGATGAAGCCGATGATCGATCCCCAGATGCCGAGCGGGGCGCGCATGGGGAGTGCTGCGACTTTTGCTGGGGTGAGGCGCCGGCGGAAACTTATGTGGGCTGCCAGAGATACGACCCAGGAGAAGATCAGGCCGGAGAATGCGGCTCCCATGATGTAGATGAAGGCTCGTTGCGGAGCCCAGTGTTCGATGATGAGTGCGGTCACGATGCCGTAGGAAGAAACGATGAGCGCGAGGCGGGGTGAGCCGGAGGCGTTCAGCTTGCCTAATTTTGCGGGAGCCCATCCGGTGCGGCCCATGGAAAACAGCAGGCGGGAGGACACGTAGAGTTTAGCGTTGGCTCCGGAAAGCGCGGCGGTCAGGACTACGAAATTCATGAAGTGGGCCGCGGCTGGGACGCGGGCCATGCTTAGGACGGTGACGAATGGACTCTCCGAGACGGCTGTGTGGTTCCAGGGAGTGACGCCGACCAGGATGGTAATGGCGCCGAGGTAGATAACGGCCAGCAGGAAGATGGAGAGGCGCGTGGCGCGGGGGATGTCCTTTGCGGAATGTGATTCGCCGGTGGTGACAGAGAGCATCTCTATGCCTCCGAAGGCGTAAATAGCCCAGAAGACGGCGAGCAGAGGGGCGATTGGACCTTTGGGAAAGAATCCGCCCTGGGTGGTGAACTGCGGGGCTACACGGCCGCCGAGGAGCAGGGCCGCTCCGGCCACGATGAAGGCGACGATGGTGGCGAGCTTGATCATGGAGAACCAGAATTCGAAGCGTCCGTAGGAACCTACACTGCGGAGGTTGACGAGAAGAAGCAGGGCCGAGAATACGAAGACCCAAAGCTCGCCGGGTACGGCGGGGAACCAGTAGGACATGTAGGTAGCGGAGGCGGTGAGCTCGGCTCCGATGGAGAAAGCGATGGCGGCCCAGTACGCGGCGCGGGAGAGAAATCCCAGATACTGATTGAGGTAGAGTTCGCCGTAGAGGCCGAAGGCACCAGCGGCGGGGTGCACGCTGGCCAGTTCGCCCAGAGCCATGGCGACGGTGTAGGCGATGAAGGCGGCGATGATGTAGCTGATGATGACGCTGGGTCCCGCGACTTCGAGGGCTGCGGCAGAGCCGAGGAGAAGTCCGGTGCCGATGGAGCCGCCGACGGCGACCATGGTCATTTGTCCGGCGGTGAGTTGATGGTGGAGGCCTTGTTCGTGGACGAGGTCTGGGGGTTGGGGCATGCGGCACGATAGCAAATCATGGTGGGTTGGCCCAAATGCTTCCGCAAAATCCCACGCGGGGTCGGAGTTGGGCGCTGCTGCGACTCGCTGCGCTTGTCTGGACGGGCGAAGGCGCCCGTCCCCACACAGGCACACTTCCCACAGTTTGTTTTTCCCTTCAGTGACTTTCGTAATCGGGGGCGGGGCTTACGGATTGCTGGGGGTGGGAGTGGCTCCTAGAATCGAGGGAGCAGTACTCTGCCCAAACTTACCCATGCCCGAGATCACAAAACGTCCTGACCGCGCTGAGATGGCTAAGCGCATTGAGCGTGCGGAAAAGCTGCTGCAGAAGGGGAAGGCTGCTGAGGCACTGGAAGAATATCTGCTCGCTCTGCGCGAGGATCCGGAAAACGATACGGTGCGGCAGTTGGCGGCCGATTTGTGTTTGTCGCAGAACC
>JBAUYE010000054.1:0-5333 GCA_049584615.1 Candidatus Sulfotelmatobacter sp.
GTCGAGAAAGCCGTTATTCAAGTTTTCGCGTTTCATACCGTTTTCCTGGTTACAACTGTCCCTTCGGGGGCTAAAGCCAGCGTCATTATCGAAAATGGCGGCACGGCTGAAGCCGTGCCCTTCCCGAGCGATTACTGATAGCGATTTTCGAGATGGCTCCTACTCCCTTTCAACTCGTTCCACCAGTTTTTCCTTCAAAATCTTTCTCGCACGGAAGACTCGGGACCGCACTGCAGCTTCGTTGATCCCCAGCGTCGCAGCAACTTCGCGCGGCACCATCTCTTCTATTGCTGACAAAATTAGCGGTTCACGCAGTTTCCTCGGCAAGGCCGCGATCAGTCGTTCGAGATGCGCACTCTCCTGTGAGCTTTGCATCGCACGATCTACCGGAGTGTCCGAAGACCGCACTTCTTCGGCCGAGTTCCCGGGATCCTCCAGCGCAATCTCCTGCTTGCGGCCGCGTTGCTGGCTGCGGTCGACTGCTACTCGCCAGGCGATGCGCGCCAGCCAAGTCTTTGGTTCTTCGACTGTAGCCAGCTTGTGGCTGTAGCGCAGCACGCGGAGAAATGTTTCCTGCGTCGCGTCCTGGGCATCGTGATGGCTTCGGAGCGCGGCATAGGCGATGCGGTAGACGAGGCGCGAGTGCTGGCGGACGAGTTCTTCGAGCATTTCGTCTCGAGTGCGGTCCTGACCGTCGTCTTGACTGCGCGGTACCGTCACGGCCTCGCTCAGGACTGCCTCTCCTGCCACCAATCGCTTAACCTCAATCATGAAGACCGCCGGGTCGCCTGGTTTGTTCAGGTGTTTCTTGGGGAGAACGGTCGTGGAGATGGTGCTTGCAGGGTTTGGGGACTCCTCAGCATTAATGGAGAGTTGCAGGGAAAATCCGCTCTAGAAGCCAACCATGACCGGCTCCGCTTCCAGTCGGACTCCCCAGATTTCTTCCACGCGGAGCTGGATCTGGTCTTTGAGGGCCAGGACATCGGTGGCTGTGGCTCCACCACGATTGACGATGGCGAGGGCGTGTTTGCTGGAGATGCCGACGCGGCCAAAGCCGAATCCTTTGGCGAAGCCGGAGCGCTCGACCAGCCAGGCAGCGGAAACCTTCTTGCGAGTTTCGAGTGCGGGATAGTTGGGCACGGTGAATCCTCGTGCGGCGGCTCGCTGTCTCAGATCCTCATGCTGTTCTGCGGAAAGCACGGGGTTCTTGAAGAAAGATCCGGCGCTCTGGCTGTCCGCGTCCCCGGGAGTGATAAGCATGCCCTTGAGGGTGCGGATGTGGCGCACGGCTTCGCGTGTCTCGGCCAGATTCGGCTGAGTTTCACGGCCCTCGAAGTGGCGCTTGAGGTCGGCATAGGTGATGCGCGGGCTGCCTCCCGGAGTGAGCGCATAGGTGACGCGGAGAACGATGAAGCGTCCGCGCTCCGTGGTGTTGAAGATGCTGGCGCGGTAGCTGAACTCGCAACCTTCGGGGCAGAGCTCGCGCACCTGATTGTCCTTTAAGTCGAGCACTTGCACTGCAGCGATGGTCTCGGCCACTTCCTGGCCGTAGGCTCCAACGTTCTGCACGGGCGTGCCGCCGACGCTGCCGGGGATTCCGCTCAGGCATTCGACTCCGGCGCAGCGCGCGATCACGGCGTGGGAGACGAATCTGTCCCAGGATTCGCCGGCGCCAGCGTCGAAAAGAATTCTGCCGGCTTCATCGTGGCCGCTACGCTGGTCGATGCCTTGAATGGAAACCTTCAAAAGCAGGCCGGGCCAACCGGCGTCGGCGACCAGCAGATTGCTGCCGCCACCCAGGACGAACAGGGGCAGGTCGCGGGAGCGCGCGAAAGTGACTGCCTCCTGGACTTCACCGATGGTCCTGGGTTCGACGAAATATTTCGCCGACCCTCCGATCTTGATGGTGGTCAGCGGCGCGAGCGGGATGTTTTCGAGCAGGAGCACGAATAGGTTTCAATATACACATGACCGAAACCGGGGGCACTGGCTTGGTCAGAATTGCCGGCAGACGATCTGGACGGAACTTCTGGGTGGGCATGTTCCGGGAGACATTTTTCAATGGACAAAGCAAAGCCCTGCAAGATAAAAGAGATGTGCCCGTGAACACGTTTCAGGGGCGAGTGCAGGCGAGGCAGCGCAAGATTTCTAAATGCTTACTGAAGAGCGGCAAAGAGCGATCCTTGAGATACTGCGCCGGGAAGGCCGGGTCCTGGTCGTGGATCTGGCTAAACAGTTCCACACCTCCCAGGTCACGATCCGCAAGGACCTGGAAATTCTCCACGTCAAGGGCCGGGTTCACCGCACCCACGGCGGGGCGTTGCCGGCGCGTGAAGGCGCGCTCGAAGACCCTACATTGCGGGAAAAAGAGAAGCTGCATCGCAAAGAGAAGTTGCAGATCGCCGCCGCAGCCGTGCGCATGGTGGCGGAAGGGCAGGTCGTGATCCTTGATTCTGGCACGACAACGACTGCGATTGCCCGCGCCCTGCGGAATTTTCAAAACCTGACCATCATTACGAACGCGGTGAACATCGCCGCCGAGCTTTCCGGATCCGCGGTGGAAGTGATTCTGACCGGGGGTAATCTGAGAAAGAATTCTTTTTCTCTGGTCGGGCCGATTGCGGAGGAGACACTGCATAAGCTGAATGCGGACATCCTTTTTCTCGGGGTCGACGGATTCGATGTGCAATACGGACTGAGTACACCCAATCTGCTGGAAGCGAAGGTAAACCGCGCCATGATCGAGATCTCGCAGGTTGCGGTGGCGACTTGTGATTCCAGCAAGTTTGGCAAACGGAGTCTTTCGCTGATTGCGCCGCCTTCCGCTCTGCAACACGTCATCACCGACGAAGGTATTCCGAAGGCAGACCTGATCGCGCTGAAGAAGTCCGGAGTGGAAGTGACGATCGTCTGACTGCCTGCTTTGTGACGCTCGCATCGCCGCGAGCGACGCGGCACACAACTATGCCCACCTTCCAGAAAGCTGCCAGCATAAGAGTCGCGCTGCTCGCGGGTTTGCTGCTGACCGGCGGGCTGGCGGGGCAAGGCCGCGCACAGAGTTCTGGACAAAGTTCGTTGCTCTACGGAGCGACTGCAGGCATAGCAAAAGCGGAAATCCGGAGCCAGCTTCTGTCGCTGTCGAACCAGATGATGGAAGCACAATGGTCGGTTCACGGAGGCAAGCTGACTGGGTTGAAGTTTGTGATCCGCGGGACGGGAGCGGAAGTGGCTCTGCCGCGCGATCCGTTTCTTCTGATTTTCAAGGATGGGACGTCCTTACGCGCCTCGGAGATGAGATTCGCCGATGGGCCGCGAATCGAGGTTTTGCACGCCGATCCCGCCGCGTCGCGCGCCGCTGAACATTTCGCCGGACGCGCGATTCTCGTGCGGCTGCGGGATCACACTGGAAAGATTTCTGTCGACTGGCGAGCGATCCTGCGCGACGGTTCCAATTACGTTCGCCAAGAGATTACGATTTCCGCGCTGAGCGACGATCAGCCGATCGCCGAACTGCGCTTGTTCGATGGCAGTCTACCCGGCGCGCGCGTGATTGGAAGCGTCAAAGGGTCTCCAGTGACGGCCGGGGATTTGTTTCTGGGTTTTGAAGACCCTTTGGCGCAATGCCAGGCGGGCGCGACTGTGATTTGCGGTATGAAGAGGGAACTGCCGCTCAGGAGAGGACAGTCGGTCGACTGTTCGCTGGTCATTGGAGCAGCGCCTCCGGGACAGATGAGGCGCGGGTTTCTGAACTATGTGGAGCGCGAGCGGGCGCATCCCTACCGCACATTTCTGCACTACAACACCTGGTATGACATTGGCTTTGGCGAGCCATATGATGCAGCGGCGGTGCTGGATGTGATCAACGCATTCGGAACGGAGCTGGTTCGCAACCGCGGAGTGAAGCTCGATTCTTTTCTATTGGACGATGGGTGGGACAATCCGCATTCGACCTGGCAGATGAACTCGGGGTTTCCGGGCGGGCTGGCTCCTCTCAACCGCGCCGCGCACGCATATGGCGCGGCGATGGGAGTTTGGCTGTCTCCGTGGGGCGGCTACGACGAGGCGAAACAGGAGCGGCTCAGCTTTGGCCGTAAGAAAGGCTTTGAAACCAATGAAGGAGGGTTTGCGTTGTCGGGGCCGAAGTACTACGCGAGATTCCGGGAAGTGTCGCTCGATTTCATCCGGGATGGAGTCAATCAGTTCAAGATCGATGGCACCGGCAATGTCGATAGCGTGTTTCCGGGCAGCAGTTTCGACAGTGACTTTGCAGCCGCTATCAGTTTGATTCGGGACTGGCGGGCGAAGAAGCCGGACCTTTATGTGAATCTGACAACAGGAACCTATCCCTCGCCGTTCTGGTTGCGCTACGCCGATTCGATCTGGCGCGCGGGAGATGACCACAGCTTTGCGGGAGTGGGGAGTTGGCGAGAGAAATGGATCACGTACCGCGATGCGCAGACTTATCAGAACATTGTGCAGGCGGGGCCGCTGTTTCCCCTGAATTCCCTGATGCTGCATGGGCTGATTTATGCGCGGCAGGCTGAGCACCTCGATAGCGATCCGGGAAATGACTTCACGAATGAAGTCCACGACTACTTTGGAACGGGAACGCAGCTGCAGGAGATGTACATTTCGCACACGCTGCTTTCAAAGAGCAATTGGGACGTGCTGGCGGAAGCTGCCAACTGGTCGCGACGCAATGCAGGAACACTCAGAGACACACACTGGGTCGGCGGCGATCCGGGCAAGCTTGAAGTTTACGGTTGGGGAGCTTGGTCAACGACGACGGGCATCCTCACGCTGCGCAACCCGAGCGACCAGCGCCAGAGCATTGCGGTAGACGTAGGGCGGGCGTTTGAACTGCCGCCGGGAGCGCCGCATCGCTTTGTCGCGAGCAGCCCGTGGAAACAGGACCTAGGAACGGCGCCGGTGTGGTTAAAAGCCGGCGAGGAGCACGTCTTCACACTCCAGCCCTTCGAAGTGCTCACTCTCGAGGCGCGCCCTATTACTTCTGGTGGAAAAGCGCGCGAAAGCCACGACCAGTAATTGACTTCAGGAACAGCAGAGCTGCTTGACCGAAGTTCGCGGGAGGCGGGACTTTGGCGGCGGCCAGGCCGCGGGCGAGATGAGTCTTGGCGGACGGATGTCCCGTGCTGAGGGTGCAGGGCTCTTTCGGTTTCGCCCGGCACATGGGGCAGCGGACGGACAATATGTGCCGCACCGTGAGCTTCGCGACTTCCACACCAGTATTATTCAACGTTGCGGACGTAAGAACTGGTCAATCTTGCTCTTAAATGATTGCAATCGCCCAAAATGGGAACGTGTCACGAACC
>JBAUYE010000055.1:0-2833 GCA_049584615.1 Candidatus Sulfotelmatobacter sp.
TTCGCTCTTGAGATGTTGTTGAAGCCGTTTTCCCGCGCAGCGGCCGACAGCCTTGCGGGCTGGGTAAAGTTTCTACTTTTCGACGCTGCTTTGCTGTTTTCCGTTATCGCTTTCCGCTGGTTGAAGCGGAAAATTCTGTGGCGCCTGCGCAACCGGCTGATCGTGACTTACGTCTTCATCGGCGTGATTCCGGCAGTTCTGCTGGTGGCCATGACATTCATCACGCTTTACGGGCTGGCCGGCCAATTCGCCGTGTTCGTAGTGACTTCAGAAATCAACTCGCAATTGCGCAGTCTGGGGGCGGTGAACGCCGCGGTCGGCAACGAACTGGCGGCGCGTCTGGAACGCGGGGATAACCCGACCGCCGAATCTCTCGCCGGGCTGAGGAAGCGCGATGCGGCCTGGAAGCGGCGGCGAATGTACGCCTGGCTGGACGATAAGCTTTTGCCTCTGGGCGACGAATCCAAAGGGCCTGCGCCCTCATTCCCCACATTTGCAAAGAGCGAGTTGCGCGAGATCACGCGCGACCGCGACGGCCTGTATCTGCGCGTTGTTACGGAGCTTTCGACGGGATCAAAAACACTCACGGTTGTCACCAGCGAGCCCTTCGATAAGCCGTTGGTGGGGAAGATTGCGGCGGACCTGGGCGAAATCACGCTGCTCGAAGACCCCGGGTTCCGGGGGGAAGAACCAGAGGCGATCACGCCCGCGAATACCGGAACAAACAACGCCGCGACAAACAACGTCAACATTGTAATCAGCGACCGCAGGAACCCACAGCGTGTGGATTTACATCCTAGTCCAACATTTACCGTGGGAACTGTGCCCGTTGCCATGGGCCGCCTGGACCGCGAAGTTCCATTCCTCGCTCCGCTGCCGGTGCTGGACTGGAAAACCGGAAAACGCGAGCCCACTGGTTCTGTAGTGGTGCAGGTTCGCACCCGCCCATCCGTGCTTTACGGCCATTTATTTGCAGCCCTCGGGGAGTTCGTGCAGATGGTGGAGTATACCCTTCTCGCCATCCTCATCTTTTTCGGCGTGATTGAATTGATTGCCCTCGTGATCGGCATGCGGATGACGCGGACCGTCACCGGCGCGGTAGCGCAGCTCTACGACGCTACCAAGCATGTCGACCGCGGGGACTTCAGCCATCGCATCCCGGTCAAGTCCACGGACCAACTGGCGCAACTCTCGCTTTCGTTCAATTCGATGACGGAGTCGATCGAGAAGCTGATTCAGGAGCAGAAGGAAAAGCAGCGGCTGGAGGGCGAACTCGCCATTGCGCAGGAAGTGCAGGCGCAACTGTTTCCGCGGCAGGTTACGGAACTGGAGTCGCTCGAAGTTCATGGTTTCTGCCGGCCGGCGCGGACCGTGAGCGGCGACTACTACGACTTCCTCACGGCCAGTTCTCATAAGCTGATTCTCGCCGTAGGCGATATCAGCGGGAAGGGAATTTCGGCGGCGCTGCTCATGGCGACCATCCACTCCGCGGTGCGCGCTTACAGCATAGAGAGCTTGCCCCAGATGAGAGAGCCCGTGGCTGTGGGTGCCGTGGCTGGCGCGGGCAGAATCATGGCGGCGTGGCCTGAGGGGATTGAGGTCTCCCCGGGAGCGTTGCTCAGCCTGCTCAATCACCAGCTTTACGAAAGCACTCCGCCGGAGAAGTACGCGACGCTCTTCCTGGGAATTTACGATGGGCGGTCGCACCGGCTGACTTACAGTAACGGCGGACACCTTCCACCCATCCTGATTGCGAAGGACGGTGCCGTACGGCGCCTCGAAACCGGCGGTACGGTAGTTGGGCTGTTCGATCACATGATGTACGACGAAGGCGCGGTGGAAATGCATCCCGGCGAAATCTTCCTGGCCTACAGCGACGGCGTCACCGAGCCGGAAAACGATTTCGGCGAATTCGGAGAGGAACGGCTGATCGACCTGGTGAGCGCCAACCGCCGCCTGCCGCTGGTGCAAATCAGCCAGACGGTCACATCGGCAGTCGACGACTGGATCGGCGACAACGAGCAGCCCGATGACATCACGCTGGTGCTGGCCCGGGCAAGGTAGACCACTGTCGGCCTGTCATCCCGATCGAAGCGAGGGATCTTGGTTCTTAGCCCTGCTCGAAACCCCAGCGGTACATGGCCTTTGGTAACCCCTCGCCCCTTGCCTGAACGGAGCTTTGGTACTAGAAAATGATTCTAAGAGTAATGTAAGAGGTCTCCCCCATGAGGCACGCAACAACGAAAACTTTCCGGAATATCGGCAGCGTAAAATCGCCGCTCCATCTCGGTTCGGGCGTCTATGCGTATCGACGCAGCGGGAGATGGCGCTACCAAACTCCAGAAACCGTTAGGCAATTTGGCAATAAATTTATTGAAGCCACAGACGGCGAACTTATAACGGAGTTGGCTTCTCGCGGTTATCAGGTCCTTTACCCATCTCATGAATGTGTAGACCGCCCGAACCTGCCGTGTCCGGCCTGTAAAAGAGATGCGCTTCGTGCCTTGGGACTCGCCTTGGATAGGACGATACCCTAATCACCCCCGGAACTTAAGAATGAACTTGACCAGATGGAAAAGGGGGCTTGCCCATTCTCACGCCACGGACCCCGCACCATGTTCATTCATTTCATCTTTGGGTTTTCCACAATCACTTGTGACATCTAACCTTGTCCCGCAAATTCAAATCGGCGATCATAGTCGAGGCCGTGACAGCCGGCACAAGCCAACTCGTCGCTCCCCTAAGTCCTTTGTTTCACGGATTTTAGTATCTAAGTTCTTTGACATCCGGATTTTGCGGGGAATTTCGTGCTAACGGTAATAATATACTTGCC
>JBAUYE010000056.1:0-2191 GCA_049584615.1 Candidatus Sulfotelmatobacter sp.
AGCAACCCGAATCCGGAGTTGAAGTCGTGATGGTCGATGAGCACTCGTTGTGGAAGCGGAAGCGTACCTCTGCGGCTGAAGCCGATGTTGAGTGCACGGAGTTTTCGGCACGACTGAAGTCGTGCCCTTCCCGATCCCGCTAGTTCACTTGCACGATGCGATACAAATGAACGAGCCATACAAAGCGACGGTGGAGACGCAAGCTCCGGTGATGGAGCCGGGCTACACGTTCGGCACGGTCACGGAAAAAATCAGCGCGATTGTGCTGACGCGTCCCGCGTCGAACGGATGGTTCGTGGGCTTCGGTATCGCGTTTCTGCTGACGATGATGATGCTGTATGCCATCGGATATCTGTTTCTGAAAGGCATCGGCATCTGGGGCGATACCATCCCGATCGGCTGGGGCTTCGCCATCGTCAACTTTGTGTGGTGGATCGGTATTGGCCACGCCGGCACGTTGATCTCGGCGATTCTCTTGCTGCTGCGGCAGTCGTGGCGCAATTCGATTAACCGTTTCGCCGAAGCCATGACTTTGTTTGCCGTGGCTTGCGCCGGAATTTTTCCCGCTATTCACGTTGGGCGTCCGTGGCTGGCTTACTGGCTGTTTCCTTACCCCAGCACGATGGGCGTGTGGCCGCAATTCCGCAGTCCGCTCATGTGGGACGTTTTCGCGGTCTCGACTTACGCAACGATTTCAGCTCTGTTCTGGTTCATCGGTCTGATTCCCGACATGGCTACGCTGCGCGATCGCGCGACGCATCCCGCAGCCCGAATTATCTATGGCATGCTCTCAATGGGCTGGCGCGGATCGGCGCGACACTGGCATCGCTATGAGACTGCGTATCTGCTGCTGGCGGGATTAGCGACGCCGCTCGTGCTCTCGGTCCACACCGTCGTCAGCTTTGACTTTGCGATCGGCATTGTTCCCGGATGGCATACCACGATCTTCCCACCCTACTTCGTGGCCGGCGCCATCTATTCGGGTTTCGCGATGGTGCTGATGCTCGCGATTCCCATCCGCAAAATCTATGGCCTCGAAGATTTCATCACCGAGCGCCATCTGCAGAATTCGGCGAAGGTCATGCTCGCGACTGGGCTGATCGTGGCTTACGGCTACGGCATTGAGGCCTTCATGGGCTGGTACAGCGGCGACCGCTATGACGCCTTCACGCTGTGGAACCGCCTGCATGGGCCTTACGCGGTGCCTTACTGGGCTCTGCTCACCTGCAATATTTTCATTCCGCAATTGCTCTGGATCAAGAAACTGCGAACCAGTCCGGTGGCGCTGTTTCTGCTTTCGGGCGTGATCCTGGTGGGCATGTGGCTGGAGCGCTTCATCATCGTCGTGGTCAGCCTGCATCGCGACTTCCTGACGTCGTCGTGGGGCATGTACTATCCCACGCGCTGGGACTGGATGACTTACATTGGAACTATCGGCATGTTCCTGGCGGCCATGTTCCTGTTCCTGCGTTTGTTGCCGGCGATCTCGATCTTTGAGATGCGCACCCTGCTGCCGGAAGCGGAGGTCAAGGAATGAAGCGCGATCCGGTTTACGGCGTTATGGCGGAGTTCGATTCGGCTCAGGCGCTGGTGGACGCCGCGAGGCGTACGCACCAAGCGGGCTACCAGAAAATCGACGCCTACAGCCCGTTCCCCATCGAAGGGCTGGCCGAGGAAATTGGTTTTTACCGCGATGAAGTTCCGCTGGTGGTGCTGATCGGCGGTATCGTCGGCGGCCTTACCGGTTACCTGATGCAGTGGTGGATGTCGGCCGTTGATTATCCGCTTAACATCGGCGGCAAGCCTGCTCATTCCTGGCCGGCATTCATTGTGATCACGTTCGAGATGACGATTCTTTTTGCCGGGATCTCCGCCGTGTTTGGCATGCTCGCGCTGAACGGCCTGCCCATGCCGTATCACCCAGTATTCAACGTTCCGCGTTTCTCGTCGGCATCGAAAGACCGCTTTTTCCTGATCGTGTTTTCTTCCGATCCCAAATACGATGCGGCCGGCACGCGTGGCTTCCTGCAAGGTCTCGGGCCGCGCTCAATTTCGGAGGTGCCCAGCTAAGATGGTGCGTCTCCGCCAAATTGCCGTTGCCGGACTGTTGACCGCGATCGCTTTGCTTTCCGGCTGCCGTCTCGATATGCACGTGCAGCCGCGGGAGAATCCGCTTTCGCGCAGCGACTTT
>JBAUYE010000057.1:0-8348 GCA_049584615.1 Candidatus Sulfotelmatobacter sp.
ATTTTGTCTCGCGCCCCGAATTCGAGAAGATGATTCGCGACGGAGAATTCCTCGAGCACGCCGAAGTCTTCGGCAATTACTACGGAACGGCGCGCCGCTTCCTGCACGACGCCGAACAAAATGGCCGCGACCTTCTGCTCGATATCGACGTGCAGGGCGCGGCGCAGATTCAAGAGAAACTTCCCGACGCGACCAGCATTTTCATTCTGCCGCCTGATCGCAAGACGCTGGAAGAACGATTGCGCAAACGCAGCGAAGATCGCGAGGAAGTCATACAGCGCCGCCTCGTGACGGCGACTCGCGAGATTGAGAATTACGACCGTTACAACTACATTCTCGTGAACGACCAACTCGAGGACTCAATCAAAGCGTTGCGAGCGATTGTGCGTGGCGAACGCCTGGTGCGCGCGGGGCGGCCGCTATCCCCGGAGGAAGCGAAGACCGTGGCTCTCGCAGACCGTTGCCGGTTGGCCAATGTCCGCGACCGCCTGAAGCCGATTTTGGCCTCGTTTAAGCCGTCCGACGATTCCGGGAAGGGTTAGTCCTCGGTAACCATATTCGAGGGTCGGCAGCCCCCGTTAGGTTGAGTTTCGTGGGAAAATAGTGGCGTAGGCTTTGGCGTTGCAGACAAACGAAGCGCAGCAACTTTCGGCAATCAAAATTTGGGTCCCGGCAACAAGGGAGAGAATTTCATGAAATTGATCGAAGGCTTCGACAGCAACTATCGCTACATTCTGGTCGCCGCCCGGCGTGCCCGCCAACTACAATCCGGAGCACCGCCGGTGGTTCAGACCAACTCCCGCAAACCGTGCCGCATTGCGCAGGACGAAATCCGCGCTGGCAAGGTGAAGTGGGAGATTCCGGAAACTCGCAGCGCGGCTGAACAGGCCGCAGAAGTGCTGGACAAGGCTTTCGGAGACGCCTAGGCGCGTTGGCGCCGAGACCTTATGAAAGTTGCTCTCGGAGTGACGGGCGGCATTGCAGCGTACAAAGCGGCCGAGATTGTCCGCCTGCTGCAAGACCGCGGCATTCGCGTGCAGGTCATCATGACGCGCGCGGCCCAGGAGTTCGTTCGCCCGCTCACTTTCGCTGCGCTCTCCGGCGAAAAGGTGATTACCGGAATGTTCTCGCCCGGCGAAGAGCAGACCGCCAACACTGATTCCCCGAATATCGATTCCGCCATCGAGCACATTGCCGTGGCGCAGTCGATTGACGCGTTGCTGGTCGCGCCTGCGACCGCCGATGTTCTGGCGCAGTTCGCACAGGGCATTGCCAGCGACTTTCTCACCACGCTCTATCTCGCCACCACTGCTCCAGTCGTGGTGGCTCCGGCGATGAACGTGAACATGTGGAATCATCCGGCGACGCAGGCGAGTCTGGAAATCCTTCGCCGGCGCGGGGTGAAGATCGTCGAACCCGGTTCTGGATACTTGGCTTGCGGCATGACCGGCTCCGGAAGACTTGCCGAGAATGAAGCGATTGTTGCGGCGGCTCTCCAAGCGCTCGGCGCGTCACAGGATCTTGCCGGTGAAACCGTGCTGATCACCGCCGGGCCCACGCGGGAAAAGATCGATCCTGCCCGCTACCTGACCAACCGCTCCAGCGGACGCATGGGCTATGCCGTGGCGGAGGCCGCGCTGCGCCGTGGCGCTCGCGTATTGCTGGTCAGCGGACCGACGGCGCTGACGGCGCCAGGAGCGGCTGAACTCACGCGTGTGGAATCGGCTGAGCAGATGCGCGATGCCGTGCTCGGTCTTCTGCCGCAGGCGACCATCGTCATCAAGACCGCTGCTGTCTCTGACTATCGCGCGAAGTCAGCGTCCCCGCAGAAAATAAAACGCAAAGGTCCGATCACTCTTGAGCTCGAACCTACGACAGACATTCTCCAGGAGATTTCTCTGCGCAGGCAGTCGCAGGTTGTCGTCGGCTTTGCCGCGGAAACTGAGAACGTCTTCGAAAACGCCCGCCAGAAGCTCGCATCCAAGCACCTCGACGCGATCGTGGTCAACGATGTTTCCCGCGAAGGCATCGGTTTCGACTCCGATCGCAACGAAGTCACCATCATTACCCACGACCAGGTCGTCGAAGTTCCGGAGACCACCAAGTGGGAAGTTGCGCAGCGTGTGCTCGATCAAGTTGTCCACCTGCTGCAGCGGCGCAAGACGCCGGTGAAAGCCTGAGAAGCCCCTCGCTGCGCTCGATAGCCCGCTAGCGTACAATTCCATCGGACTACAGTTTCTCTCAGGAGTGCGCGATGACCCAGAAAGTGATCGAAGTGATTGGAACATCGAAGGAAAGCTTTGCCAAGGCGGCGAAGAACGCCGTAGCCGAGGCCGCGAAGACCGTGCGCAAAATCAAGTGGGCGCATGTGGATTCCCTCGACATGCAGTTGGATGGAGGAAAGGTGCTATCGTACCGGGCCACGACAAAGATCTATTTTGACGTGGAGAAGTAAGGTGGTGGCACGCACTCTTGACCCGGAATTGCGGCGCGCTCTTGCCGAACGAGTCCGCTACTGCCACGAGCTGGGTATTTACGATTTCTACCGACGCGAAACAACTTTGCTTGCTGTCGAGACCGTTCCGGCATCCCTGTCTCCAACTCAGTCAGAACTGCGAGAGGAAATGTCCGCCAGAAAATCTGCCGTGGTGGTCCCCGTCATCGCCGAAGACAATGTTTTCGAGATCGTCGCGCCGAAGCCGGAGTATGGCGTGGGCGATCCCGTCGCTGCGCTCAAGCTGATTCGTGAAGATCTCGGCGATTGCACTCGCTGCAAATTGCACAAGCAGGGGCGCAAGCAGATCGTGTTTGGCGTGGGCAATCCGCGTGCGGAACTGATGTTCGTCGGCGAAGGCCCGGGTGCTGACGAAGACGCGCAGGGCGAACCTTTCGTTGGGCGCGCCGGCCAGTTGCTCAACAACATGATCAAAGCAATGGGCCTGCGGCGCGAAGATGTGTACATCGCGAACGTGGTCAAATGCCGTCCGCCGGGCAACCGAACGCCCGAACGCGACGAATGCGAAACTTGCTCGCCGTTTCTCATGCGGCAGATCGCGGTCGTCAAACCCAAGGTTGTGGTCGCGCTGGGCGCAGTGTCGGCCAAGAATCTGCTTGCCATCAACGCGCCGATGTCCGAACTGCGCGGACGCTTTTATGATTTCAAACCTGCGGGCGTTCGCAGCGACGACGCTTCATGGCCGGGCGCGCGCCTGGCCGTCACCTACCATCCCGCATTCCTGCTGCGCGATCCGCGGCAAAAGGGCGAAGCGTGGAAGGACTTGCAGATGGTGATGAAGTATCTGGGCATCGAGCCGCCAAAAAAAGCTGCTGAATAGCGTATCCGCTGAAAGCTGTCATCCCGAGCAACGCGAGGGATCTTGGTTCTTGCCTGCAGTGTGCGCGTTGCTTCTGCTGGCAGACGCCAGGATCCCTCGCTCCGTTCGGGATGACAGTGCGTGATGATGTATTCGCGGTAGTTTATCCTCAAATCAATGCCCGAGTATTGTGACGTAGCCCTGCCCGTGCCGCTCGACATGGCCTTCACCTACCGTGTGCCCGCCGAGGTAACTCCGGTGGTTGGCGGCCGCGTGCTCGTGCCTTTCCGTCAGCAGCGCCTCACCGGCATTGTGGTCGAACTGCACGACCGCAAGCCATCGGTCAAAACTAAATCCATCCTCAGCGTGCTTGATGCCGCACCGGTGGTCGATGGGCAACTGCTGCGCCTCGGCCGCTGGATCGCCGACTACTACCTCGCGCCCATCGGTGAAGTTTTCCGGACCATGCTGCCGCTCAACGCGGAATTCAAACGCGCCGCCGCTTATCGCATCACCAAGGAAGGCCAACTGGCGCTGCATCTGGCGGGCACGTCGGGATCATCCGCGCGTTCACACCGCACTCCGGAAGAACAGGCCGCCGAGTTTCGCGTGCTCGATTACCTCGCCGCCCAGGAGCCTGCGCCTGGGGAGGCTGTCCAAGTTCGTGAAGAGCCTCTGCGTTCGGCCACACGCGTCTCCAAAATGATTCTCAGCGGAATGGTGCGAAAGAAGTGGCTGACGCGTGAAGATGTTTCCGCTGTGCGCGACGCCACGCGTACAGTCAAGATCGCGCTGCTCAAATCTGCCGACGGAAAACTCAACGCCAACCAGCGACTGCTCGTCGAAACCCTGGCTGCGTCCGGTGGCCGGGTTCCCGCAGAAACGTTGCAAGCGCTCGAAATTCCGCGAACGACGCTGAGCACGCTGGTCAAGCGCGGCCTTGTCGAAATCATCGAGGAGCCCGCAGCCTTCGCCGTCTCGCGCGCCAAACCGCGGCCCTCGCCCTTTGCCTTCGATCTGAATACAGCTCAGCAAGCTGCGCTGAATCGACTGCGCCAGGCGGTTGACGAGGGCAAGTTTTCCGGCATCCTTCTGCATGGTGTTACTGGCTCGGGCAAGACCGCCGTCTACCTCGCCGGCATGCGGTCCGTCCTCGAAGCCGGTCGCTCCGCCATCCTCCTCGTCCCTGAAATCGGTCTCACGCCTGCGGTTGCCGCGGATCTACACCAGATCTTCGGTGATGAAGTTGCCATCCTGCACTCCGCGCTCTCCGACAAGGAGCGCGCGCAGCAGTGGCATCGCATCAAAAGCGGCGACGCACGCATGGTCGTCGGCACTCGTTCGGCCGTCTTCGCCCCGGTTGCCGATCTCGCGCTGATCATCGTCGACGAAGAACATGATTCCTCCTACAAGCAAGAGGAAACGCCGCGCTACCACGCCCGCGATGTTGCCGTGATGCGCGCCAAGATGGCGAATGCCGCCGTGGTCCTGGGTTCAGCTACGCCGTCGCTGGAGTCGTATTTCAATGCCAGGAAGAATAAGTACGCGCTGGTCGAGTTGCCCGACCGCGTGGAGCAGCGCCCATTGCCGGAGGTAGAGATCATCGACATGCGGCAGGAATTTCAGGAGACCGGCCATGAGCAGGTGATCTCGCGCAAACTGGCCGCCGCGATCAAAGAAAGGTTCGACCGCAAAGAACAGGTCATGGTGCTGCTCAATCGGCGCGGATATTCCCCGGTGGTGCTGTGCCGCACCTGCGGCAAGACTCTGGAGTGCCAGAACTGTGCCATCGCCCTTACCCACCACAAGCGCGAGCACAAAATGGTGTGCCACTACTGCGGCTACACCGCGCCCGTCCCGAAAGCCTGCGTGCACTGCGGTAGCGAGTATGTGTATTTTCTCGGAACCGGCTCGGAGAAGCTGGAAGAACTGCTGCACGGCATGTTTCCGCAGGCGCGCATTGCCCGTCTCGATCGCGACACGGTCAGGGGACATGAAGATTTCGAGCGCACGCTAAACGCGCTAAGCGAAGGCGAACTCGATTTGCTCGTCGGCACGCAGATGATCGCCAAGGGCCACGACATTCACGGCGTCACCCTGGTCGGCGTGGTCGGCGCCGACAGTGCGCTCGGACTGCCTGACTTCCGCGCCGCCGAGCGCACGTTCCAGTTGCTCACCCAGGTTGCAGGACGCGCCGGGCGCGGCCAGTCTCCCGGCAAAGTGATTCTGCAAACTTATTTTCAGGATCACTACGCCGTGCAGTATGCGGCCCGTCACGATTTCGCCGGATTCTACGACAAAGAAGTGCGCTTCCGCAGTTGGATGCACTATCCGCCATATTCCGCGCTGGCGAATGTTCTAATCCGCAGCAACAAGCTTGATGAAGCTCTCGAGTGGTCGGGCACCCTGGGAAAATGGTTTGAGCAAAACCGGCATGAAGGCGTGCGCGTCCTCGGTCCCGCGACCGCGCCCATCATGCGCCTGAAGCGCGACTACCGTTATCACTTCGTGCTGAAATCGCCCAGCCGCGAAAAGCTGAACCTGACGCTGCGAGCGATGTTGGCTTATGCCGCGCAGCTCAAAATCCCGCGCACCCAGGTGATTGTGGATGTGGACGCGCTGTGGCTGATGTGAAAGATGAACGCACCGCCGAGGAGTATACGAAAGAAAGACGCGAATGAGTGATCTTGCTGCGAAGAGCTGCGGTGACATTCGAAACCCGCCGCGCGAAGTGACGGGAAATCATCAAGCTGTGAAGGCCTATGGATGCCGAAGCTGCTGAATGAACTCGGGCAAAGATGCATGCGCAAACGGCGCCGGGGTCAGCGTGAGCACAAGCATCAGCAATGCAAAAACGGCGAGCCAGGTTCGTCCACCGGAAACTCGCGGCCACTCCGCAACCTGGGGATGGCGCAAACTGCTAAGCTGCAGCAGAATCGCCCACACAAACCATCCCATCCACAGATAGTAGGCCATGGGCAGAAGAATCAGGATCGTCAGCCGCGACACCAGCTTGTGCACCCGCGGCGAAATCGAAAAGATAATGTGGCCGCCATCGAGCTGTCCGCCGGGCAACAAGTTGAGCGAAGTAGCGAACATCCCCACCCAGGCCGCGATCGCCACCGGATGTAGCCGCACGCGATTCAAGGGCAGCGCTGCCGGCCCGCGCAGCAGATTCATCGAAGCCAGCAGCTGATGCAGCCACTGAAAAACCAACGGATACCCCAGGTCATATTCCGCCGGGCCGAAGCCGGGATGAGCCGGCCTCGACCACCCGAGCGACACGATGAGTACGACCAGTGCCACTACGAACCCGGCGATGGGTCCGGCAATTCCTATATCGAACAGCGCCGTGCGCGAGCGAATCCGCGAGCGAATCACAATCACCGCACCCATAGTCCCGATCAGGGTAGGCATCGGAATGAAGAAGGGAAGCGTGGCGTAAACACCGTAGCGGCGGCAGAATAAATAGTGGCCCATTTCGTGGGCCATGAAGAAGAGCATCAACGTAGCCATGAAGGGCAAGCCGCCCAACAGGCGCGCGGGATGCGACCACGCCCAGCCCGCGGGGAAATACGGCACCGAATCATCGCCGAGCGAAAGCGCCGGCAGGCCGTGCTGAAAGTTGTATTGCATGCGCGCACCCATCACCAGCGTCGTGAAGCAGGTCGCCAGCAACAGCAAGGCGTGCAGCCAATACCTCTGCCGCGGTACGCGCGGAACGTACAGCGGCATCGGCCGGAGGTATTCGACGGTGGACGAAGCAATTGGAGGAGTAGGTTCCGACATGCAATTGTTGGCTTCGCAATTCCGCCGAGGCCTTTCCTTTAGATGCTACTACGAGAAGAAGTACCCAGTACCGAGTACCCAGTACCCAGAAAAAGCTCGTGCAGGCGCGGAACGAGAGCCCGAAGAAAATCAGAGATCAGATAAAGTTTGGAGGACGCGCAGGCCAGTACTGGGTACTAGGTACTAGGTGCTGACTTCAGTCAATCGACTGCAACTCTTTCCCCGGCTTGAAGCGCACCGCCTTGCCAGGAGGAATTGAAACTTCGGCTCCGGTGCGCGGGTTGCGTCCGATGCCGGTCTTGCGCGGGCGCACGTTGAACACGCCAAATCCCCGCAGCTCAATGCGATTGCCGTGGGCCAGCGCTTTCTTCATGCTCTCAAAAACGGTTTCCACCGCCAGCTCGGCTTTGGTCTTGGTGATGCCGGTTCTGGCTACCACTTCGTTGATAATATCGAGCTTGATCACGAACGGCTCCCGGACGGGGTCTGAGAATCATCCCTCAAGTGATTGATGCTATGGGAGATACCGGAGATTGTCAACGGGAGCATCAGCACCGTAAACGGGCAGGCCGCAGAATCGTCTATCCCTTAATCCAGAATTCCCGAGGATCGCTGACAAAGATCGCCGGCAAAAAATCGCTGAGAAAGCTCGCTGAGGTGGAAACATGAGGCAGTTCGGACGTTGGGCGCGGTTGCTGTTCGTCGTGGCGGCAAGCGCAAATGCTGCGGCGCAAATACAGTCACCCACCCCTCCAGCTTTGTCTGCCGATTTGTCGCGCTACTATTTCAAGACGCCGGAGGAAGAAGTCGCTGCGCGCGCCGAGTTGAACGCGGCGCTAGATCAGATAGCCCGGTTCAAGGGGCAACTTGATTCCGGGTCGCAGTTCCTCGCTCTACTGCGGCAGTACGACGTCGTTCGAAAGCTTTTCGCGAGGCACGAAGCCTACCTGCAGTTGCGCTGCGCTATGAATCGCAAGGACGCCGCCGCTTGTGATGCCGACAACGCGCTTGAATCCGAGGTAAATGCCAAGACCGCGTTCCTCGATCCTGAAATCCTCGCCCTCTCCGAGGTTCGGCTGCGCCTGTTCTTCAACGAAGAACCGGCGCTAGCGGAATATCGCTTTGCGCTCTCCGACATTCGCCGCGCCGCGCCGCATCTGCTGTCGGAAGCCGAGCAAACGTTGCTCGACCAATTTCAACCGCAAATTGGTGACTGGCAATTCGATTTGTACGAACAGATTGTGG
>JBAUYE010000058.1:0-20361 GCA_049584615.1 Candidatus Sulfotelmatobacter sp.
TCCTGGGCAGGATCGCAGCCGATCGCGCCGGCCACGCCATGCACACCGCGCTGGTCTCGCGCATCCTGCGCGACAAGACGCTGTGGGAGGAAGTAACGTTGCCGGAAGAAGAGCGAGACGCCGCTGGCCCTTACAGTGCTCATGCTACGGCTGGGTCTTCACTCTAACAGCGCTGCGTCGGCGTTCCATTCCTAAGACCCAAAACCACTTCAGTCGGCAGGTTCGCAGGGAAAATCCCCTGTCTCGGGCGCGGGCTCGGGTTGTTCCTCGAGCAAGCGGTCCAGTTCGGCGCGGGTCTGGCTGATCAAGGCTGCCGCGAACTGGCGAGCCAACCGCTGCCGTTCGGCCGACAGGTCCTTTACCCGCATGTTCAACAGAGGGATATCTTGCTCAAACCAGCGCAGAGTCTTCTGCACCCGGGTGATGCGGTAATCAGTAGGAAGCATGGCAATGGCTCTCCAGTATCCCACCAGATTGCCACGCACCGGCGCGCGGACAAAGTTACAAAGTGAATACCTACTGGGAGGTGCCAGGGGCAAGCTTATTGAATGGTGTCGGAACCCGGGAGCGTCAGCATCTCTTTGGTGCCGGGAAGCTCCTTTTCCATTTGCTCGTCGAGCCATTTTTCCAGGAGCTGCTGGGAACTCAGGGGGACGTTGAGGAAGCGCAATCCGACATGTCCCTTAATGTCGGCCCAGGCTACTTCCCCTTCAACGTCCAGAGACAGTTTGGTTTCGGGCAATGTGAATTGCAGACGAGGAGCAGCGCCCTTGGGGATCGCCTTATGCAACATGATTGCTATGCCGCCCTCGCTGATATTGGTGCTGACCCCGTTAATTTCTTTGTCGCTCAATACCACCCGGACCTGCATCTTTACCGGCTGGCGGTAATAGCGGCGGCGCTCGCGTACCATGAAATTCAGCGCCGCGTGAAAGCAGCGCGAGGCGTTCAGCGTGCTGATGGGCTTTTGCAGGACGAAATTCACGCCCATGCCAAAGGCTTCCTGCGTGGTGGTTTTCTTTCCGTTCAGCAGTGCGAAGGTTACAGAATTCCGGTTGCTGGGAGTAGCGCGCAGGCCCTGCAGCACTTCGAGGCCGCCTGTCAGATCGTCGCAGTCCACAATCACGGCGTCGAACTTTTCTGAGATGAGGATTTCGGTGGCTTTTTTCGCTTCCTGGCACACTTCGACATCAATCGAGAGCTTCTCCAGGGTCGGCCGAAGGATCCGGAGCACTTCGCTGTCCCGGCTCAGAAGTAGAGACTCCAACGTCATAACTGTGATTCTAGCGTTCGGCGGAGCCCCTCGAAAGGTGACCAAGGTATCGGGTTTTATGGGTAGGTATTCGACGGTCCGCTGCGACACAATTTCCCAGTGGAAACCAGCACAATAATGCCTGACACTAGCTCCCAGACGATGCCCAACCTGGTTTATCTTTCTCTGGGATCAAATGTCGGCGACCGCGAGCGGCAGCTGCGGGACGCGCAGGCTCGGTTGAGCGCAATCGGTCGAGTGGTTGCGATGTCGTCATTTTACGAAACCGAGCCGGTCGAGTTTACCCAGCAGCCGTGGTTTCTAAATTGTGCGGGCGCGCTTGAAACCAGCATGACTCCGCAGCAACTGATCGCCGCGATTCTCCACATCGAAGAGGAGATGGGCCGGCGGCGCTTGCAGAACAAGGGCCCGCGGTCCATTGATATCGACATTCTGTTGTTCGATGGCGCGGTGGTCGATGCCACGGACCTCACTATCCCGCATCCGGCGCTGCACCAGCGGCGCTTCGTCCTAGAGCCTCTGGCGGAGATTGCGCCGGAAGTATTCCATCCCGTTCTGAAGAAGACGGTTCGCGAACTGCTGGATGAGCTGCCGCCGGGGCAGGCGGTACGGAAGCTAGAACCTGAGCCACGGATTTGACCCGGCTGGAATATCTTGCCAGGGCTGTGCTTCGTCGCACAAATTCGTGAAAGGCTCAATTGACATGAAGAAAAGAAAGGTTGCCGCGGCACTCATCTACGGCACTTCAGCCTTCTGCGTATTTTTCTACTTCGAATTTCTCGACGGCTTGGAGCCGCCCAGAAGCAATTTCGAGTATGTTCTGCTCGGCGTAGCCGCAATGTTTGCGATCGCAAGCGTCCTGTCTTTTTTCACATTGCGCTGGGCGGCAACCTGCGCATTGGCTGCGGCTATTCTCTCATCCCCGCTCTTGTATTCAGGCGCGTTCTATTGGGTGCATAACGTCGCTTGGCGGATCAACCACGCTCCCGAGGAGCTGACCGCACGAGTTTCCTTGATCGTCGCCATCATTTATGTGATTGAACAGCTGTGGCTGTCGTTTCGCACTGGCGGAGGACTAATCGAGTCCAAGCGCAGATGGTGGGCCTTGCCCGCCCCAGTCTTCTACGCCGTAACAACGGTCGCGATCGCGAATTGGCACGGGATTTCGGAGTGGCTTTTCAGGCTACGTTATGGCAGCTGACGATGAAACCTGAGACGACGCGCCACTGACAGCCCTAATCTCAGCTAACCCCCAAAATCCGTGCTGGTCGCCTACGGCGCGATGATCCGGCTGGCTTCCTGGGGAGCGACCACGGCTGACTGCTTCTCCGGAAATTGCGCGAGGAGAAAATCGATGAAGGCTCGCGACTTGGGCCGACCTGACGTGCGTCCTTCGCCCAGCCGAACGAGAAACACCAGAGCCTTGAGCACGTCGGAATCGCGCAGAGTGGAGTATCCCAGTTGTTTCTGTTCCGCCTCGCGATACCGCTTCAACATTTCTTCCACTTGAGCCGCCGCGGCGTGCTGTGCGGCGCTGGTGAGCGCCTGATCGTAGTGCAGCCCGGAATTCACCAGGCGCTCATAACTCGCGCACTTCGCTGAGAGTGCCGCAATCAGATCGCGATCGTTCAGAGTGCGGTCCGCTTGAGCTGCTTTCGCCAGCGCGTAGCTGAGCCCCATGAGGAGATGCTCGCGTTCGTAGGTGAATTGCTCCGAAATCTCAACTTGCAGGAACAACGACGCGCGGTCGAATTGGTCCGCGGGACGCGGCTTTTCGTGCTGCCTGGCCTGTTGCAAATAGGGACAGTCGCTGGGGCAATCGAGCGTCACCTCGCGCTGCTCGCCGCAACATTGCGCGCAGATGCGGCCGTGGACGGCGGGACAGAAGCGTTTTTCCTTGCGAATCTCGCAGATCGCGCAACTCAAGTGGAAGCTCTCCCATTCACATTATGGCATCCGATAGCGGCAATCCTGAGAGAGATTTCCATTTGGCGATTATTGGCAACGGCTTTGGTGCCCATGTTTGGGCCATTTCGGGAGCCTCATCTGCGAATATGCACGTAAAAATGGCCCTTTTCGAGTGTTATCCGTATGGAACCCGCGTAAAATAAGGGTGTTTTCCACAGGGCACTGGTAGTAAGATCATGCCCGCTGGAATTAAAATTCGTATCTATTCCGAGGAGGAAACAAATGGCTTCAGGTTTGACCAAAACTCAACTCGTCCGTCATCTGGCCGAGAAAACTGAACTCCCCAACAAGACGGTAGCTGGATTTCTTGAGCAGCTCGCCGATGTGGCTGTGAAAGAGACCAAGAAGAACGGCGTGTTCGTTGTGCCCGGCCTGGGCCGGTTGGTTAAGGCGCACCGCAAGGCGCGCATCGGACGCAATCCGCAGACCGGCGAGCCGATTCAGATCAAGGCCAAGACGGTGGTAAAGTTCCGCGTGGCCAAGGCTGCCAAAGACGCGATCGCTCCCAAGAAGTAGTTTGAGCTTGAGATTGTTCCCGAAGGCCGGCTTAGGCCGGCCTTTGAGTTTCTGCATACTTTACATTCGCCTCGACTATGCTGAACTGGATCGTAATCGGAATCGGCGACATCTCCATCCGCCGCGTCATTCCTGCGATCCAAGCCGAGCCCAGAAGCCACTTGTATGGCCTGGTCACGCGCGATCCGGCGAAAGCCGCGCCTTACAATACGCGGGCTTGGGCGACCCTCGACGAAGCTCTTTCCGATCCGGAAGTTCACGCGGTTTACGTTGCGACCCCTGTCTTCCTTCATGCGCCGCAGACTGTCCAATCTTTGCGTGCGGGCAAGCACGTGCTGTGCGAGAAACCGATGGCCATGAATGAAGCCGAGGCGCGCTCGATGGTGCAGGCCGCAGAGGAGAGCGGACGCACGTTCGGTGTGGCCTACTATCGGCGAATGTATCCGAAAGTGCAGCGCGCGAAACAACTGGTCGCTTCCGGCGCGATCGGCCAGCCCGTCGTCGCTGAACTCACCTGTCACGGATGGTTTGATGAGAACCAGAGCTATCGCAACTGGCTGATCGATCCCACGCTCGCCGGCGGCGGCCCGCTCTACGACATCGCCTCGCACCGCATTGACGTGCTGAACTTCTTATTTGGTCAGCCCGGCCGCGTGACTGGACACCTTTCGAATGCAGTTCATCATTACAAGGTCGAAGACAATGCAACTGTGCTCATCGAATACCCCGGCGGTTTACGCGGCATTGTGGACGTTCGCTGGCATTCGAAGGTGAACCGGGACGAATGCCGCATTCGCGGAACGGAAGGTGAAATGAATTTGAATCCGCTGAACGGTCCTGAGTTGATCTATCCCGGCGGCCGCGAGAATCTGCCGCCGCACGCCAATCTGCACTATCCGATGATCGAAAACTTTGTGGATGCTGTGCTCGGCAAGGCTCCGTTCCTGGCCAGCGGGGCTTCATCCTTCTGGACGGATTGGGTCACGGAGCGGGCGCGGAATTCTAATAAGTAGCCGTCATCGCCTCGGCGGCTAAAGCCGTGCCCTTCCCGAACTGTTTAGCGAGCACTCTTAGTCACTTTCCGTACTCGTTGCGCACCACCTCGCCGCCCTTCATGACAAATTTCACGTGCTCGAGAATGGTCACGTCTTTCAACGGATCGCCGTCGACCGCGACGATATCAGCCCACGCGCCGGGGTCCAGGCTCCCGACTTTGCCGGGCCATCCCAGCAAATCCGCGGCATTGATCGTCGCCGCCTGAATGGCCTGCAGCGGCGTCAACCCCAGTTTGACCATCACCGCGAACTCGTGCGCGTTCAGGCCATGGGGATAAACCGCGGCATCGGTGCCAAACGCCACCTTCACGCCGCTGGCAAAGGCGTGGGCGATGTTCTTGCGCGCGGCCGGCATGACCGCCTTCGCCTTGACCAGCAGGAAATCGGGCACGTGGTTTCTTTCGGCATTTTCCATGAACCAATCACCCAGGTAAAGCGTGGGCACCAGGTAGGTGCCGTGCTTCTTCATGTCGTTGATGTCCGCGTCGTCAATGTAAGAGCCGTGCTCGATCGAATCCACTCCTGCCTCTGACGCCCAGAGAATAGCCTGCGCTCCGTGGGCATGGGCAGCAACTTTACGACCCAAGCGGTGGGCCTCGTCCACGATGGCCTTCATTTCTTCCAGCGTGTACTGCGACGCCTGCGGATTGTCTCCCTTCGAGAGCACCCCGCCCGACGCCATGAACTTGATCAAGTCCGCGCCATACTTGATGTTCTGCCGAACCATGTGACGCACGCCGTCCACGCCGTCGGCCACGCCGTCAGCGGTCGCGTGATATTCGAACGGCAGCAGGTTGTTGTCCGCATGTCCGCCGGTGATGCTGAGCGGCGGCCCGCTCACCAGCATTCTTGGCCCGGGCACGTCGCCGGCATTGATCGCGTCGCGCAAGGCTACATCGCTGTAGCCGGACGCGCCCACATTTCGGACGGTGGTGAATCCGGCTTCAAGCGTGACCCGGGCGTTCTTGGCGCCCGTCAAGGTTTCACGCGGTATGGAAAGGCCGAGTTCCTCATAGCCGAATTTGGGATCCATCGTGAGATGGGTATGGGCATCGATTAATCCCGGCAGGATGGTTGCGTTAGGCAGTTCGATGCGCAGAGCATCGGCGGGAGCCTTGATTTCCGCAGAGCCTCCGACGCTCACGATCTTCCCATCCTCGATCACGACCGTCTGATCGGAAAGCAGCTTGCCGGTCTTCACGTCGATCAAGTGCCCGGCATGGATAACGACGGGCTTGGAACCTTGCTGGGCGACAAGTGGGACGGCTAGCGCAAGCAGCGCGACGAAAAACATGTGAGGACTTTTGAAGTTCTGCACAGAGTTTCTCCTGTATTTAAGCGGTTGAATTGTACAGAAATCCGCAGAACGGCGAAAGAGAATCGTGGCGAAGGGGTTAGTCGAGCTTCGCTGGACCAGGACGGCCGAGGGCGGACGTCCCTACATGAGCAGGAGTCAGATGCGGCGAAAGCTCGCGCTAGCCTCCCGGCCCATCATTGGAGACATACTGTTCGAGCGACTCCAGTTCACGGCTGAGATCGTCGACGCGCCACTCCAGCAGGTTGCGAATGGAGAGAATTCCCAGCAGCTTGCCGTTGTCGTCCGCTACCGGCAGATGGCGGAAGTGGCGTTCCAACATAGTGGTGAGCGCCTCGCCTGCTCCGGTGCGGCGGGTTGCCATTTCTACCGGCGTAGTCATCAGCTCGCGGACCGAGGTGGTCTGCGGGTCGGTGCGGCTGAGCGCCATCTTGCGCAGAACGTCGCGCTCGGTGAAGATTCCCGCGACCCGGTATTCGGAGTCAACCACGGCGACGGCTCCTACATGGTGGTCGAGCATCTTGTTGACGGCGTCGGCCACGCTGGCATCGAGCGGCACGGCCGCGATTTCCCGGTCACAAAGTTCCAGTACGCTCATAGACACCTCCTTCGGTTCTTCAGAACGACCCTCAGAGCCGAGTCCCGATCCGAGTCAGAAACGGGATTGATGAATTATGCTCGTAGCGAAGCCGTTGTCAAGTGAATTGAAACGATATGAGCAATCTTTAATTCGCCGGGGTGAAAAACGGGAAACTACCTCAGGTCACGACTATCGCTCTTGTAGACCTTGCCGTCTTTCATCACGAACTGCACGTTCTCCAGCACTTTGATCTCGCGCAACGGATCACCGTTGACCGCAATGATGTCGGCAAATGCGCCCGGCGCAACCACGCCTATCTTGCCTTCCATATCGAGCATAACCGCAGCACGCGAGGTTGCGCTTTGGATGGCGTCCATTGGATCCATGCCCAAATCGACCATGCGCGGGAACTCCTGCGCGATGGGCTCGGTCCAGGGAATTCCGCCCATGTCGGTGCCGAAGACAATTTTCACCCCGGCCTTGAGCGCCTTCTTGAACGATTGCTCATGCACTGAGGCGCGGAGCCGGTCGCGCTGCCCGGCTGGCGTATCCGCAGGGGCCCAGTCGCCGTAATAGACGCTGATCGTTGGGACGTACCAGGTACCTTGCTTCAGCATCTGGGTGATCGCGGCGGCGTCGAGATCGAGGCCATGTTCGATCGAGTCGCATCCTCCGTCCAGCGCCCGCCGCAGGCCAATCCCGCCATAGACGTGGCAGGCGACTTTCTTGCCCCAGCCGTGAGTTTCGTCCACCACCGCCCGCAATTCTTCGAGCGTCAGCGTGGGCTGGGAGACCAGTTCGCCGTTCTTGCCCACCCACGAACGATGCGTCATGTAAACCTTGATCCAGTCAGCGCCATGATCGAGTTGTTCCCGCGCTGCCTTCCGAGCCTCGACCGGGCCGTCGACGATCTGCACGCCCTTGGGCATGTCGAGCTCGGGAGCATAATCCTCCAGCGGATAACCGCCCGTGGTCGAGATGGCGCGGGTCGCGACAAACAGGCGCGGACCGGGGATATAGCCTTGGTCGATCGCCTCTTTAATACCGACATCGCCATAACCGGCGCCCTCGGTTTCTACGTCGCGCAGGGTCGTGAAGCCCTGTTCCAGCGCCCGACGGGCCGAAACTGTAGCCCTTGCCGCGCGCAGCGCCAGCGGTGCGTTCAGGATGTTGGCGTCGTATCCTCCCTGGGCTGGATCTTCTCCCTGCAGAAAGATATGAGTGTGGGAATCGATGAGGCCGGGCAGGATCGTGGCCTTCGACAAGTCGATTACAGCCGCGCCAGAGGGAATCTTGGTGGTTGCCGAGTCGCTGACACTCTCGATGCGATTGCCGTGAATGACGATCACCTGGTCGCGCCGGGGCGCGGCGGACTTGCCATCGATTAGAGACCCGGCACGAATGACCGTCCAGGATTCGGAAGCAGCATTATCTTTCTGTTGTGCAGCCGCTGGAATGACAGTCGCAAGAAGCAGTATCCACCCAAAATTCTTCACGTTGGCGTCTCCCGGTTGCCGAAGAGGCTTTGGAATGGTGGAATTCTACTCTCACTTCCCGTCGATATACGCATCGGCTTCAATTTCGACCAGCATCTCGGGAGAGATGAAAGCGCTCACCTGCACCATGGAAGTCGCAGGACGTATATCGCGGAAGAACTCTCCATGAGCCTTGCCGATTTTCTCCCACTCTGCGATGTTGGTCACATACATGCGCGTGCGGACGACGTCCTTCATGCCGGCGCCAGCCTTCTGCAGTGCGCTTTCAATATTCTTCAAAGTCTGCACCGCCTGGGCGTAGGCATCTCCCACGCCCACAACCTTGCCGTCCGGGCCGGTCGCGGTGGTTCCCGACACATGGATGTAGGATCCAACCTTCACTGCACGCGAGTAACCCACAATATGTTCCCAAGGTGTGCCACTGGATATGTTCATTCTTTCCATTTGCCTGATTCCCTCCTGCACACAATTCTATTAGCGACCAACCTGTTTGTGATTAGCAGCCGACGCGTGCATCTGCCAACAAAATGTGGGGACAACCCTGCAGGCGCTTGCGCGCTACTCATGATTACGAAAAATGATGGGAGGGATAAACAAAAGTCACTTGCGTTTGTTTCGAGACTGGGATAACTAGTTACTAACGAACATTGGAAAGCCGTAAGCAACGCGGCTTTCAGGGAGCCCAAAGAGGCATGATTCCGGAATCTCATCCGCTGCGGCAGCTTTTCCAGGAATTGGTGGGACGGCACTATGCCCAGGAGATCGGTATTCGGGACCCACAAGTCGTTGCCTATGTCTCGCATCTGCTGACGGAGTTCTGCGAGACCGATCAGTTGTTTAAGATTCATGACATCGCTGACCGTCCGGTGACCGACCTGGGCGAGATGCTGCTCGAGACCGATCCAGTCTACGGCCCCGCGCCTTCGTTTGACCGGGAGCGCCAGGTACGCAAGCACATTGGAGACTACGCGCTGTTCTTCGCCGGGATGTTTCCCGAGAGCATCAACCACTTCCGGCTGCGCCGCCATCGCCTGGAGAATTTTGTGGAATGGATGAAGGCGGGAAAAGAAAGCTACTACATCGTGTCGAAGTTCGAGCACTTCGAATACGCCAAGGTCGCGCCGCTTTTCGCCCATCTTTCGCGCGAGTTCGAGGGCTGCGTTTACGGCCTCAACATGGTGAAGAACGACCTGCAGGAGATGCAGCACCCGATCGTACGCACCAGCAGTGAACTGATCATGTAGTGGCGTCCAGCTAGTGACGTCCAGCCAGATCCAACCGCAGCATCATACTCAAACACTCAAGTCGGGACGCCCTCCGATGCGGTAAAAACTGAGAGCGGCGTTTCCTTGCACCAGCTTCCGGGTTCGCCGCAGCGATCCAAATTCATCGCCCGGATCGAACTTCTTTTCATGTTCCGCCACTACCAGCGACATAGCCCACACCAGCGATGAATCGGCGAGCACCGTAAGGGTCTCTTCATAGGCGTGCTGCATGCGATACGGTGGGTCGAGGAACACTACATCGGCCACGACATGCTGGCGCTGCAGGCGCCAGAGAATTCCGGAAAGATCATCACGCAGGATTTTATAGCCGGACGCGATTCCCAAGCTCTGCAGGTTTTTCTCAATCAACTTTGCCGCCGCGGCTGAGGTCTCCACGAAGTACGTTTGCTTGGCGCCGCGGCTGATCGCTTCAATCCCCACCGCGCCCGTGCCGGCAAACAGATCCACCCAAACGCTGCCTTCGAGCGCCTGGGGATTACCGGCGGTGAGCACATTGAACAACGTTTCGCGCAAGCGGTCGGAGGTGGGACGGATATCCGTACCGCGCGAAGACCGCAGAGGCCGCCCCCGGTATTTCCCGGCGATCACGCGCACGGCTCTGTACCTTCGATTAGTTGCCGCATCCGGAGCCAATATATCCGACCATGTAAAATACTTGTAGTAGCCAGACCTCATGCGAAGTTTCTCCATTCATGTCGGACGCCTGTTCGGAGTCGAGGTCCGGCTTCACCTGACGTTCCTGATTCTGCCGGTGTTCGTTTTCTGGACGGAATACAACAGCCACGGTTCGGCCAACGGACCGCGGGACCTGGCGCTGGTTGGAATCGTGCTGGCCTGCGTCGGGGCTCACGAAGTCGCGCACATGCTCGTGGCTCGGCATGCTGGGCTAATTCCCAAAGCTGTGATCCTTCTGCCGCTCAGCGGCGTAACCGTTTTCGACGAATCGCATGTGCAACCACCGCAGTCCGGTGCAGCGGTCTGGCAGCGGGACGTTCGCATCGCACTCACTGGGCCACTGGTAAATCTTGTGTTCGCCGTGGTGGCGGCTGGCGTCATCTGGGTGACTGTTCCCGGGGCGAAGCTGTGGGAGTGGCCTTTCTTGCAGCCTAGCAACCTGCCGCGCAGCCTGGTATGGGCGAACGTGTATCTTGCTGGTTTGAATCTTCTGCCCGCTTATCCTCTCGATGGAGGCCGGGTTCTCCGCGCCTATTTCGCGCGCACCATTGATCCTGCTGCTGCTACGCGCCGCGCGGTCTCAATCAGCCACGCCATCGCGATGATTTTGATGGTGGCGGGTTTGTTCAGCAATGCGTGGCTCACGATGGTGGGCGTGATTATCTTCTCGGCGGCGCAGCTTGAGGAACGCGCGGTCATCTTCCAGTCGGTGCTGGACAATGTGCGTCTGGAAGAAGTCATGCTTACCGACTTCGCCACTCTGTCACCGGCAGACACGCTCGAAGACGCGCTGGAAAAGGCAGTGCACTCGCTGCAGGACGACTTTCCCGTGGTGCGCGGCAGCGACATGGTGGGTGTGATTTCCCGGCAGCGCATCCTGGAAGCGTTGCGCATGGAAGGTAACGGCTACGTCCAGGCGGTGATGAACAAGATCTTCGAAGTCTCAGTGCGGCAGGAGTCGCTCGCGACCGCCTTCCGCAAGCTCACGTCACGCAATCTCAGCATCATTCCCGTGGTCGAAGATCAGCGCCTGGTGGGCATTGTCACCTTGCAGAATCTGATGCATTCGATGGCTCTGTTGTCAGAGAGCCGAAAGCTGCGGCGGGATGAATCGAACTCCTGAGTATCGCGAATCCTGACTCAAAACAGCCGTACCGCTTTAGCCTGCCGCACGGCAGGAATCTGCTCAAGCTTCCTCAGCACATCGTCCGGCACGCGTCCGTCGACGTGCACTACGGCAATGGCCTCGCGCGGCTCAGACGAAGCCTCGGCGCTGCGCCGCCCCAGCGAAAAGTCCGCAATGTTGATCTCGCCTTCGCCCAGAATCGTGCCCACCTTGCCGATCACGCCCGGCACGTCACGATTGCGCAGGTAGATCAGGTTGCGCTCGAGCGGCGCCTCCACGTCGATGCCATCAATGTGAATGAGACGGGGCGCAGTTCCATGCAGAACGGCGCCTTTCACCATGTGTTCTTCCGTCGAGCTTTTAAGGAAAATGGAGAGCACGCTGCCTGCGCCGCCGGTTGAGGCCTTCGCCTTATGCGCTTCATGGATACGAAGTCCACGAAGGCTGGCTAAAGACGCGGCGTTCACCAGGTTGGCTTTCTCCTCCAGTGCCTGGTTGAGTATCCCCTTGATCGCCCCGTTGCGGATGAGCTCCGTTTTCCACTCCGCGATATGTCCGCTGTAGCGCAGCGAGATTTCTTCAATCGAGCCTTCGGAAATTTGCGCTAAGAATGCCCCCATCCGTTCGGCGAGAACGATGTAAGGCTGCATCGCGGCGTACTCTTCCGCGGAAACCGAGGGTACGTTCACCGCGTTCTGGATGACGCCATGCTTCAGGTATTCGCGCACCTGCTGCGCAATCTGCACTCCCACGGCTTCCTGCGCCTCATGCGTTTGCCCGCCGATGTGAGGCGTAAGAATGACGTTCTCCATAGTCTGGAGCGGCGAGCTCTTTAAGGGCTCTTCATTAAAAACGTCGAGCGCCGCGGCAGCCACGTGGCCCTGCTTGAGCGCCTGCACCAGATCGGCCTCCTGCACCAGTTCTCCGCGGGCGCAATTCACCAGGCGGACGCCTTTCTTCATTTTCTTGAGTGAAGCCTCATTGATCATGCCCGCCGTCTGCGGCGTGAGGCCTACGTGCAGCGTGATGTAATCAGCAGCTGCATAAAGTTCATCCAGGCTGACCAGACGAATGCTCTGCTCCTTGGCCACGCTAACGGAAACAAACGGATCATGCCCGACAATCTCCATCCCAAAGGCGCGTGCCCGCCGTGCGACTTCCATGCCAATGCGCCCGAGCCCGGCGATCCCTAGGGTCTTTCCCCGCAACTCCGTACCTTGCAGCGACTTCTTTTCCCATCGCCCGGCGTGCATGAGCGCGTCGGCGCGGCAGAGGTGGCGCGCCATGGCCAGCATCATTCCCAGCGTCTGTTCCGCTACGGCCACGGCATTCGCCCCGGGCGTGTTCATCACCGCGATGCCCTGTCGTGTGGCCGCGTCCAGATCAATGTTGTCCACGCCTACGCCTGCCCGGCCGACAACTCGCAGCTTTTTGGCATGAGACAACAGCGCTGCATCCGCCTGCACCACCGAGCGCACAATCAGCGCATCGGCCGACTCGAGATGGTCAGAAAGCTTCCCGTCGAGTTGGTCTGCGGTAAGGACGGTCCAGCCCGGTTCTTTCAGTTGCTCAACCGCAGCGGCGGAGATTTTCTCGGCAATAACGATTTTCAAGAGAGAATTTATCCTTTTGAATTACGGCATTTGCACGGACAAAACGTTGACACAAAAATGACACCCTTCTGACACTCCTGCCGCGCCTGTCTCCTAAACTTTTTCTCAGTCGGGACGCACCGATCGTTTTCTATCGATCGTTACCCGCAGGAGAACAGTCATGAAGATTGCGCAGACAGTATTTCTAACCGGGCTTCTCGCCGCAAGCATGGCGTGCGGTTACAGCAAGCCGGCCACTACTCCACCGACAGCAGGAACGATGCCCACAATCACTGAGCTCGCTCCCTCCAGCATGACACACGGCGGGGCGGCATTCGTTTTGACGGTCAACGGCACTGACTTTAGCGGCACCGCGACCATCTATTGGAACGGCACCGCCGAGACCACCACCGTTGTAGCCGCCGGCACCCAGTTAATGACCACGATCCCTGCCACCGACATCGCTACTGCGGGTACCGCAGCCGTAACCGTGACCAATCCTGGCACCCCGGGCGGCCAGTACGGCGGAGGCACCTCGGCGGAAACATCGGCCCCAATGACGTTCACCATCAATTAGCCACCGTCAAGTAGTCGTCACTAACCAGTTCAGGAGCGCTTCGACCGCGCCTCTTCGCTCCTTAGGCTCCGACCGGTTGACGTTGACCCGAGAGGCTGCGCGCGTATGCTTGCTGCGCCGCGCCCACAGCCGCACCATACTCAACCGTTTTTCCGGTGCAACGCGCCAGCACGTGCTCCAGCGCGCCCAGGATGCCAATCGTATCCAGGTAATCGTAGTAGCCGATGTGCGCAATGCGGAAGAGCTGGCCTTTCATCTCGCCTTGGCCATTCGCCACCACGGCATCGAACGACTCGCGAAATTCTTTGATGATCTTTCCGGAATCTATCCCCTCGGGTGAGCGGACGGCGGTGAGCGCGGATGCAGGCGAGGTCCCGAAAAGCTTCAACCCCACGGCCTGCACGCCCGCTCGCGTCATTGCCGCGCAGAGTTCAGCATTGTCGACCAGCGCTTCGCGTCCCTTGGCCAGGTCGCCATTTCCCATTCCCCGGATAAACTCCAAGGCACCTCCCAGCGCCGCAAACAACGACGTAGGCGGCGTGTAGGCGGATTCCCCTTTGGCTGCGGCCTTGCGTTCCTTGCGCAAATCGAAGTAGAACCGTGGAGAAGTCGTCGTCTCCATCCGCCGCCACGCCCGCTCGCTCACCGCGCAATACGCCAAGCCGGGAGGGATCATCAGTGCCTTTTGCGACCCGCCGATAATTACGTCCACGCCCCAGCCATCCACGTCGAGATGGGTCGTGCCCAGGCCGGTGATCGCATCCACCACCAGCAGGGTTTCCTCACCCTGAGCCCGCACGATTTTCGCAATCCCTTCAATGTCATGCCGCGCCCCGGTCGAACTTTCCGTAGCCTGCACGAACATCGCACGTACGTCGGGAGTGAGCTTCGCTCGAATATCATTCAAAGAGAACGTCTCGCCATAAGGGGCGCTCAACACGTCGACCTTGCAGCCGAACGCCTTGGTCAATCCCGTCCAGCGCTCCCCGAACTTTCCAGCCGTGAGCACCAAAACTTTGTCTCCCGGAGATGTCAGGTTCGACACCGAAGCTTCCATCACCCCTGTGCCCGAACAAGCCAGCACCAACACGTCATTCCGCGTGCCGATGAATTCCTTCATGTCTGCAAGCACGCGCTGGAACAGGGCCCGGAAGTCGGCGGTGCGGTGATGCGCCGTAAAGGAAGCCATGGCCGTTTGCGCCGCCGGCAGCAGCGGCGTCGGCCCGGGAGTAAAAAGACGGTTCTTGCGCAGCATTCCGATAGCGTCCTTAAGATCCGTGAAATGCGCTTCCCTAGTAGTCTATCGGAACGTTGGCGTTCCCTGAAATGGACCGCCGCTCTCTCCACCCGCAAGTGGGCCCGGCGGACCGCGTCAGGCAGCGGCGGATTTCACGGCGAGAACCTCTGGCTTGACAACATCCGGCGGCTTGGAGAAAAGATCCTTGGCTTTGCCGAACAGTGCCTTGGCAATTTCACCGTTCAAGTGGGCGTTGCGCCCGTTTTCGTCGGCAAAGGTGTCGAAAATGCCGTATTTTCCCGGGCCCATCTTTATGGCGTACCAACTGAGCGTGGCCGTCTCGCGCTCGGCCAGCGGCTGCGCCGACTTCAAGAATTCTTCCACCTCTTTTTCCTTCCCCGGCTTAGCTTCCAGTTGTGCCCAAATGGCGAGTCTGCTCATGGTTGCTTTCCTCCTGAGCATAAGATGCGCGTCAGGATCGTTTGGTGACAGACCTAATCTGAGATCACAAAGCGTCAGCTTCATTAGTTCCTTCGATATAATTGGCGCACTATGAGTCTCGTTGAACAGATCCAGAAGGACATCACCGCAGCCATGAAAGCACGTGAGGAGGAACGGCTCTCCACTCTGCGCATGGTGAAGGCCGCGCTGAAGAACCGTGAGATCGAGAAAATGGCGCCGCTCGATGAGAAAGAGTCTCAGGCTGTCCTCACCACGCTGATCAAGCAGCGCAAAGAGTCCGTCGAGCAGTTCACCAAAGGCGGACGCCAGGAGATGGCCGACAAAGAAGCCGCCGAGATCGTGCTGATCGAAACCTACCTGCCGAAAGCGTCAGGTGAAGCGGAAGTCGTCGCTGGAGTGAAAGCCGTGATCGCGGAGATGGGCTCTCCCACCATGAAAGAAATGGGCACGGTGATGAAGAACGTCATGGCGCGTTTTTCCGGCGCCGGCATGCGGGTGGATGGGAAGATGGTCAGCGAGGCAGTAAAGCGGGAGTTAGCAGGAAAGTAGGTGCCGCGTTCACTTGCTCCTCTGCAACTCCCGATATGCCTCACTCTTTGAAATCCCACGCTCCTTCGCCACTTTCTTGAGCGCAGCTTTCTCGTCAACCTTCTCCTCCGCCATGATCTGCTCAACTCTCTGCTTGACTCCTGGCCGGTCGAGAGCGCTCGTCCCAACGCTACCTTCCTCCTCGGCCTTCCCGATAAGCAGTGTGATCTCGCCCTTCACTGCATCACGCGCCCGCAAGGCCTCGAGAATCTCTCCCGCGCGCCCGCGCAGAAACTCTTCATGCAGCTTGGTCACCTCGCGCGCGATCACCACATGCCGGTCGTTCTCCAGAACTTCGACAACGTCCGCAAGCGCCTCAATGATCCGGTGCGGAGCTTCGTAGAAAACCTGGGTGCGCGGTGAGGTCTTGATCGCCTCTAGCGCAGCCCGCCGCTCCCCGCGCTTAGCCGGAAGAAAGCCACTGAATCGAAATGAGTCCGTCGGCAGTCCGCTCGCCACCAGCGCCGCCAGAAATGCCGACGCTCCGGGAATCGGCACCACCGGTACATGATGTCGAATAGCTAGTGAAATCAGCCGGTATCCTGGGTCGGAAATCCCGGGCATGCCCGCATCCGTGACCAGCGCGACACTCGCCCCCTCCTGCATTTCCTTGACCAGCTCCGCCGCGCGCGTCATCTCATTGTGCTCATGGTAGCTGACGGTGCGGGTCGTGAGGCCGTAGCGGTTGAGCAACTTCTGCGTTTGGCGAGTGTCTTCGCAGGCGATCTGGTCGACATCTTTGAGCACGCGCAGGGCGCGCAGCGTGATGTCTTCCAGGTTGCCGATCGGCGTCGCAACAAGATAAAGAGCCGGCCCCGGCGAGAGCTCAGACCCAGAAGTCTGCGATCGGGCGGCGGGTTCCAGCTCGTCAGTCTCGGACTCTTCAACTTTGCGGCCAGCATCCTTCATGGCCGGAGTCTAACACCGCGGCAGCCGTAACTTCATAGCCTCGCCGGCAGTTGTGTTATGGTGTGCACGTTCCATTCGTGGAGACTTGCTCCGTGACCGTCAACGATTTTCGCCGCCTGGCACTGGCTCATCCCGAAGCCACAGAGCACGCGCACATGGATCACCCCGACTTTCGCGTCGGAGGAAAGATCTTCGCCACCCTCGGCTATCCCGCCAAGGGCTGGGGCATGGTCAAGCTCACCCCGGAGCAGCAACACTATTTCTCGAAGGATTATCCCGGCGTTTTCGTCCCGGTGAAGGGTGCGTGGGGACGCCGTGGCGCCACCACTGTGCACCTCAAGAAAGTCAGCAAGATAACCTTGCAGAAAGCAGTCTCTGCGGGGTGGAGTAATACCGCCCCCAAACGCCTCGTGGAACAATCCCCGAAGTAAACTTTAGCGTAAGCGTTGAGAATCCCCTGAGCTGTACCTCATCCAAAGCGGCTTCTCGCTGGCCGCCGAAACGCGCCCATGAAATCGTCCAATTCCTGCAGGGAGAACGGCTTTTTCAGGACTGGCGATGCCGTGATGAAGGCGAACTTTTGTTTGGGATCCTTCTCACGCAGGGCTTCAATCAGTTTGGCGCCACCGGCATTAGAACTGCGCAGGAATTTCAACGCGATGAGAACAACGTCATGAGGTCCCTTCTCGGAGTAAATACGGAGTGCTTCACTGCAGTTCGGCGCAAGTCCAACTTCATAGCCGAGCTTGTTAAGCATAACGCCCGTAGCTTTTAAGGCCGCATCTTCTGATTCAACCACCAGGACCTTCATGGATCGCCCCCTTGTTTCTTCCTCGAAATGTTAGACAGAAAAGCAACCCGATGAAAGAGACGACTCTGGTGCCCGGAGCGCCACGAACCGGGGTGTAGGAATTTTCCCGCGCCCATGGCTATACCCCCGGCAGAATTGACGCAATCGAACCCGGCCCCTAGAATCACAGTGGATCTAGTTTTTTCTGACAAAAGTCTCATAAACCATGCCCCTTTACGAATATGAATGCGAGAAGTGCGGTCATCGCTTCGAGAAAATACAGAAATTCTCCGACAAGATGGTCAAGAAGTGTCCCGAATGCGGCGGCCGGGTCGAGCAGATGATTTCCGCGCCTGCCGTACAGTTTAAGGGATCGGGCTGGTACGTCACCGACTACGCGAACAAGTCCCACGCGCCCAACTCCGATGGCGGCGGGAAGGACTCGAAGAAAGAAGAAAAGTCCAAGCCGGAGGGTTCGTCGAGCTCGTCGAAGGAGAGCTCCACCAAAGGCTCATCTTCTGACAGTTCCTCGAAGGAAACTTCCGGCAAAGAAAGCTCGACGAAGGAAAGCACGAATAGAGTCAGTTCGTCCCGTAAGCCCGACAAGCGCAGGTAGATTCTCCCTACTTGAGCTCCCGCTCGAAGTGATCTTCAATCATGTGAAACAAATGCTCGCGCGCATCGCTGCCCGAGATGCCGTGGGTCTTGTTGGGATAGATCATCAGTCGGAATTGTTTGCCCGCCTTGATAAGAGCGTCAATCATCTGAATGCTGTTCTGGAAGTGCACGTTGTCGTCGCCCGTACCGTGGGCCAGCATCAGCGCTCCGTGCAGATTGGCGGCGGCCTTGGTCATGTCGGATTCGGCATAGCTCTTTGCCTCGTCCTTCAGCAAGCCCATGTAGCGCTCGGTGTAGATCGAGTCGTAGTTGACCCAATCGGTCACCGGCGCGACCGAAACTCCAGCGCGGAACCGGTCGGAGTGGGTCATCGCGTAGAGCGTCATCGAACCTCCGTTCGACCATCCCCATATCGCAACGCGATCTTTATCAAGTTGCGGGTGCTCGGCGAGAAGCTGATCGAGCGCCGTGAGCTGATCTTTCAACTCAATCGCCCCGAACTCGTGGCGAATCGCGGTCTGGAACTTCCGGTCGCGGCCCGGAGTTCCGCGATTGTCGACTGAGAAAATTGCGAAGCCCCTGCGCGACAGGATCTCATCGAACGGGTCCTCGGGTTGTTTCAGGACTGTCTGTGCCCCAGGCCCTCCGTAGATATGCACGATCAGCGGAACCTTGCCGCTGGCCGGCGCTTCCGGAGGCAGCAACAAACGTCCGTAGAGTGTCGTGCCGTCGTCCGCTTTAAACTCCAGGAACTTCGGCGACCGCAGTCCATACTCCGCAAACTCATCACGCGCCTGCCACACGGGAGCGCATGCGCCTCCGCCCACAGCGCACAACGACATCCGCGGCGCTGTCAAAGGACCCGAGAATGTCTGCTCGTAGTGCTTGCCATCCTCGGAAAACTGGGCCGAGTAAAGTCCCTTATCGTGCGTGAGCTGCTGCAAGCCGGTTCCATCCAGCTTGACCGAGAAAAGATGCCGTTGCCTCGGATCGCCTTTGTTAGCGGAGAAAAATACGGCGCCGGCAGATTCGTCCACTCCTTCAATTCCCAACACTTCGTAGTCACCCTGCGTGAGTTGCCGCTCCAGTTTTGCGTCGGCGGCGAGCGGATTCTGTTGGTCAAAGCTGTAGAGGTAGAGATGCATGTTCCCGTCGCGCCAGCTCGGCCACAGGAATCCGCCGCTGGAATTCAGAAAGCGAACCTCTACATGTTCGAAATCGATCCATGCGCCGGGAGTGGTTTCTGTCAGAACGATCCGCGACCGCCCCGACTTCGCATCCACGAAATACAGATCCATCTTGTCCTGGGCGCGATTGAGAACCTCCGCCCAAATCACACCGTCGCGAACCCAGCCAAAGCGCGGGATGTAAGAGTCTTCATCATTAGTCAGAGAAATCCAGCGAACCTTGCCCTTGTCGGCATCCACCACGCCCAGCTTCACGACCGGGTTTGGATCTCCCACCTCAGGATATTTTTCGTTGTCTACGGTCGGATGCGTCGGGCTCAAGTTGACGAGGGGATAACTTGGCACCTTGCTTTCATCCATGTGCAGGAAGACGACCTGCTTGCTGTCGGGCGACCAGAAATAATTGCTGCGCACAGCCAGCTCTTCGGCGTAAACCCAGTCGATGTCGCCGTTGAACACGTTCTCCCCGGCATCCTTGGTGAGCTGTTTCTCGTCGCCACCGCTCACCGGCCTGACATAAAGGTTGTGCTTGCGAACGTAAGAAACATGGCTGCCATCGGGGGAGAACTTGGGGTCGATGCTAGGGTCGGGTGATGAGGTAAACTGCACGGCGGTGCCGGTCGCCAGATCAACAAGCCAGAGCTGACCCTGGGAATCGAAAATCAGGTGCTTCGACTCCGGAGCCCACAGGTAGGCCGCGACATGATAGCGCGTCAGGCGCTCGCGTTCGCGCTCATTCTTCACTTTGTTTGCGTCGGGCGCCAGCGAAGCCAGCTTGGCCGCGCTGACCAGGACTTTCTTCTCGCCCGTCGCCGCATCCACATACCACAGCTCGCCATGTTCCCCATCGTTGTCGCGCTGCACGTAGGAAAACTTCGTCCCGTCGGGACTCCACTCCATGTTTTCCGGACCACGGCCGGTGAGCCCTCCGGGTGCGAACATTGCCTCAATGGTGAGGGGTTTCACGGAAGAAGACGATTGCGCCCAAAGAGGCGTCAACAGGCCGGTGAGAAGGATTGGAGCAAAAGTGGCGAATGAAATCTGCTTCTTCACGATGAAACCCCGGGGCTAAAAGTAGGAACGAGACCGCAAGGCGCGAACGAAAGAGTTT
>JBAUYE010000059.1:0-1904 GCA_049584615.1 Candidatus Sulfotelmatobacter sp.
GTGAAAAGGCTTTGGATGGCGTTGAAGCCGGTGTCGAACGGTGAACCCTGTGCCATCGCAGTCACGGGTAGGAATAGAAGTAGGATAAGAACGGCGGCGGTTGGATGTGCCCACTTCCAGCGAAGAAGAAGATGGATTGGGCGGAAGAGGTAGATTTGGAACGAACGTGAGGACATTTGCGCCTCCGGGAAGCACCTAGAATCTGCTGCGCGTGGCGCAAAACTAGTCCCACTGAGCCATCATGTCTAATTACATCTCGTTATAACGTTATTCCTGGGGGTTATCAGTCCGGGAAGTTAGAGTGATTCGGTCGGATAAGTTTGGAGTCGAGGACGGATAAGGAATTTCTATCCATGTCGCAAGAAAGGACATATCGTCATTACTTTAATAAGGCTTTTGTGTGCCCGACACAGCGTCTCCAGGATCTGTACGACCACCCACGATGGGCCTGATTAACGCCGGACGCGGCCCGATTTACCGCCACATTAAGGATTTTCTGGCGCTTTCGTCGATTGCTCTTGTTTTCCTTTAAGCCCCGCCTTCTCAATGAGCGACGCATTCGCGCAACGCCGCGGTCACCGACTCTTTCGTGTGACGAATCGGCAGGGGGCCGCTTTTCATAACTGGCAGGAATAACGTCATAACGAGCCGTTATTGGACAAGGGGGCAGGAATGGGCCAAGTTGGTTGACTATCGCCGGTCCCTACAGACTTGACCAGCCGAAGACGGCAACGGTGGAACTCCCGGTTCTCGGTGGCTGGCTTGAACAAGGGTCCCGTGGCAGGCGAAATTTAGTCGTGGCATTTGCCGCGATTGAACTAGCTCGGCAGGACAGGAGGTCTCGAATGTCAATGCTAACGAGTACGATCCTATCTCCTCTGCGGGTTGAACCCGAACCCTACGTCAGTTCCGACGAAGCGGCGAGCTTTCTTAAACTCAATCTGCGCACAGTTCAGCGCCTAGCGCGCGAAGGAGCGATTCCAGCCCACCCTTTCGGTGAAAGAAGCCGCAAGACCTGGCGATTTCTATTGTCTGAGTTGGACGCTTGGATGAAAGCCAAGGTAAACTGTTCCCGTCGTCCGTGCCGTTCCGTAGGGAGGTAATACCAACCGATGGGAAGGACACGGTATCAAGAAGGAAGCCTGCGTCTTGAGAGTCGCAAGCGAGGTAAAGTATGGCGGCTTCGTTTTCGCATCACTCGTGCCGACGGGAACAGGGTCGAGCACGCCATTGTGATAGGAACGCAAAAAGAGCTGCCAACCCGTGCCGCCGCGCGCGAATTCGTCAAGTCGCTTTATCTGCCAATCAACCACCCCGCTCCGAACAACAATGGGCGCCCCGTGACGTTCAACGACATTGCGGGTCACTACATTCAAGAAGAACTCACCGAAGATCAAAACCAAGCATCGGTTCCGAAAGCTTATTCCACGACTGCAACTTACCGCCGGTATCTCCGCAAGTGGGTTCTGCCCCGCTGGGGCGATCAGGCGGCCTTGATGATCGCGCCGCTCGATCTGGAGAACTGGCTCAAAGAGCTGGGGAGGAAGAGCGGTCTCGAAAACCAAACCCGGTCGAAGATCCGACAGGTCATCGGTCTGGTTTACAAACATGCCCAGCGCGTTGGATTCCTGCCGCGGACCGAGCAGGCGAATCCGATTCGCTTTGTCCGCCAGTCCACGGCCAGCAACTTCGACCCAATCATTTTGACTCCGGTTCAAGCCTTCGCGATCATCAACCAACTGGGGTTGATGCTGCGTACGCTTGTGCTGGTCACCGCGGCTACCGCGTTGCGGATTTCCGAAATCCTCGCCCTGCAGTGGAGGGACATCGACGTAGAAAATCAATGCATATACGTCCGTCGAGCTTACGTCTATGGGAGATTCGGCAAACCCAAGTCGAAGGCA
>JBAUYE010000060.1:0-4123 GCA_049584615.1 Candidatus Sulfotelmatobacter sp.
TGTTGCTCCAGCGGTCGATCGCAATCACCGCAATAGGATGCTGGCTCAGCCCCGCCGCATCCACAGGAATCTTGCACGAAGTGAGCATCTTCACGGAGTGGTAGTGGCGCCGGACAATCGAAAAGAAAGCGATCGTCAGGGGAATGAAAAGCACCGTGATCCACGCCCCTTGCGCGAATTTCGCAACCAGCACGACGGCCGTCGTAGTACCGGTGACGAGCGCGCCCAATCCATTCACCATTGCGCTTTTCACCCAACCGGGACCACGATTTTTCATCCAGTGCATCACCATGCCGGCTTGCGAGAGCGTAAAGGCCATAAACGCGCCGACCGCGTAAAGCGGGATCAACCGGTCTGTGACGCCGCCGAAGAGGATTAATACGCTGCCGCACAGCAGCGCCAGCACGACAATGCCGTAGGTGTAAACCAGCCGTCGCCCGCGGTACCCGAACACATGTGGAAGGTAGTTGTTCTGCGCGATAGCCCGGCACAGCCGAGGAAAATCCGCAAACGCAGTGTTCGCAGAGAGAGAGAGCACGGTAAGAATCGACCCGATGGTTAGATAGTAAAAGAGTCCCTTGCCGAACACCGCGGCGGTAAGCATCGAGAGAACGCTCTGATAGCCGGGCCGGCCCGGATCAGTCGCCGCAATTCCGTAAACCTTTACCAGATAAGAAATTCCCGCCAGCAGCACAGCTAACAGAAAAATAATCACCGTCAAAGTGCGTTGTGCATTTTTTACGGTCGGTTCCCGAAAAGCCTTCACCCCGTTGCTGACCGCCTCCACGCCAGTCAAAGCTGTACAACCGCTGGCAAAAACCTTCAGCAGCAGCCAGAAGCTCACAACCGCAGTCATCGCCGGCGGAGCCGGAAGCGCAACGACCGGCGTGGGATGCCCGCCGCTGAGCAGCACACGGAAAATGCCGACGATGATGGTGATCAGAAGTGTCCCCACAAACAGATAAGTAGGAACCGCAAAAACCGCACCGGCCTCGCGCACGCCCCGGAGGTTGACGATGGTGATGACGATCAGAATCCCCACGCAAAGAGAAACGGTATGCGGCAGCAACGACGGCACCGCCGAGACCAACGCACCAACTCCCGCCGAGATGCCCACAGCCGCCGTCAGTATGTAATCCGCGAGCAGCGCCGCTGCGGCAAGCAATCCGGCAGAAGCCCCAAGATTGAAGCGCGCTACGGTGTAGGAACCACCCCCCGACGGATAGGCGGCGATGGTCTGGCGATAAGAGAAGTACACGATCACCAGCAGCGTGATGATGGCCGCGCTGACGGGAACGATATAACGAACACCGAGTAGGCCCAGGGGGATTAGAAGCGTGAGCGCCGCTTCTGGGCCGTAAGCCGCCGAGCTAAGCGCATCGAGTCCAAAGATCGGGATGCCCTGCGTCGGCCCGATCTGCTCCGCCCGTTCGTCGCTGGTTCTGATGGGTTTGCCAACAACGAGATCGAGTATGTTCATTGGGGATGGTACTCAATGGAGTGCTCACCTCGGAAAAACAGGATCTACCCTACTGCCCAGGCCGGCGAGCACAGACACGATAACACTGCCAGCATTTTGCAATCAAAAAAATCGACTGCTCCGGATAACTAAACTATGAAGGGAGCAAGACCTGAACATTTCGTCGGTAAGAACCGGCAAGAGGCCTGCCACTTTAGGATTACCCACCAATAAGCGCTCGCAACCTGCGCGCGCGCCCGCGGCGTCGAATATATAGAACCAGCATCATCACCAGCGCAATCAGAACCACCCCTGCAAGAACTCCCCAGACGATCAGCATGCGCATCGAATTGATCATGATGAAGTTGCCGCTTCGCGTGTAGAACCCATTGAACCTGCGGATCGCCACGGGTAGCGCCAGCAAATCGTCTTTCGTCATTTGCAACACATGTTCGTTGGGATGATATTGCGATCCCCACGGAAACGTCTCCCCACTGGCATCGAGTTCGATATGTCCACCCAGGACATAGCTGACCGGGCGATCCTTCACGAAAGCAGCCACTCTTTCCGCGCTGGCAAGGTCGGCTTTGGCATCGTCGATCAGAAGCCTCCCCGGCAATAAGAAATCACCCGAAAAGAACAGTCCCGTATCCCGGTCGTAAAACGAGACCTCAGTCTCATTGTGTCCGGGCGTCGGGATGGCGTCGACGGTTCGATCGCCGAGATTAATCTGCGCGACACCGTTCGGCCAGTTGGCGAACTCGTAGTAGCGCCGCACGCTGTCAAGATCAAACCCAACCACTTCAACGTTAGGCAAATGCATGAACTGCCCATCGCCCGCGCGATGGTCAAGGTGCCGATGCGTATGCACCACGAGCAAAGGCAGCTTTGTAGCACTGCCTTCAGGTAATAATTGCATCACCGTTTTCGCCAGCGGCATCTGATTCGCATCGGCAACATCGCCAGTGTCGATCAGAAGCGCTTTCGTCGATCCAATCAGGAGGTACATGAAAGGCGCCTCGAACGTAGCGCAAAGGTCCTCCCGAAGGATGTATGTCTGCGGATTGTATGGGTGCGCTTCAAGCGGGGCTTGCGGACTGGCTTTGCAGTCCTTAGCACCTTCATTCCAATGAATGTCGATGGACCCGGGCGCAAGTTGAGACCGCGCGGACGATGCCGCGAGTAGTATCCCGAGAACCAGTCGAGCAGAATGTGCGTGTCGCATGACCGGGGCTATTTCACAAACGTCAGCCCGTGAGGTACGGCATACTTGAAAACATAAGCATAGAGCATCACAATGATTCCAACGATCGAACACAGCGCCACCGAGTGCCACGCTACAAAGCGGAAAATAACCCCTTCATTCCCCACCTGTTCAGTAGCGGCCGTAGCAATCGTGATCGACTGCGCATCCACCATCTTCCCCATCACTCCGCCCGCACTGTTGGCTGCGCACATCAGCACCGGGTCAATGCCCAGCTGTTGAGAAGTAATTCGCTGCAAGCTCCCAAAGAGCACGTTCGAGGACGTATCGCTCCCCGTGAGCGCAACTCCCAGCCACCCAAGAAACGTTCCGAAGAACGGATACAACCATCCCGTGCGCGTGAATGCCAGGCCCAGCACGGCATCCAGCCCCGAGTAGCGCGTCACATAACCCAACCCGAGCATGAATGAGATTGCAATCATCGCCAGCCGCATTCGCACCAGCGTCTTCCAGAAGATCTTCATCAACTGCACCGGGCCCTGTCCCAGCAGCAGTCCAGATACGATCGCGGCAAAGAAACATCCCGTCCCAGTAGCCGAGAGCCAGTTGAAATCGTATCGCGCCGCCTCCGGCGTCGGCTTCGTTACAATCGGAGCCGCGCGTGAAATCGCGTTGTGCAAGAGAGGCACATCCCACCCCGCCGGACCCGGGCGCACCTTTCCATTCGGAAGCATCACCTTGAAAGCCGGCGTCGTCGCCTGATTCATTGCTAGCTTGATCTTCGGCAAACCCCAAAGCAGTACAAACAGCGAGAGAATCGCAAACGGCATCCACGCCTTCAAGACCTGTCCCGCTGTGTAACTGCGCGGCTTTACATATCCATCAAACTTCTCAGCCGCCCATGCACCGCCCATCTGGTCGGCGATCTCCCCAGTCGGAGCCGGAACCGCGACCGGCTTATCGTCATAATCGAATCGCCAAATCTTCTTCGGTTTCCAGAATCGCAGAAAAATCAAAGCCGCGACAATCGAAACCACGCCGCCCATTATGTCCACAAGATTGCTGTCCACGTAATTCGACCAGAAGAACTGCGTAAGGGAGAACGAAAGCCCAATCACCAGAATCGCGGGAAATACTTCGAAGGTTTCTCTCCAGCCGACCATGGTACGCACCAGCCAGAAAGGAACGATCACCGCGGTGAACGGAAGAATCCGCCCAATCATCGCGTTGATATCGGATTCCGGCAACCCAGCCACAGCCGCCAGGCTATGAATCGGCGTGCCGATCGCACCCCAGGCCACCGGCGCTGTATTCGCAATCAAATTCAAGGCAGCCGCATGGAAGGGCCTGAATCCGAGTCCAATCATGAACGCCCCGGCAATCGCTACCGGCGCTCCAAAGCCCGCGGCTCCCTCAATGAACGCCCCAAAACAAAACGCCACCAGCAAAACCTGCAGCCG
>JBAUYE010000061.1:0-40283 GCA_049584615.1 Candidatus Sulfotelmatobacter sp.
CTGCTGTTCTGCACCACGCATCTGCACTACACCCAGAACATGATGGAGAACAACTACGTCATGCTTCTGACCCTGACCGGATTCTCCTTTCAATACGAATGGCTGCGGACCGGAAACAAGCGCGCACTGCTCGTGGGTTGTTCGGCGCTCGGCTTGAACTTGCTGACGCGGCTGACGACCGGCCTCGACCTGATGGCCGCAGGGTTTTTCCTTCTGCTCGTATTTTGGTCGGAACAAGTGCGCGGACGCGAACTGTGGAAGCGGCTCGTCACCTACTGCAAAGTCGCCGCCCCGGTCTACGCGTTCTTCCTGATGGTCGACCGGCTCTACCAGTTCTACCGTTTTGGATCCTTCACCGACACATATCTATCGCTCTATGGCCAGGAGCAGCGGTTGCAGGATCCAACCCTGCCGGTGACCTTTCCCTGGAGCACGCCTTTTCACGAGGGTTTTCTGGGTGTGCTGTTCAAGCCGGAGAAGTCGATCTTTCTTTTCGATCCGCTGCTAGTGCTGGCAATTCTGTTGCTCATCTTGCTATGGAAGCGCCTGTCACCGGAAATCCGCGCCTATGGCTCAATCACTCTGGCACTGCTGCTTGCCTACATCAGCTTGTATGCCCGATACGCCTATTGGGCCGGAGATTTTGCCTGGGGCGATCGCTACGTTTCAACTGCAGCGGAAATGGCGGCACTGCTCGCCGTGCCGCTGCTGCTGCGCTATCGCGAAAATCTGAGTCGATGGATCTGGCGCGGCGGGCTCGCGCTCATCGCAGCCAGCCTGGTCATTCAGCTTGCTTCGCTCGCGTTCTGGATGTCGCTGGAGATTTACCAGATGGAGACGCTGGGCCATCCCACGTTCGTGATCGCACTGCGGTTCAAGAACATCGTGGCCTTCGCGCTCGGCAAGATGGACGCATGGGGCTTGAACACCGAGGCCATGCACTGGGATGACTGGGATTACGTTCACATCACGACGTGGAATTTTCTGCCCTTCCTGCTGCGAAGAGTGGGAGCCGCGCCCGCTTGGGTGGTGGATGTGGCGCTCGCAATCTGGTTGGCGGCTATCGTGAAGCTGGCGTGGGTTCTGTGGCTGTTGCGGCGGGCACTGCAGGCTGCGTCCTCAAATAACTAATGGGCCGCCATCTACTCCACCGTGACCGATTTAGCCAGATTCCTCGGCTGATCCACGTCGCATCCCCTTCTCACAGCGATGTGATACGCCAGCAACTGCAGGGGAACGATTTCGAGAATCGGCGAGAGTTCTTCCGGCGCGGCGGGGACGTAGAGGACATGGTCGGCGGCTTCTTTGATTTCTTCGTCGCCCTCGGTCGCCAGCGCAATGACTACCCCTGAGCGCGCTTTCACTTCCTTCAGGTTTGACATCGTCTTCTCGTAGCGCAGCATCGAGTCGGGATCGTTCGCATCGCGCGTGGCGATGATGACCACGGGAAGATTTTCGTCGATCAGAGCGTTAGGGCCGTGCTTCATTTCGCCGGCAGGGTAGCCCTCGGCGTGAATATAAGAAATTTCTTTGAGCTTGAGTGCACCTTCAAGGGCGATGGGATAGTGAATGCCACGACCGAGAAAGAGAAAATCCTGCGCGCGCTGGAAGCGCTTGGCTAGATCTTCACACGCTTCATCATGAGTAAGAATGTTTTCCAACTTGCCCGGGATGAGCGTAAGCTCCTGAGCGGCTTTGCGGGTTTGATCGGCGTTCATAGCGCCGCGCACCTGCGCGAGATAAAGAGCGAAGAGATAAAGCGCGGTGAGTTGGCAGGTAAAGGCCTTGGTGGATGCTACTCCGATCTCCGGGCCGGCGTGAGTATAAATAGTTCCCGCAGCTTCGCGAGTGATCATGGAGCCGACGACGTTGCAGATGGCCAGTGTCTTCGAGCCTTTGGTTTTGGCCTCGCGCTGGGCGGCGATGGTGTCGGCGGTTTCGCCTGATTGCGAGATCACGAGCGTGATGGTATCCGAGCTGACGATGGGGTCGCGGTAGCGCCATTCGCTGGCGTAATCGACCTCGACCGGCACGCGGGCGAAGCTCTCGATCATGAATTTGCCGGCTTGTCCGGCGTGCCAACTGGTGCCGCAGGCTACGATGTTGATCTTTTTCGCGGCGCGGAATTCAGCCTTGCTGATCTGCATCTCGTCGAGGAAGATGTGGCCGGTGTCGAGGGAAATGCGTCCTAATGTCGTGTCGCGGACGGCGCGCGGCTGCTCGTAAATTTCTTTGAGCATGAAATGCTTGAAGCCGCCCTTTTCCGCCATGATCGGATCCCAGGTCACGTGCTGCACCTGGCGCTGGAGTGGCTTTCCGTCGAAATCCGTGAGTTGCACGCCGTTGGCACTGACCACTGCGAGGTCGCCATCGGCCAAAAAGAAAATGTCGCGCGTGTGATAGAGAATGGCGGGGACGTCAGAGGCAACAAAATATTCATCGTTGCCCAAGCCGACCACCAGAGGAGGACCGTTGCGCGCTGCCACGATCTTATTCGGCTCATCGACGGAGATGACGGCCAGGGCGAAGACCCCGCTGAGCTCTTTTACGGTCTTACGAACCGCTTCTTCGAGATGAGGATGGTGACCGTTACTACTTTTGAGGTGTTTCTCGATCAGGTGCGCGATGACTTCGGTATCCGTTTCGGTGGAGAACTTGTGGCCTTCTTCAATCAGCTTTTTCTTCAGGCTGAGATAATTTTCAACAATGCCGTTATGTACGACGACGATCTTGCCGGTGCAATCCCGATGAGGATGAGCGTTTTCTTCCGTGGGACGCCCGTGAGTAGCCCAGCGAGTGTGGCCAATGCCGTAGCTGCCTTCGAGCGGCTTGAGGCGGATGGCTTCTTCCAGGTTGCGCAGCTTGCCCTCGGCGCGGCGGATCTGCAGTTTGTCCCCATTGCCGGCAACGGCAATGCCAGCTGAGTCATAACCGCGATACTCGAGACGCCTCAAACCCTCGAGGATGATCGGAACCACTTGCTTCTTGCCGACGTAGCCAACGATGCCACACATGCGGAAACTCCAGGAATTCAGTCTGCGAGGGAGCAGTGAAACTCTTCAATGACCGGGTTGGTGAGCACATCGCGAGCCATGCGCTCAACTTCGGTTTGCGCTTCTTCGCGGCTGAGCCCGCCATCGAGGGTAAGTTCGAAGTACTTTCCCTGGCGGACTTCTTCCAGACCTTTATAGCCCATCTTCTTGAGTGCACCCTGGATCGTCTTGCCCTGCGGATCGAGAACGCTTTTTTTGAGCGAAACGTAAACGTAGGCTTTCATGGGAATAAGGGCATTATACGGTAGGAGGATTGCGCACGGTGAGGCCCCAGGTAACTCGGGTCAGCCCAGTCGAGTGAGCTGCTCGTCGAGCACTACCAGGGTTTTCTGCAGAATCTCTCGGTAGCGGGGGTTTATCGGCGAGTGGAGCTGCTCTAGAATGCGGCTGCGGGAGAGCCGCAGTCCTTCCCGGCGGGATTCGATCGCCCTTTGTTCGGCTGTCAGATGATTCCTGGGTTCTCCGGTGGACGAACCGGCATCGGCTTGTTGCAGTTCAACCGACTTACTCTCCCACCCGCGCGCCACACGAGGATTATATTCTTTTGTGCTCAACTTCGAGTGCGGTCTAGACGCGACCGGCGTACACTGTTACACGCTGCAGTTTCCCCTGGTGCCAGATTTCGGGCGGGTCATGGATTTCGGGCCATAGTATTTCAGCACTTCTGGTTCGGCCTACAAGTTTGAGGAAAACGAAAGCGGCGAGGGATCCGTTGTGATGATCTCTGCAAACGCGGCGCTCTCCGGGTCCTACGACTACGGGGAAGTGGCGCGCTCGGTATTGATAGCCATCGCTGCTTCCTATGCCGGGCTCGATCTTGCGGGACGCGTAACCGCCGCACGCGGCCGGGTTCGCCTGCCTTGGTTGAGCGGTGGCGCCATTGCGATGGGCATCGGCATCTGGGCGATGCACCTCAAAGGGATGTTGGCCTTCCACTTGCCAGTCCCGATTGTGTATCACTGGCCAACGGTTCTGGCAGCGCTCCTGGTAGCTATCTTCGCGTCCGCGGTCGCGCTCTATGTGACGAGCCGGCCGAAGATGGGCGGCGTCGAAGCCTTGACCGGCAGCATCATTATGGGCGCCGGCATCGCAGGCCTGCATTACGGCTTGATGGCCGCGATGAGAATGCCGGCCATCACCCGGTATTCCGCCTTTCTGGTGACGTGTTCCATCCTGCTCGCAATCTTGTTTTCTCTGATCGCGTTGCTGATGGCATTCGGTCTACGAGAGGAAACCAGAGGGACTGTCCCGCGAAAGGTGGGCAGCGCCATCGTGATGGGAATCGCAATCTCGGCGATGCACTATACCGGAATGGCTGCCGCCAGCTTCTTCCCCGGCCCGCCTCCAGACCTTTCCGACACCGTGAGCAACTCCCCCATAGGCGGTTTTGGGGTTGTCATGGCGACTCTGATCGTGCTCGTGGCCGCCATCGTCACATCTTCTGTGGACAGGCGAGCACACGCCGAAATTCAGCGGCTTAACCAGGACCTGGAGCGTCGCGTCGCCGAACGGACCCTGCAGCTTGAGATGGTCAACCAATCGCTGAGAAAGGAAATCGCCGAGCGGGAGCGGGCCGAAGATGCGGTGCGCCGAAGTGAAGACCGCCTTCGGCTCGTGATCGATACAACTCCCGCGATGCTACACAGCGCTCGTCCGGACGGCTATCTCGATTTCTTTAATAAACGTTGGCTGGAATATCTGGGCGTTTCTTTGGATGACCTTCTGGGATGGCGATGGACCAGCGTAATTCATCCTGACGACCTTGCGCAGCTCGTGGACAGGTGGCAAACATCGTTGGCGACTGGCAAACCCTTTGAAGCTGAAGCACGGCTTCGACGGGCTGACGGAGAATATCGCCTGACACTCCATCGAAAGGTGCCGCTACGCGACGAAACGGGCAGCATCGTCAAGTGGTACGGCTCCGTCATTGACATCGAGGACCGCAAGCGTGCCGAGGAGGCTCTGCGGGAGTCGCGGGCCGAACTAGCCCGAGTGACTCGAATCGCGACCATGGGTGAGTTGACGGCATCCATCGCTCACGAGATCAACCAGCCACTCGGGGCTGTGGTCACGAATGGAAATGCCGCACTGCGCTGGTTGGCCGGGCAGCCGCCGAATTTGGAGGAGGCGCGGGAAGCTATCGACAGAACCGTCCGGGAGGCGAATCGGGCTGGCGATGTGATCGGGAGGATTCGCGCGTTGCTGCAGAAAACGCCACCTCGGATGGAACGACTTGATGTGAATGAGGTAATCCGGGAAGTGCTGAACCTGGTCGACAACGAGCTTCTGCGGGGCGGTGTTACGGTTCGGACGGAGCTGGCGGCCGATGTTCCTGCCGTGCGCGGGGATCGAGTGCAGTTGCGGCAGGTTCTATTGAACCTTATCCTGAACGGAGTCGACGCGATGGGCACTATCGCCGATCGGCCTCGGGAGTTGCTCATCAAGTCGGCCCGGCACCCCGATGGTGTGCTGATTCAGGTTCATGATTCGGGAGCAGGAGTCGATCCGGAGCAGGCAGGCCACATCTTTGAACCATTCTTCACCACCAAGCCCCAGGGTATTGGAATGGGACTATCAGTTAGCCGCTCTATTGTCGAGGCTCATGGCGGGCGCTTGTGGTTCACACCGGGCGCGTCGAACGGAGTGGTTTTTGAATTTACTGTGCCAAAGGCAGATTGAGTTCATGACGGAGCAGCCGCCAATCGTGTTCGTTGTGGATGACGATGCATCAATCCGCGATGCGCTTCGGAGCTTGATCCGCTCGGTGGGTCTGAGAGTCGAACTCTTTGGCTCGCCGCGCGAATTTCTGCAAGCTAAACAGCCGGACGCGCCGAGTTGCCTGGTCCTTGATGTCAGGCTACCGGGCGAAAGCGGGCTGGATCTTCAGCGCGAGTTGGCTGAGGCCAACATCCACATTCCGATCATCTTTATCACCGGCCACGGCGATATCCCAATGTCGGTGCGGGCCATGAAAGCGGGAGCCGTGGAGTTCCTGACCAAGCCGTTCCGCGACCAGGATCTGCTCGATGGAATTCAGGTGGCGTTAGAGCGCGACCGCGCCAGGCGACAGCGCCAGGCTGAGATTGCCGTGATCCGCGAGCGTCTCGAAGCGCTGACCCCGCGCGAGCGGGAAGTGCTTCCCCTGGTAGTTTCAGGCCTGCTCAATAAACAAGTCGCCGCGCAAATCGGGGCCACCGAAGCGACGGTCAAGGTCCATCGCAGCCAGCTCATGAGAAAGATGGGCGCGGACTCACTGCCGGGGCTGGTGAGGATGGCCGAGAAAATTGGTATCTCGGGTTCAAAGCGATAAAAGTTCGCAGCCAATTAACCTTTGTTAAACTCACCTTTACTAAAGTAAAGAAACCTACGCCAACAGCCAATAGATTTGGCTGCTGTCCCCCTGTAGGCTCAACTTGGCCCCGCCATCCCGTAACAATCAAAGCCTTCCCCCGAGGCGGGGCCTTGTTTGAGGAACCATAGTTGCGGCGAAGGAGAGAGCAGGAGCGCGATGGAGTGTTGGGAGAGAGTTGGCCGGAGATGCGGTGACTAACGGCAAGGACGAGAGCGAAGCAGGAAGGAGCGATGCGGAAAAGGATCAACCGGCACAGCAGCAGATCGAGCAAGACAAAAGGAAGAAAACGCGGCGTCACGAGCGATTTGAGCTGGAAACCGAAGTCACGGTTTTTGGGGAGATTGGGCTGCTGCCGGGTCGTACTGTGGACGTCAGTGAGTCCGGCGTTTCTGCGATTCTACCGGGCGAGCTGCAAATAGGAGAGATCGTTGAACTGACGATCAAGCTGCCGATAGCCGTGGCAACCGTCCGCGCTGTAGTGCGGAACCGCAATGTCTATCGCCATGGGTTCGAATTCCTGCACCCAATGCACGACGTTGTCTGGCGTGAAGCGGCTGCCGCCGACTGTCAGAGTTGCGGCGGTACCGGTTTCGTGATGCGGGCCGTGAATGGGAGGCAGGGAGTTGCGTTCATGCGCATCAGATGCTCGAATTGCGGCGGAGCGGGACTTGACAGTAAGTAAGCCTGATGCCCTAATCGCGGTCATCGATGGCAGTCACTCGGTGCGTCGGGCAGTAGCGACAATCAGCAAGTTTTGCGGTCGAGGTCGCTTTGTGGTTAATGTGCAACTGCAGGGCATGAATGGGCCTAAGCTGCAGAGTCATCTGGCAGCCGCTAGCCGTCACATTCCAATCGTCCTCGTTGCTGCTCCCGCGGATGAGAGGGCCCGGGCATTGGCCGTCAAGTTAGAAGAGTCGACATTCTGGACGAACCCGGCGGCGACAAAGCCTTGCTCACAGAGATCTGCCGGACCTTGAAACCCGGGGTCAAGGTGGGGCAGATGGGCGTTCACGCTCCCGAGGTGTGACCGCTTTCCGCAGGTCGCTTCCGATATCCGCAAGAGGTTGGCGGCGGTTGGAAGCGGCACCATTCCCACCTTGGGAAGAGTCTGTTACGAAAACCGATCTTGCGAAGAAAACCGCCGAGTCCTTTGAAAATTGAGGTTATAATCCGTCCTCAAATTTGGCGGTTAAGCGGCGCTTTTTCGAGGGGGAAACGCCACGACGTGCGGTGTATCGTACCGCTTGAGCGAACCACGCTTAGACCGGGATGCGCAGCGCTCTCTAGCGCTGCTGGAGATGGCTGAGGTAGTGTCTCGAAGCCGCGAACCGGCGGAAGCTCTCCTTAAATCGGAACAGTTGCTTACCACTTATTTCAGTGCGGCCAAAGTGGGTTTCTGCATTCTCGACACAGACCTCCGCTATCTGGCGATCAACCACACACTGGCCGAGATGAATGGCATTCCCGCAGAAGCACATTTGGGGAAGAGCCTTCGCGAGATGCTTGGTGATGCGGCCGAAGTGATTGAGCCACAGTGCAGGCGGGTTCTGGCGACCGGGCAACCAATCATCGATCTCGAGATCAGCACCGTGCTTCCCACCAGAACCGAAGCCGGCCGCTGGATAGAGCATTACATTCCAGTTAAAGCGACCACCGACGAGGTCAGGCAGATCGGTATTGTTGTGGTCGAGATCACGGAGCAAAAGAAACTAGAGGAATCACTCCGGGGTGTTTCCGCAAGGTTGCAGGAAGAAAAAAAGCGGCAGCAGGTGCTGATGGAAGTGAGCCGGGTACTGGCCGTAAAGTGGGACTCGCGGCAGGTTTTCCCTAAAATCTCCGCCTATCTGCGCCGGATTTTGCGGCAAGAATATGCGGCCCTCGCAGTGCACGACGAAAAAAGCGGACAACTGGTTCGGCAGGCCTTGGACTTTCCCCTGCGGAAGGGATCAACAGCCGACACCGAAATCGATGGCAGAAGCGATCCTGGGGGCAAGGCCCTTCGGGAGCGGGCGCCTTTAATTTTCACCAAGGATGAGTTGCGAGAATTCCCCGCTGAGACCACAGATCACTTGCTGGCCGAAGGGTTGCAGTCGCTTTGCTATGTTCCACTGCTCCGGCCAAAGGGTCCTCTTGGGGTTCTGGTGCTCGGCAGCACCAGGGTAGACGCCTTCAAAACTGATGACCTGACACTGCTCAATCAGGTCGCCGCGCAACTTGCGATTGCCATAGAAAACGCGCGCACCACCCGCGAAGTGGAGCAGCTCAGAAGCCGGCTGGAACACGAGAAAAGCTTTCTCGAAGGGGAACCCCGCACCCGCCTTCATTTTGAGGAGATCATCGGGGAAAGTTCTGCCGTGAAGCACGTGCTGGATCAGGTCGCAATCGTCGCCGCCAGCGATGCGACGGTTCTGGTTCTGGGAGAAACCGGAACCGGCAAGGGACTTGTCGCGCGCGCTATCCACAACACCAGTAAACGCAGGGACCGAAGTTTCATCACTTTGAATTGCGCCGCGATTCCCACCGGACTGCTGGAAAGCGAATTGTTTGGACACGAGAAAGGCGCGTTTACCGGCGCCGTCAGCCAGAAGATCGGGCGCCTGGAACTGGCAGACAAAGGCACTCTCTTCCTGGACGAGATCGGCGAAATCCCTCTGGAGTTGCAGCCCAAGCTGCTGCGCGTGTTGCAGGATCATGAGTTCGAACGGCTGGGAGGAACGCGGACCATCAAAGTAGATCTGCGCCTGATTGCGGCTACCAATCGCGATCTGGCCCGCAGCGTGGCCGAGAAAGAGTTTCGCAGCGACCTGTTCTACCGCTTGAATGTATTTCCGATTCGACTGCCGTCGCTGCGGGAACGGCGCGAGGACATCCCGTTGCTGGTGCGGTACTTTATCCAGAAATTTGCCCGCGGCATGGATCGCGGCATTGAGACAGTTCCCAGCGAGACCATGAACACACTGGTCAACTGGCATTGGCCGGGGAACGTAAGAGAGCTGGAAAACTTTATTGAGCGATCGGTCATTCTCACCGAGGGAACGGCTTTACGCGCACCCCTGGCTGACCTTCAGGCGGAATCACCGAACTCTGGCCCCGCCGAGCATACTCTCGAGGGAGCAGAACGCGAACATATTATTCGCGTGCTCCGGGAAACTCGCGGAATGATCTCCGGTCCCACGGGAGCGGCCCGCCGGCTGGGCCTGAAGCGCACCACGCTGCAGTCGAAAATGCAGCGGCTGGGCATTACGCGCCGGGACTACTCCAGCCGGGAAACCGACTAGCACGGCCGGAGCGCGCCTATTTCAGCTTAACAAAGAGCAGAACGAAGATGGCCCACACTCCAACCGTGACGGGAAACTGCACCAGGGCCGCATCGCGCATCCCACCTCCCCTGGGTAGAGCATACGTAAGCACCATCATTGCCAGAGCGGTGAGCACGCCTAGAACCAGTTTGCTTTTCCAGGTCATGAATGTTTGCCCCTCACTTTCCTCTTTGCTCGGACGTATTCTTCTCGCAGGCCGGGAGTATATCTCGCAAACACAACCTGAACAAGTAGCTGGCCGTAGCTGGCGCTGAGGCTGCCAGAAATCCGAGACTCCATCAAAATGGGGGAGGTTTCAAGTGCCGATGGATGCTCGGGCTGCCGAATGGGCGGCAGCTTGGTGGCTGTAGGGGCTGAGGGATGAGCTTTCCCTTCAGAGGGTTAGACCGCTTTCGGGACTGCGCCATTCTGGAACTCGGATTACATCAGCCTTCCGTGATCGGGAAGTAAGTCGAGCAGCTTTCCCCCAAACGCGGACAGACGAGTCGCACTCACCCTGGCACTCGTCGTCCGCGTCCGGATCAGGAGTGAACCGTGTTAGTGGCTAGGAATTATCAGCCGAGCAATCTGGTTCGATTGCTTCCGGAGCCTGTCAGGAACTCTGCTCTGGCGGAGGATCTATCGAGAAGTGAAGCGTGGCTGGGGAGATCGCTCACCCACGAAGAACTGTGGGCACAGGGGCGTGAGTTCGGAGCATCACGCGCGGAGCCATGGCACGATACAGCTCTCAGCCCCAACAACCCAGAGGTGGTTGATCCTCTGTATCTGTTTGCCTGCCAACTGGAGTGGGAGCGAGGTGCTGCCCCCAGTGCCGCTTGGGAAGTGATTTCCGCCGCGCGCAGCCCGCACACCGATACACGGGCCCATGCCCGCTCTTTGCTCGAACGTTCGCAGCAGATGAAGTCGCAATATCCAGAGGATGTCATCGATGAGCAAGGACACCGGCGAAGTGCAACAGCGGAGGCAGGCATGAGAACTCCCTACGGTCTCGAGATCATCGAGAGCTGCATGGGCTGCAAGGCGAGCCGGGCGGGTTTTTTCTGCCGCTTTTCACCGGCCGTGCTGCGATCAGTGGATGAAGACTGTCACCACAGTGTTATGCCGTCAGGAGCGGTGCTGTTTGTGGAGGGGCAGACGCCACGAGGCGTGTTTATTGTTTGCTCCGGCAAAGTGAAGCTGTCGACGACATCGAAGGAAGGCAAAGTGCTGATCCTGAAGCAGGCGGAAGCCGGCGAAGTGCTGGGATTGAGCGCCGCCATTTCCGGCACGAACTACGAAATGACTGCGGAAACTGCTTCTCCCTGCCAGTTGAATTTCATTGGCCGCCAGGACTTGATGAACCTGCTGCAGAATCAGAGTGAAGTCGGCGTGCACTCCGCGCTGTGGCTGAGTCATGAATTCCAAGGTGCGTATCGGGACATCCACGATCTGGTGCTGGCCCGCTCTTCGTCGGGAAAACTAGCGAGGCTTTTGTTGTCATGCGCTCCCACAGGGATTCAGAACTCGGCAGAATTGCACCTGCGCTCGGTCATGACCCACGAAGAGATGGCGCAACGCATTGGCTCCTCGCGGGAAACCGTTACGCGGCTGTTGAGCGATCTGAAGAAAAAAAGGCTGATCCGCCTGGAAGGCGCGACCCTGGTAATTCGCGACCGGACCGGGCTCGAAGCTTTGGCAGTTTAACCTTCCCCCACCCGGGAGGGCGGCTCTGAAACTGGGGCCGCCCTCCGTTGTTTCGCTGCACGGTCATTGATCCCTATCTGAGCGGAAGTGGGTTGGCTTGTATTCCGGCACGCTGATTAGCGATCTGATGGCAAGGGTCGAAAGCGCGGAGCAGGCGGCTGCGTCCCGTCTCACAGAAGAAAACCACGGAGTGAAGGCATGCGTAGGGGCGGCGACCTCAGAGTCCGAAGAGTTCGCGCAGCCGTTTAGTCTGCGCCCGGCTGACTGGAATCTCGCTCTGCTTCTTATCATCCATGCGCAACTGGTAAGAACTCTTGAACCAGGGCACGACTTCGCGAATGCGGTTGATGTTCACCAGGTAGGAACGGTGCGCTCGCCAGAACAGGCCGGGATCCAGGCTGCCGAGTAGTTCTTCCAAGGTGCGGCAGTTCGAGTGCCCCTCCATGCCTGCTGGGCCGGCGGTGACGACGGTGATGACGCCGTCCTCGATCGAGGCGTAGCAGATTTCCTTTTGGTCCACCAGAAACATTCGCCCTACCGCCTTGAGCAGGATTTTTGAAGTTTGAACCTTGGGCGCCTGCAGCATGCGGACGAGCGTGTCGATCTTTTCCGCAGGCAAGCCTTCGGCCCCCTGCTGAGCGCGAGCTCTCTGCACCGATTGTGCCACGCGCTTTTTGTCGAAGGGCTTGAGCAGATAATCCACCGCATTGACCTCGAACGCTTTTACCGCGTACTGGTCGAAGGCGGTGGCGAACACGATCATAGGGAGGGGAATCTTCCGGTCGAGAAGTTTTTTGATGACGCCGAAGCCGTCGAGTCCAGGCATCTGGACGTCGAGAAAGACGACGTCAGGGCAATGTTCTTTGATGAGGCTGATGGCCTCGAGACCATTTTTTCCCTGCGCCACGACGTTGACGTCACCGGCGCTCTTGAGCAGGTAGGCGAGTTCATCGCGAGCGAGCTGCTCATCGTCCACGATTACCGCAGAAAGGGACATTCCGTCTCCAGGCGTCAGAGGTCTGCTCTGAGTATAGTGGCGGCGTTTTGGCAGCGTCAACGCAGGCGCGGGAACTTCAGTGTGGCTGCTGCATCATGCCGCCCAGGTCCATCTTGGTGAAGCCGGCGGGGATCTCAAACAGACTGGCCGGTTGCGCACCCTCTTGAATGTTGCGCAACTCTCCGCTGTTCGACTTACCCTCCCACTTCACCGGAAATCGCAGTTTGGGGTCGAGCCAGAAGTGGCTGACATCGCCGCTCGCGTTCGTGGTTTCGTATTTCACCGTGCTGCGTCCGTTGACGGTCTCGGTGCCGACCTTGTGGCAAGTGCTGCTCTGGTGCCCCATTTTTTGCCAATCGCCGCAGGCATTCTCGACATCGCCGGCCTGGAAGAAGGCGGAGGCATATCCCATGCGCTGGCTTTGAGCCTGCATTGGCATCTCCATGTACATATGCTGCTGAGCCATGAGGACGTCCCCGGTCTGGGTTGCGTAATTGATGATGACCGCACTGCCGTGGGCGCTGGCAGTTTGTGATTCGATCCGCATTTTGTCTTTGGCGAAATAAATCTTGGCCTGCGTCGGCGTGCCCGGCTTCTGCAAGTCAACAATCTCGGCAGAAAACTCGGCCTGCGCCGCTGCAAAGCTGGCGGCAAGCATGAGAGCGCAGAAACAGGAAACACGAGTGATCCATCGAAGCATGTAATTCTCCTTCATCCGCGTCCGCAGAGCGTCGGTTCTTGCTGACCTCAGAGCGAGAGCGGATGAAGAATAGCAGAAGTGGGCTCGGCCGTCACACCACGTTCTCCAGCGCCAACGCCATGCCCAAGCCGCCGCTGACGCAGAGCGTGGCCACGCCGCGCCTGGTGTTGCGCTTGAGCATTTCATGCAGCAGCGTGACGGTGATGCGTGTGCCAGTGCAGCCGATGGGATGCCCGAGGGCGATTGCACCACCGTTCACGTTGAGCCGGTCGCGATTGAAATTCAATTCGCGGTCACAGGCGAGCACCTGCGCAGCGAAGGCTTCGTTGAGTTCGATCAAGCCGAACTCATGCAGCCTGAGGTTGTGCTTCTCTTCCAGTTTGCGCAGCGCCGGGACGGGTCCAATCCCCATCATGCGCGGATCCACTCCTGCCGAGGTTACAGCCGAGATTCGCGCCAGGGGCTTCAGATTGTTCTGCTTTACGAAATGTTCGCTCACTAAGACCACGGCGGCAGCGCCGTCGGTGATTCCGGAAGAATTGCCCGCCGTGATGGTTCCAGTTTTCGAGAACACGGGAGCCAGCTTGCCGAGCTTTTCCACGCTTGAATCTGGGAAGGGATGTTCGTCGTGGCTGAACGTGGTCGCGCCTTTCTTGCCTTCAATGGTCACCGGGACAAGCTCAGCGTCGAATCGTCCAGCGGCAATCGCCCGCGCGGCGCGGGTTTGCGACATCAGAGAATACTCATCCTGCTCCTCGCGCGAAATCTTGTACTGCTCTGCCAGCACCTCGGCAGTCTCGCCCATCACCATTTTTGCCATGGGACAAAAGAATCCGTCGCGATACATGCCGTCGACCACTTCCTGGTTGCCCAACCGATATCCCCAGCGCGCTTCGAGATAGTAAGGCACGCGCGACATGGATTCCGTGCCACCGGCCAGGATGCAGCTTGCATCGCCGAGGAGAATCGACTGATAAGCCAGCGCGATCGACTTCATCCCCGAAGCGCAGGCTTTGTTCACGGTGAATGCCGGCGCCTCCTGAGGAACGCCGCTGCGGATGGAAATCTGCCGCGCCGGATTCGGGCCGCCGCCTGCCTGGCGGGCGTTGCCGAAGATGGTTTCTTCTACCTGCTCGGGCTGGATTCCGGCGCGCTCGATCGCGGCCTTGGCCGCTGCCACGCCTGTGTCGGCGGCCGTGAGCGCGGCCAGCGATCCGCCGAACTTGCCGATAGGCGTGCGCACCGCGGAGAGAATGTAGACCGCCTGCAACCTGTTCTACCTCCGAACATTGGAGTTTAGCAGGCGTGGAAAAGATGCTGAGGGCAGGCCTCAAAGTAATATCGACTTCAGACTCGCGGTTGCCGATAATCAGGTACGTAACTTGACGGGTTCATGCCCCGGGCTGAACATAGCCCGGGGTTTTGTTTTTAGCGGCCTGCCGTCCGTTCCACCCTTGCCATTCCCGCTAACCTCCGGCATAATAAGTGTTTGTCTTGACCTCGCCGGACTCTTCCGGAACAAGGATATACATCTGTGTTAATGATTCGACTGTCGCGCATGGGTGCGCGCAAACAACCGCATTACCGAATTGTGGTCATTGAGAAGGCGCGCGCGCGCAACGGACGGCCGGTGGAAGTTGTGGGGACCTACAACCCTCGAACCAATCCCACCAGCGTCGAGTTCAAACGTGACCGCGTGGATTACTGGGTGTCGAAGGGCGCGCAAATGTCGGAGCGGGTGGGCAAACTCTACTCCAAGCCTCCGGTCGTCCCGGCAGTTCCCGCAGCATAAGCGAAAACCATGACTGAACCCACCGGAGATGTGCGCGCTCTCATCGAGCAGATTGCGAAGTGGATCGTCGACGCTCCCGATCAGGTCTTTGTGGACCATCTCGATGACGACGTGATCGAACTGGAAGTCGCGGAAGGTGACGTGGGCAAAGTCATCGGCCGCCAGGGGCGCAACGTTCGTGCCCTGCGCACTCTTCTGAGCGCGGCAGGCGTGCGGGCGCGCAAGCGATACACTCTGGAAGTCATCGACTAGAGACCCGGACGAGAGACCAGCGAAGAGCCAGGGCAGGGAACCGGACCATTCGCGATCCTGAAACAAGTGGTGAGTTCATTACGCTGGCCCGCGTGGTGAAAACGCAGGGCCGCCGGGGCGAAGTCGCGGCTGAGATTCTCAGTGATGTGCCTGATCGATTCGCGGTAGGCATGAAGTTGCTGGCGCTGCCGCGGGACTCGAACGCGGGCCGGCACGAACTGGAACTGGAAGGGTTCTGGCCGCACAAAGGGCTGCTGGTGCTGAAGTTCGCGGGTGTGGATTCGATCTCCGACGCGGAGATGCTGGTGGGATGCGAATTGCAGGTGCCGCACAGCCAGCGTTCGGAGCTGCAAGCGGGCTGGAATTACGTCAGCGATCTGATAGGGTGTCCGGTGCTCGACAACGGACGCGAGATCGGGCGCATTGAAGATGTTCAGTTTGGAGCGGGCGAAGCGCCGTTGTTGATGGTGCGTGACGCTTCGGGCCGGCTAGTGGAAATCCCGTTCGCTGAGGCGTATCTCGACAGCGTGGACGTGGAGCGGAAGCAGGTGCGCATGAAGCTGCCGGAAGGCCTGCTGGAAGTGAACGCTCCGCTGACGCCGGAAGAAAAGCTGGAGCAGGCACAGCCAGAGAGAAAGAAAAGGCGTTGACAGAAGGAAGCCCAGAACGAAGTTTTTCTGAGAACTGAGAACTGGGTTGCGGGTTCTGCGATGAAGGCCGACATAGTAACGATCTTTCCGGACTTCTTTCGCGGGCCGTTGGAATACGGTATCACGCGCCGGGCTCAGGAAATGGGGCTGGTGGAAATTAAGGTCCACGATCTGCGGGAGTTTACCCGCGATCGTCACCGCACCGTAGACGACCGGCCTTTTGGCGGCGGCGAAGGCATGGTGCTGAAGCCGGAACCACTTTTTGAGTGTCTGGAGTCGATGGGCATTGCGCCGCGCGAAGAGCGGCTTGCGGGGAAGGTGAAGCAGTCAGTAGTTTTACTTTCTGCACAAGGGCAGCGGTTTACGCAGAAAGTCGCGGCGGAGTTGGCCTTGCTCGACCGCATCGTTTTAGTCTGCGGTCGGTACGAGGGCGTGGATGAGCGGGTTGCCGACTTTCTCGCCGATCGGGAACTTTCCATCGGCGATTATGTGCTGAGCGGCGGCGAAATGGCTGCCGCCGTGATTGTGGAAGCTGTCATGCGCTTGCTTCCCGGCGCGGTGGGAAACGAAAGGTCGACCCAGCAGGAGTCATTCACGGTAGACTCGAAAGCGGTTGACTCGAAGAAAGACTCGGACGGTGCGGATTCGACTTGCGGGTCGAACGGGTTGCTGGATTATCCGCACTACACGCGGCCCGCAGAGTTTCGCGGGATCGAGGTTCCGGAAGAGTTGATGTCCGGCAACCACGAAGAAATTAGGCGGTGGAGGCGGCAGCGGGCTCTGGAAAAGACATTGCGCAACCGTCCTGACCTGCTGGAAGGCGCGGTGTTGAGCGAGGAAGACAAGAAGTTTCTTGCCAGGATGAAGAAAAATGGAACTAGGTGAATCAACCTCTGCTGACCACTACAAGATTGTTCACTGTGACAGACACGGTGATAGGCGGGAGGCATTTGTTTGTGATCACCTGTTGCATGGAACACTTCAGGGGTTTTTCAGTGGCGATGAGCCGGGAAATCCCCATCCCGATGCGTGGTGCTCCAGGTGCGAACAGATCCGCTTGAACTATTCAGACGTCGACGGCGAGTGGAATGAGCAGAGTGAGGCTCTACTTAAGGTCAGACTCGTTTGTGGGGATTGCTACGAAGAGATCAAAGGAAAAAACCTTCTAAGCACAGAACGAGTGCAGTAGTGAACGGCGGCTGGTCTGCGCCGAAGATTTCAGAATTCAGAAGGACTAACCATACATGTCGAACTTAATTATCGAAAAACTGCTGGCGAAAACCCAACGCACCGACATTCCCGCGTTTCACCCGGGCGATACCGTCCGCGTTCACGTGAAGATCAAAGAAGGCGACAAGGAACGCTTGCAGGCCTTTGAAGGCGTGGTGATCAAGCGCGACAACGGGCCGCAGGCCAGCTTCACGGTGCGCAAGATCAGCTTCGGCCAGGGCGTGGAGCGCATTTTCCCGGTTCACTCGAAAGTGATCGACAAGGTCGATCTGTTGCGCTCGTCCAAAGTACGCCGCGCCAAGCTGTATTATCTGCGCGGCCTCAAGGGCAAAGCCGCGCGGCTGCGCGACGTCGAAAGGCCGACCTAGCCATTGTTACCGGATCGCATCTGATCACCCTGCTTTTCGCGCTTGCAGGAATGGGCGTCGCCAAGTGAAGATGGTGGGGCAGTCCTCATTTTCTCCAATGTCGAGCCCCGCGAAGGCTTCCCTCGAGTTCACGCTTTCTCCTTCGGCAGCCAAGCTGCGCCTGCTCAAGAAGCTGCGCTGCACACTGCGTTACGAAAAAAAAGCCTGGGAGTCAGGCGCCGCGCTAGTGGCGGGGGTGGACGAGGTGGGGCGCGGGTCGCTGTTCGGTCCGGTGGTGGCGGCGGCCGTGATTCTTGAGCGCAGCTACCGCATTCGCGGCCTGCGCGATTCCAAGCTGCTGTTGCCGGAGCGCCGCGAACAACTCGCGCCGCGCATTCGTGAACATGCCATTGCGTGGGCGGTTGCGGCGGTTGATGCCGCGCGCATCGACCAAATCAACATCTACCAGGCGTCACGCGTCGCCATGCGTGAGGCGGTGATGCGTCTTCAGCCCGCGGCCGACCATCTTCTGGTCGATGCCGTTTGCCTGGATTGTTCGCTTCCGCAAAAGGCCATCATTCATGGTGACGCGCTTTCCGCTTCGATTGCGGCGGCTTCGATTCTCGCCAAGGTGGAACGCGACCGGATGATGTGCGAATGGGATGCCGTCTTCCCCGAGTACGGTCTCGCCTCGCACAAGGGCTACAGCACGCCGCAGCATCTGGCTGCCTTGGAGAAGTACGGTCCGACGCCTCTGCATCGGCAGTCGTTCGCGCCGGTTTGGAGTATTCCGGTAGAGCAAGTGGTTTTCGAGTTCGACTGAACTCTTGAACGACGTGAGAGTCGCAACAGGCTTGGGATGAAGATTTTCGCTTGACACCTATCTCTCCTCGATTAACCTTGCGTGATGAATCCAACGCTTAAGGCGGTTCTCTGGGCAGTGCTTTGGTTTGTGCTGGGTCACCTCAGCTGTGCTGTCATGCACCACTGGCACCATCACATGGCGAGATAGGGATCGGCGGATCGCGTCTTCGCGCTGTTGAAATCCGCCTGTGGATTTCTGCCGCCGAATAAATCTGGTCGCGTTCGCGGTGGTGGCGGCGCTGGTCGACTGCAATTTGGTTTCGGCTCGGTACCCCCCTCCCCCCTGGGGTCTAATGGAATCATCGGATTAGCACGAAAATCCCGGCAAAATCCGGATAACAAAAGACTTAGAGGCTAAAATCTAGACAACAAAGAGCTTAGGGTCAGTGTTGTGGTGGCTGGCTAGACTGCCTTTGCCTTGGCCATGATGGGCTTGTTTTTCGTTGGGCGCAAGGTCAGATATCACAGCGGAGCTGTGGATTTCGTGCAGCGGCCTGAAGCCCTACCCCGCACTTACGTGCGGGGCTAATGAATGCCGTCGCTTCGCGACTGATGAGCTGTTTGTTCGGCGGTCTGGCTGTTCAAGGTTGCGTTGAGTTCGTTAACGAGCTTCGTGTTATTAACCAACGCTTGCCGCAGAATCTCTGCTTGCTGTTTCGCGGTTGCCCAATCCTGTTTTTCGACTGCTTCGGTCAGTCCCGGCAACTCCAGGTGAGCGTAGGTGAAGCGGGCGCCGTAAAGAATGTGTTTGAACCACGGCCTGCCGGGGATGCCGTCGGGATTGAGCCAGTTTCGTTCGACCTGCATGGTACCGCGGTTGATGGTGTCGGCTAGTTTGGGGTCGATTGTGCCCGAGGCCAGGGCGCGGCTTGCGGATTCATCGAGGCGCTTGCCGGCGGCTTCGAAGTTGTCGATGGCGGTTGAGATTGGGGTCAGATCGAGTGGCGTATTTGCGGAATTCTCGCGCGCTCGGTAGGCCGCCAATTTCAATTCATGGGTCGAACTCCCTGACGGGCCGCAGGTCGCGCATGCAGGCGCGGGGTCCTCCGACTGCGTGGCTGTTTCGCTTCGCGAATCAGCCACTCCGCTCAGGATGACAGGATTGTTTTTGGCGAGTTCATTTACGAATTGGCGGATGTTGCTGGCGTAGCTGGCAAAATCGAAGGGGAGCAGGTCAGCGTTGGCGAGGCGCAGCGCTAGCACGCCCCACAACTGCGACATTAGAGTGTGATAGGTGTAGCCGGGATCGCCGAAGTGGTTCATCCAGAAAAAGTCGTCGTAGGCGGAGTGGTAGACGCCGTAGGGTCCATCGAACTGCAGGCCCAGGACGGGCATCCCTACAAAGTTGAGGAAGACGGTGTGGTCAGAGCCGCTGCCGATGCGAGTGTCGGCCAGATTTGAATCAGTGACGTTGAGATCCGTGGCCGCTCCTGATTGTTTCGCTTCGCTGCGCTCGCGCGTGGACGACGCCTTCCACGCTTCATAAAGAGTCTTGCCCGAGGGATCTCTCAGCGTGTGGGTGGTTTCGACCAGCATGGGCGCGAGCGACGCCACCGCCTGGCCGTGAAAGTTTGGCCCGGAGGTTGAGGAATCGACGTTGATGTAGGCGACTGCCTTCTTGCGCAGTTCGTCCGCGAACTGCTCTCCCCACTCGGTGGAGCCGGTGAGGCCGACCTCTTCTCCATCCCAACTGCAGAAGACGAGGGTGCGACGCGGACGGGTTCCGGCTTTCGCCAACTTTCCCAGGGCGCGGGTCAGTTCCATCATCGACGCGGTGCCGCTGCTAGGGTCGACGCCGCCGAAAACCCAGGCATCGCGGTGATTGCCCAGCACGATCCATTCATCAGGCAACTGCGCGCCGCGAATGCGGCCTTCGACGACGTAATAGGGTTGCGTCGAGTTATCCATCTCTATTTTCACGTGCACGCGCACTCGATTGCCGCCCAGGTGATACTTGATCGGTAGTCCGCCCTGCCAATCGTCCGGGGCTACTGGGCCGTCCATGTGTGCGAGCAGCGGTTTGGCGTCGTGCCAGGAAAGCGGCAGCGCCATGATCTTTGGGATCGACACTGCCTGCTCGACCGGAATTCGTTTGGCGCCAGGGACCGAGGCCCATCCGGGAGTGAGCGGATCTCCGGGCACCATGAAATCGTAAGTGATGGCACCGCGCTGAATGTGATACTCCGGCCCCCAAGGGCCTTTGGGGACGACCTGACCTTTCTTGTATCCGTCTTCAGCGGGATCGCTGTAGATGAGAATGGCCGCCGCGCCTTCGCGCTCGGCGGTGAGCGCCTTGAAGCCGCGGTAGCTGTAGGGATTCGAGTAGCGGACCAGCACGACTTTGCCTTTGACGTCGATGCCTTGCTTGCGCAGAAGTTCGTAGTCTTCGGGATTGCCGCTGTGGGCGTAGACGACCGGGGCCGTCACTTCGCCAGATGCGGACATGCCGCTCCACGCCGAACTTATGCTTTTGTTCTTCATGTCAGGATCGCCGGGGACAGGCAGTTCGCGAAGCCCTGCGCGGTAATGAACCGGTGCAACCATTTCCAGAAAGGTGGATTTCGGATTGCTGCCGTAGACGTCGTAGCGGCGGATTACGACGTCTTCGATACCTTCGTTGCGCCATTCGTCGGCGATGTAGCGTGCCAGTTCGTTGTTGCGAGCGGATCCGGCAACGTGCGGCTCGGCGGTGAAGATTTTATGCTGCCGGCGCTCTTCATCGGGGGAGGGGATGGCCTTGAACTTGTTTTCGACTTCGGCCTCGTGAGTTGCAGCAGACGGAGTAAAGCCGAGGATGGAAGTCTGGGCCTGGGCAAAGAACGGTGATTGGAACACGAGCGCCAGATAACACAGGGCGCTTGTGGATAGCATGGGCCGGCGCAAGCTCATGATCAGCATCTCCTCGCAAAACGAGTGAATGCATCGGGACGACATTATGGAAGCGAGCCAAACGCGCGATTATTGCGACGCAAACAACGCGACGCTTCGCGCGGCTCGCCCGGATCCCTTCGACTTCGCTCAGGGCAAGCTCTTCGCGAGACAAAAGGCGTCTCGCTCAGGATGACAAATCCACTCAACGCTAACTTTGGTCCGCGCTACTGTGCCTTGTAGATCTCCGACAGCAAGTCCGGCTTCGATCCGTCGCGCACCAGGTGAGGGTAGCGTTCACCGCCGTGGTAGTCGAGCGCGAAGGTCTTGAAGTAGTCCGTGTTCTCGACCAGAAGTTCAAGGGGAGCGGTGCTGCTCTTGCCCGCCCGGAGCGCGTCGCGCAGCACTTCTGGCGAGTATTGGTGGCCGTTCACCGCGATCAGCTTCATGCCGGGACCGATTCCAGCCAGAGCCGCGGGCATGCCCTCGATGGTATCGACGATTGTTCCATCCTCGCGGAGTTCGAGCCCAATCGAATACAGCCCGCCATTCACATGGCCGCCGCTCTCACTGCCGCGCTCCATTTCGGAAGGAGATTCGTCATAAACCACTTTCCATCCACTGCCTTCGATGCCGCCGAGTGGGGCGCCGGGTCCATGATTTGTAAGCCGTTCAGTCCAGAAGCCGCGCCAGTCGTAGGGTGTGACTTGATTCAGAGCATTGACGACATCGTCGAAGGTGTAAGTCTTAACCATGGGCCCCGTGCTGGGAGCGCCGTGGAACAGCTTGCAGAAGTCATCCAGAGATTTCTTGCCCTTGCTCTGCTGGCGAATGATCACGTCGGCCCACAGCCAATCCAAAGTGCCTTCGTCGTAGAAATCGGTTGAGCGACGCCAGGATTCCCAGGCACGCGGAGAGAAATAAAGCTCGGGAGCGGCGTCGGCAGTGTCTTGCAGGTTGCGCCATTCGCGGCCCGGGGTGTGGTCGAGTTCGGCAGCGGTTAAGGACAAATCGTCTCTCGCTTGCTCCGGAGTCAGCAGTCCGCTGCGGGCGGTGAGCACCGTGCCCAGATAATTCGTCAAACCTTCATATACCCACAAGAGATCGTCTTGCATGGGTTGTTCATAGTCAGGCGTCGTCAGGTCGGCGGGCCTGCGGTATTTTCCATTCCACGAATGCACGTACTCGTGAGGGAGCAGGCTGGCTTCCATCTTGCGTTCGCCTTCATCCACTAACCCGCGCTCATCAACCCGGCTGTCGTCGGACTCGTGGTGCTCGAGTCCGAAATGCGCGACGTGATCGCTCAGGCTGAAAAGAAAGTGGTAGTCGCGATAGTGATGCGCGCCGAAAAGCTTGTTCGCCTGCTCGACAAGATTCTTGTAGTGGTCCCAGACTTCCTGCGGAGGGTCAAGAGCGGCGGCGCTGTCGGCGGCAACGTCCATCTCGACCAGCGGGTCGTCGGCTAACTTGACGACCTTGAGGAATTCGCCAGTGATCACCGGAGCATCGACCAGCGTGGTCAGGGAAGTCGGCTGAAAAATGATCTGCGTGTCGCCATTCTGTCCGGTGAGCGACGTCGATGCGATGGGCAACGGTGTGCCATATTTCCAACCTGCGGGGAGTTTCAGAGTGGCCACGTAGGTGAGATCGTCCGACTTCCAGCCCTTGGGATAGAGCAGGACCTGATTCCAACTGATGACGGCCATTTTGTCGGTCGCCGAAGAACCCGCGGAGAATCCGCCTTCGAAGGTCGCGGGAGAAAGAAAATCCAGTTCGGCGTTCACTTCATTCTCGCCGGCCGGGACTTCGACGTGAATGGTGAAGCCGTCGAGCAGATCGCGCCGCCACTTCAGGGTTTTGCCGCCGGCGGTGAATTTCAGACCGGCCAGGTCAATCACGGGGCCGTCGGGCGCGTGCTCGCCGGGAATCCACTTTGGGTAATAAAGCGTCAGGTCTCCGGCGCTGGCCGGAATTTTAAGTTTAGCGTGGAAGATTTTGCGGGGCGTGGAAGTGGCGTCCACGAAGAGGGTGATGGTTGGCGGCGTGGCTGACCAACTGAAAAGTGAGATGAAGAGAACACAGACTACTCCCAAGATTCTTGAGAGTTTCATTATTAAGGCCCCCATTCGTTCGATGAACCGCATCGCAGTGCGCCTGCAGAATTTTAGATTCTAGCAGGGAGTGGGAGAGCGGTACAGGAGTGGACGTACAGGACTGCACCAGCGCTGCTATCATCTCCACGATGTCGCGGCGCGGGAAATTCATCACGTTCGAAGGGCTGGACGGAACCGGCAAGAGCACGCAAATGCGCAAGCTGGCGGCCGCTCTGCGCATGGCGGGGCATAAGGTGGTGGAAACGCGCGAACCGGGAGGAACTCCCACGGGCGAGAAGATTCGCCGCGTTTTGCTGGACTCGGCGACCGAGGGGCTCTCGCCGTTCGCGGAAATGGCTTTGATGTTCGCTTCTCGGGCGCAGCACATCGCAGAGGTGATCCAGCCGGCGCTCGAGCACGGGCAGATTGTGCTTTGCGATCGCTTCACCGATTCCACGGAAGCTTACCAGGGCGGCGGCCGGAAGCTTGGCAGCGATGCAGTGCTTGAGTTGCATCGCGTGCTTTGCGGAGATTTGCAGCCCGACATGACCATCCTGCTCGACTCTGATCCGACGATGAGCGTCGGGCGTGCGCGGCGGCGCAACCGGCGGGTTTCGCATAGTTCTGGCAAGAATTCGCACAAACATCATTCCGATGAAAACCGCTTCGAGCAGCAGAACCGAACTTTTTTCGCTCGCGTGCGGGAGGGCTATCTGGCAATAGCGGCAAGAGAGCCGCAGCGCGTCACGGTGGTGGATGCCAGCGGCACACCGGCCCAGACGCATGGGCGGATTGTGGAGGCGCTCCAACGGAAGCTGAAACTGGGGACGAGATAGCCCTTAGTATATGCCGCAGGAATTCCCACCCTTGCAAAGAACGCAAGGATGGGGCACCCTCGGTATTGGCGGTGCTGACAAAGTGCCGCGACGAAACGCGACGCGACTCTGACCAACACTGATGCCATTCGCTGATTTTCATGGCAATGCCGAAACTGTTCATCGCCTGCGCGATATGCTGGCGCGGAAACGCTTTCCGCATGCGGTGATTCTTTCGGGAGCGCGGGGGTCGGGCAAATACACGCTGGCGCTGATGCTGGCGCAGGCACTGAATTGTCTGGCGCCCACTGAGACCGATGGGCTGCCGGATTTCTGCGGGCAATGCGCGAACTGCCGCCGCATTGCCCAGGCTGCTGATCTTGATGCCCGGTTTGCCGAGGCGGTGGAGACGCGCGAGGGGCTGCGCGAGGCCGACAAGAAAGATACTCGGCTGTTCGTGCAGACTCACCCGGATGTGCTGATCATTCCTCCCGACCCTCCGCAGATGATGATCAAAGTGGATCAGGTCCGGCGGGTGATCGAGACCATTTACTACCGTCCGTCGGAAGCCCGGGAGCGGGTTTATATCTTCACCGATTCCGCGTTCATGAAAGAGGCGGCGAATTCTCTGCTGAAGGTTCTGGAAGAACCTCCGGAGTTTGCGACCATCTTTCTGCTTTCGGAGAATCCGGGGGAACTGCTTCCGACGATTCGATCCCGATCGATGGTTTTTCCCCTCGGTGCTGTGCCTGTGGAGGAAGTGGAGCGCTACCTGGCTGAGCAGCGTCCGGAGTGGAAGACGCCGCAGCGCGCTCTGGTTGCCAGATTGAGCGAGGGCGCGCTGGGACGGGCCCGCACCTTCGATGTGGATGCGTATGTGACCGCTCGCGCGGACGCGCTGACCATTCTCAACTCGGCCCTGGTGGGAGGGGAACACACGCAGCTTTTCAAGATCACGGAAACCTACCGCGCCGGCGCCGAGGGGCGCGAGAAGACGGAACAGCTTCTACGGACACTTTACTCGCTGCTGCGCGACCTGATGTTTCTGAGGTCGGGGGCTCCGGAACTGGTTCACAACACCGACATTCAAGCTCAACTCACGAAACTGGCTGAGGCCGCCGACTTCGACTGGATCGCCGCGGCTTCTGACCGGCTCGCCGAAGTCGAACGTGGCATGCGCCGCAACCTGCTGCGGTCGCTGTCGCTTGATAGCCTGAGCTTGGCCCTGGAGAAGGTAACCTAAGGAGAATCTAATTACTTTATTTTCATTCCGTTACAGAGATTACTTCGGTGGTTCTACGCCCTTCAGATAGGTTGCTGCGGCCCTTCTCAGCGCCTATAATTGTCATACTCTGGTTTTAAGAATTCTCCGTCAGGTTCCGGGTAGGAGCACGCGAGGGTGAAGTCTGTCTTCCCTCATGGCAAGGTGAATTAGGAACCCGGTTATGCGAAAGCGCCTGCAAATCGCCCTGATGGCCAGCACGGTAGCCGCGACCTCTCTTTCTCTCGCATTCCAACTCCGCGCCGAAGGCGGCGACGGAGCGTCTGAAAAGACCGCTACGACCAAGATCACTGCAAGTGATGAAGGCGGCCGCAAGATCTATGTCAACGACCCTGAGCCGGCTAGTCAAGTTCGTCACGCTCAGGAGTCAGAAGCGCCCCGGCGCAGCCTGATGTACTGGAGTTCGAAGGAGAATCGCTGGAAACCTGTGCCTGGACCGAATGCAGCGGCAATGCGCGCCGCGCGCTCGGCAGCGGCGGAAGTCAGCCAGTATCTGGGACATGACTCCACTCAGTCGGCGACTGCCAAGATCGTGAATGCGAATTTCCGCGGGCCGACGGCTAGCCCCGGTGACATCGACAGCGCCATTGAGGCGGCCGCGGCACGGCACAATGTGGACCCGAACCTGGTGCGCGCCGTGGTGAAAGTGGAATCGAACTTCAACCCCAACGCCGTCTCGCGAAAAGGCGCGATGGGGCTGATGCAGTTGATGCCTTCGACCGCGCGCCAGTTGAAGGTGGGAAATCCGTTTGACCCGGCACAGAATGTGGACGCCGGCGTGCGCCACTTGAAGCAGCTTCTGGAAAGTTATGACGGCGACATTAAGCTGACCCTGGCCGCCTATAACGCGGGCGCTGGAGCGGTAGCGCGCAGTTCCGGCGTGCCGGCCTACGCCGAAACCCAAAACTACGTCCGGCGGATCACCAACCTGTACTACGGTGTGTCCGATTTTAACTCGGGCATTTCGCGCACTCCGGTGACGGTTCAACGGGATGCGCGGGGCGTGCTCTACATCAGCAACACTGATTAAGATTTGCGGCATCTGTTTACTTTATCTCTCTGGCACCCAGGCATCGGTTCAACCAACTGGTTCAAACAAGCAGGAACGAAGGCACGGGCTGGTTATTTTGAAGAGTTCATTGCGCCAGCGTTGTCTATGGGGAGCGTGGCTCGCGCTCGCCGTGTTGGTTGCGGTCGTTGCTACGGCTCCGCCGGCCGAGGCCCGCACGCATCACTCCGACGCCTGGGCGCGGGAACATTTCGCCAACGCCGAGCGCATGCGCGAAGCCCTGAACGGAAGGCCTCCTGCCGACCGCACCCGGCGCGATTACCAGCGAGTGTTGAATGCCTACCGCTCTGTCTATCTTGGAGCGCCGTCTTCCAGCAAAGCTGATCCCAGCGTGGTTGCCGTGGCGGAGACGCTGGTCGAAATGGGACGGCATTTCGACGACGACAAAATCCTGAATGAGGCGGTCGAGCAATATAAGTTCCTGCGCCGCGAGTATCCCGGTAGCAAGTACCGTTTTGACGGGCTGTTCACGATCGGCGAGATCTACAAAGACGATCTGAACGATGCCGATGCGGCGCGATCCACTTTTCAGGAGTTCTTGCGCCGCTATCCTCACAATCGCCTGGCCGATGATGCCCGTCAGGCCATCACTGAACTCAAGCAGCAGGCGCAGACCGAAAAGGCCGCAGCTGCGCAGAAGGCTATAGAGACGAAACTGCAGGAGAAAAGCGAGAATAAGAAAGACGCGAAAGACGGGGGAGACGGCTCCGTTTCGATTGCAGAATCCGGCGGGGACAAGTCTTCCGAGCCGCGTTCCGGGCGTCTGCCGCGGGTGACCGGCATCCGGCACTGGTCTACTCCCGACTACACGCGGGTTGCTATTGACCTTGAAAGCGACGTGAAGTTCTCGTCGCAGCGGCTCGATGGTCCGGCACGGATCTTTTTCGATCTGCGCGATACCAAGCTCGCCTCCACCCTGGTCGGCAAAAGCTTCGACGTGGATGACGGCTTCCTGAAGAAAGTTCGTGTGGCCCAGTTTGCGCCGGGCCGCACGCGGGTGGTGCTCGAGGTCGACAATCTTTCCGATTACGACGCCTTCCTGTTGCCCAATCCCTATCGCCTGATCATCGACATTCACGGCAAGAATGGGCGGGCGAAGCAGATCAAAGCCGACGACGCGGGCGAAATTGCCTCGGCACCCGCTGAAGACGCGGCCCCGTCGAAGACCACGGCGAAAAGCGTTAGCACGGATGTTAGCGATGACTCGCAGGCGCCGGGGACTATTATTGGGAGCAAGGAACCAGCAACGACAGTGGTGAAGAAAATTGTGGAAGCCGATGATGACGATCCGGAGCCCACTGCTCCGGCGGCCAGCGCGGCGAAGCGGAGCGCTCGAGATATGAAGAGTAGGGCTGCGCTGGCGCTGAACGCGGTTGCCGCGAAGAAGCCTGAGGCCGATGATTTCGACGGCGATTCGGAGTCTTCCGATGTGGCTATGGCTGCAATGCCAAGCAATGCGGGAGGGTCCGGGCCCAAGTCAGGCGTGCATTCTCTCGCCTCTGGCAGGTCGGGAAGCTCCGGTCTGGGTATTCGTGAAGCGAAACCGACCGCTGGCGGGGACCGTTCGCTGATTCGCGCTTTGGGATTGAAAATCGGCAAGATTGTGATTGACCCGGGGCACGGCGGCCACGACACCGGCACCATCGGCCCCAACGGCCTGGAAGAAAAGGACCTGGTGCTCGATGTGGGCCGGCGTTTGGGCAAGCTGCTGGAGACGCGGCTGGGCGCGGAGGTAGTGTATACGCGCAAGGACGACACCTTCATCCCGCTCGAAACTCGCACGGCGATCGCGAACCAGGCGCGCGCCGATCTGTTCGTCTCCATCCACGCGAACTCGAGCCATGACCCTGACGCGCGGGGCGTCGAGACCTACTACTTGAATTTCACTTCCTCGCCCGAAGCGCTGGAGGTAGCGGCGCGCGAGAATGCAGTTTCTGAGAAGTCTATTTACGAACTGCAGGACCTGGTGAAGAAGATCGCACTCAAGGAAAAGATCGAAGAGTCGCGGGAGTTTGCCGGGGATGTGGAGCAGTCGCTGCACAGCGGCCTCGCCGCCAAGAGCCCGGGCATTCGCGACCGCGGCGTGAAGAAGGCACCGTTTATTGTGCTGATTGGGGCCAATATGCCTTCGATCCTCGCTGAGGTTTCTTTTGTCAGCAATCCCACCGACGAGCACCACCTTGAGACCAGCGAATACCGCCAGCGCATCGCAGAGTCGCTCTATCGCGGCATCGCCAACTATGTGAATGGACTGAGCGGGGTCAAGGTCGCCAGCAAGATCGATAAAGCCGCTGGACAGTAGTTCCTTCCGGAAACCTTTTGCCATCCTCTGTGGTCTAATAACAAAGGGGATTCTGTGCCTAGCGGTATATTCATGCGCGCTTCAAGATGTGCACTCGTATTGGTGGCCCTGGTTTGTTTGGTCAGCGTTTGTACCGTTAGCCGGGTCTTCGCCGCCGGCCCGGGCTCGGATTCTCCAACTCTGCCCATACTTCCAAAGCAATTCGCGGGATGGCAGATTCAAGGTCCCGCGCAGGCCAGCAAAGATGCCACTGCTGCCGACCCCACCAACGCGGCTCTGCTCAAGGAATACGGCTTCACCGATTTCGAGGCCGCCGCTTACAAGAGTGACGATGGACGCACGCTAAAAATCCGCGCCGCTCGCTTCGCCGACGCCAGCGGAGCCTTCGGGGCCTACACCTTCTATCTGCAGCCAGAGATGGCGCGGGAAGAGATTGGCGACCAGGGCGCGTCGCTGAATCAGCGAGTTCTTTTTTACCGCGGCCACATCGTGATCGAAGCCCTGTTCAGCCAGTTGTCTGTAATGTCGGCGGCTGGATTGCGCGAACTCGCTGGCTTGCTGCCGCATCCCGGCGGAAATGCTGGCAATCTGCCTCCCATTCTGGCTTCCATGCCGCACCACGGCTACTCCCGGAACACGGAGAAATACGCCGAGGGGCCGCTGGCTCTGGAAGCGATCGGGTCTCCGCTGTCGGCGGATCTGGTGGATTTCAGCGCCAGCCCTGAAGTCGTGCTCGGGCAATACTCCACCTCCGGCGGAGGAGCCACGCTGATGCTGATCGAGTATCCGACTCCCGCGGTGGCCGCCGAACATCTGCGGCGCATTGACTCCGCGCATCATTTCCCTGTGCCCCAGGCCGGGGTGGATGCTGTCGAAAACATTGGCCCGTTCTTCGCTAAGCGCACCGGGCCGATCCTAGCAATTGCCGCGGGACCGATTTCCCAGAGCGACGCACAGGATTTGCTGGGTGCGGTGAACTGGGCGCCGAGCGTCACCTGGAACGAGAATACGTATTTCGACAAGAAAAACAACATTGCCAACCTGCTGGTCAACATCATTCTTCTATGCATCATCGTAGGTGCGATATCTCTGGCTGCCGGAGTCGCCTTCGGCGGCGCTCGCATTCTTCTGCGCCGGCTTTTCCCCGGTCCGGTTTTCGGTCGTCCCGACCAAACCGAGTTCATTTCGCTTCAGCTGGGAGACGCACCAGCTTCTCCGGCTCGCCCTCCGGCTGCGACGGAGACCTCGAACGGTTCTTAAGTGCATGAGGAATATTGGCTTAAGGCCGTTGCGGTCACTTTTCGTCTCAAATTGAAACAATTCGGCTGATTGTTGATTGGTTATGTAAGTTACTGAAACTAAAGACATTTATTTCCCAAAAATTGCTTGACACCCTGCTTTTTCGGCTCATAAGATTTTGTGCAGAAAGTTTTGACGGGATCAATTGCCTCCGTTGGAACTATTCTCCCTTGAAAAGAGAAGGCCGCCCTGTTGCCGGGTGGCCTTTTCGTTTTGCTGCGAACCGATCCGCGTATAGCAAAGCTAGCGTGTGAGTGAAGTCGGGGAAGCGCAAACACTTTCCACTGAACTCTTGGTCGCGGTTTGCGTATTATTTCCTGGAGATGATGGGTTGAGAGGTATGTTGCGGTAACGGGCCTAGCTCACGCGGCGGCTGGAGGAAATCATGTTCTGCGATGGATGCGGCACGACGGTGCAATCCGGACAGTCGTTTTGCAGCAAGTGTGGCAAGCAAGTCGTGGGGCCGGTGGCCGTGATGCCACAGCGCCCGGGCCGCGTGCAGAGTCACCTTCAGATGCTGGGGATTCTCTGGCTAGCCATCTCCGCGTTTAACACCATTGGTGGCGTGGTCTTGTATGTTATCGCTAACACGTTGTTTGCTCATCTGCATGAGTTCGGTGCGCCGGATGCACCCACCGCGTTTCTGCGCCCGCTGCTGAGCGTGATCGGTATTTTTATCCTGGCAAAAGCGGCTTGCGGGTTCATCGCCGGATGGGGATTGATGCAGCGCGAACCCTGGGCTCGCATCATCGCGCTGGTGCTGGGCTTCATCTCGCTGTTCAACATTCCCTTCGGCACAGCTGTCGGCGTCTACACCCTGTGGGTTTTGCTACCCGCACAGTCGCAAGAAGAATACGACGCCATGGCCGCCACCCGCGCCGCATAATTGAACCGACGAAACCCGTTTCTGTTGCGAGCGGGATCAATCGTCTCGACCGCCTGCGGTTGCTCGATCGGCGATTTGATAAACTGAAGCAGTCTAACCAGAAGCCGACGTAGCTCAGTTGGTAGAGCAGCCGATTCGTAAAACACTGTTCTTGACTGCTTCCTGATAAGATTCAATGAGATAGCAAGTCTGATGCGGCCTCAAAAGACCGTAAATGGCCACACTTGGCAGCGATTTGTGACCCAATTTGTGACACAGGTCTTTTTACTTCCCAGGCGCTGAGGCTGATTTCGCATGCGCTTGGTTTACGGTTTCAAGCCATACACGAGCGTGGCAGAACTCCGCTCTGTCAGGTCCGCTCTGGCGGCACCAGCAGAGCAAGTGCTTCCCTCGTAGGTCGTCAAGCGCCTGGGCACGGAATGCCGGGTCAGACAACCGTTCGGCAACGTATTTGCGGAACGCTGTCTCTGTCCGGATGGCTCCCGCAAGGCCAGCTAATGGGTTCTTGCCGTTTCCGTAGGGCGTGCCTTCCTTCACCAACTTGCCGTCAACCTCATAACGACAGCCCACATAGACCGCCCAGCGCGGGTAGTGTCCCCATCCATCTTTGAGGCTGAACACTTTGGGCTTGGTCAGACACTTGGTATTGACGCTGATACGAACACCGCAAGGGTGTTTTTCCTTCAAGATAGCGTGCTTGTGTGTGTCATTGAACGAGGCCGGCAACACGATAAGCGAACCGTGTCCGGCGTCCTGTTCCCATTTCTGGTTAGTTTTTTCTGTAATCGTAGATGAAACGAACGGACGGCTCCGACGGACATATCAAGACAGGAGTGTCGACGCCGTTGTCTTCCGAGTGTTTGTGCCAGTCAATACCCACAGTCTCATCCGATTCGCGAATCACGGACAAGTAATTCACTGTCCGCTGTTCATATCCAACCATTGTCCGTAATTTGGCCGTTAGCTTAGCTTGCAGCGAGCGCAAGACTGCTGGCGTGTTCTCATCCCTGGTCAGCGGCAACACGCCATCGTTACAGTCATCACCGTCGTTTTCGGTGGGGATGCCAGCTCAGGTGGCCCAATCTGTGGACACGGTTTTGCTGGAAGTAATGCCCGTCAAAGGCGGGGGTTTTAACTACCCGGCGAGGAAACCGTTTTCGGAGACTGACGTGGAGCCACTTGAACGAGTCGAACACGCGACGTTCGAGATGACCTGGGACGCTTGCCGCTACCTGCGGGACATTGAGGTAGTGGAGGTGTGCGCGCGTCTCTATTGGTATCTGATCCGTTTAACCACACTGAATCGACTACGGAAGCTTCAATCCGAGTGCCTACACAATGTGCGCTACGCTCGTCATATGTGCACTGAGAAGCGCAAGGGAAAAACATTTCCTGAGGCACAACAGAAGTTGAGTTGGGAGATACGGGATGCGCTCGATGCTTTTGAGTGCGAGGGATGCAGTTTTACTACTCCCGCAGCAAACAAGCTCCTTCCGTCAGAGATTACTGAATGCATTGCCATTATCAAAGGTGGCGAGGCAGTCGACTGGGTGTCAGCGAAACAGGAACTACCTTTGGCTCACGCGCGGTCGCGCTGGCCGGGAAAGATAAACGGATCGTCGGCGTAGGAGCGATTAAGCGTGAGCGGCGCGAGTATGCGGCGCATATCGCGGCGAAAAGTGGAGTTGACTTTCCAAGCGAGACGTTGGAGTTGGGTTACGTTGCTGTTGCACCCGAGCACCGCGGCCATCACTTGTCGGATTGCTTAGTAAGGGCATTGCTAAAACAGCATAAGGGGCGCCTTTTTGCGACGACCTCCAGCGAGTATATGAAAGATACCCTTATACGGGCCGACTTCAGAACTGGGGGCAAAGAATGCAGAGGTAGGAAATTCCTACTGTCCCTCTGGCTGCGGGAGAAATAGTTGCAAAATATCGAACTAGAAACAGCCACAAGTAATGTTAAGGATCTACGACAAATAGTTCTGAAGATTACATCTTCCCGAGAGTTTGAACAGTTGACTGTTAACCCGATAAAAACCATTACCGAGTTTAGAGATCTCGCATAGGTCGCGAAAGCGTTGTGTCTGCCGACTTTCCTCACGATGTGCAATGAGTCGAAGCCACGGTTCTGATGCAGGTCTGTCCCTGTCCTGATTATCCCGTATGTGATAAACCGGATTATCACGTACCGAGGGGCGGCAAGCGGGGTGCGCACGGGAGGATTGATTTTCGTGGATTGATGCTGCAATGCCACATCTCGGCGTCACTCGCGGACGCAGCGCAGCGTTTAAGGGTGGTTTGCCCGCCGGCGACAGATACAATTTAGGTTATGGACGAACTAAGTGGTGCTCAGCAATTTCAGCAGCTCTCATTTGCAGATCAAGCGCGATACATCGCGATTAATCAGCAAATGGCGAGGTTCGCACGCGATCACGCGGTGCCCATCATCTTTGCTCCTCCGCGCAGTCGTGGCGGTAAGATCAACGGGGCTAGCGGCTCGGTGTTGCAGCTGGGCTCAGGCACATTCATTGTTACTGCATCGCATGTGTTGGAAGGATATGAAACGCGAATCCAGGCAGGTGAAGTGCTGAACTGGCAAGTGGGCGATCTGCCGCCCTTCGAGCCGATTCCGCGTATCGCATGGAGGAGCTGCGACCTCGATATCTTCCTGTTGCGCATTACCGCAGATGAAGCGCGAAGGATCGGGCCTTGCATTATCTCAGCGCCTCCAAAATGGCCACCTGCCACGCCGCAGGAGGGACAATTAGTGCTGGTGGGAGGCTACCCAAAGACCCTTCGCGAGGAAGATGTCCAAGCGGGATCGATTTGTGCAGGTCCCTACTCCGCCGTGTTCAAGGTGACGGCCGCCGGCGAGGGCTGCTGCAAATGCGTGATCGAGCGGCGAGACCTCATTAGTTTTGACGGAGGACCCTTGCCCCCGCCGGGAACCAACATGGGAGGATTGAGCGGTGGACCTGTGTTGCTGGTGGATGCGATCAACTACCCCCTTGTCGGCGTGGTGACGGATCGATGCGAGATGAGTTTCGCCGAGTTCGAGATTCTCAAGTTTGCCACTCTTGCGGACGTGGCCAACGCATGACAGTTCTCAGAACCGATATTGAACGGGCACTGGATGATCTCATCTCAAACGAAGAGGGGATGAGGTTCCAGGGCCTTGCTGTCGTGCTCGCGAAGCAGCACTGGCCGGACCTCGTCGCCTCCGAGCGCAAGAAGGATCTTGGTGGGGACGCAATCGGATCGGGGCGGGTGTTGGCCTGCTCGCTCACCGCTACGCTGGGGAAGCTAAAATCCGACGCCGCGAAAATAAGGAAGAACTTCTCCCATGTGACTACGCTTACCTTTGCGACGCCGCAGCGCCTGTCTAACACGATGGCCCAATACTGGGCGGAAGAAATAAAGAAAGAGTTCGGTTATGAGCTGGCCGTCGTTTCGCGGGAGGATATTGTCACCTCACTCCTTGGCCCATCGAATCTGGCGCTGTGCAGGAACCATCTTGGGCTTTCCATGACGGTCGATGCCAGCGCCGTCGGCGACGGTCGGCAGGTGCGCGACGCAATAGCGGAAGTATCGGCCGCATGGTCGCGCCCGCTCGAAGGAAAACCGCTAATTGACCTGCGGGCGGTACGAATGAATGATGACGGCAGTGACACGGCCGAGATAATCTCGCCAGCCGATGCATTAGCCACGCTTGCCCGAAGCGGACGGATGATGATTGAAGCTCCCGCCGGACGCGGCAAAACAACAACGCTCGTTCAGCTGGCAAACCGATACAACGGGTCCGGAGGCCTGGCGCTTCTCGTCGATCTGCCGGGCTGGATTCGATCCGGCAAGAGTCTGCTGCATTTCGTTTCAGAGACTTTTCCTTTTCAGTCCCGTGGGCTCACCGCAGATGTGTTGGCGCGAGTGCATGTGCAGGAGCCATTTTCGTTCCTGCTCAACGGATGGAATGAAATTGGGGAATCCGATTCGCTGAACGGAGCGCAGGCACTCAGGGGCCTGCAAAGAGATTTCCGCTCCGCCGGCATCGTGGTCGCGACGCGCACGCATCACCTCGTGCCTCCCCTGCCCGGCGCCACACGGCTGAAACTCCTTCCGGTCAACGCGGCTGAGCGCAGGGCCTACCTCGATGCGCGTCTCACAGAGCGCGGGCGTGAACTGGATGCAATTCTGAGGGGAGACGCGGTTCTGGATGAATTGACACGAACGCCGCTCATTCTCTCGGAAGTAACTGCCCTATTTGAAGCAGGAAAACCGATTCCGAAAACGAAGATGGGCGTCCTCGAAGCCGCCACGAAATTGCACGAGCAGTCGCAGGAACACGCTGGGCATCTGGCGGTTGCGCCTTTGGTAGGACGGGCACCGCAGTATCTGACGGCGCTCGCAATGGTACTGATGGAAGAGGGAGCCGTCACAATGACCGAGCACGCTGCGCGCGGCGTCGTCAGCAAAGTTTCCGCGAGACTCAATAAGGACGGCCAGATCGCGATCGTGCCGGAACCGCTAGCCGTTATCGCGTCACTCACCGCGCATCACGTCCTGGAAAGAGTGCCGTCTCCGGCCGACACGGTGGGATTCGAACACCAGCAATTCCAGGAATTCTACGCGGCTGCTGAGTTGGCAGGCTACATCCGGGAGCTTGCGGCCAAAGGAGCAAAACAAGAGATACTCGAATTCACGAAGAAGTATGTTAATGAGCCCACATGGGCAGAACCGCTGCGAATGGTTGCGGAAGAGATCGGGGCCGCAACGTTGAAGACACCGGAAGACGCAAACGCCCTTGAGGCCGGCGCACTGCTAGTAGCTAGGGCATTCGACTGCGACCCGGTTTTCGGGGGCGAGCTTGCCTTCCTTTGCGGGACCTCTGTGTGGAAAGAAGTCGCAGGCGATGCGAATAAAAGACTCCGCGGACTCTATGAAACCGGAGGGCATCACCGCGAAGTTGCCCTCACCGGAATGCTGGCTACCGGCTCGGATGAGTTCACGGATATTATTCTGCCGCTGTTAAGCAGTGCGGAACAGCAGGTCAGGCTTAGCACCTATCGCCTCTGGGCCGATTTCCATCTGTCGAGCTTTGGCCCGGACTGGCAGAAGACGGTGCGCGCATGGCCGGAGGAGATTCGCGCGGAGTTTGTTTCCGACCTGATCCATTTTGGCAATGCCGCTCGGACCCTTGTTCCATTTGCCCTGGCTGATGAAAGTGTCAAGGTACGGGTCGCAGCGATAGACGCTCTGGCGTGGATTTCGCTCGAAGCGATGAACCACTGTTTAGCGGGGCTGGATGACGATACCTTTAGAGCGGCAGGGCGCCAGCTTCCGCCTGAATGGGTGCGCGGAGCGAATCGCCCGCGCGCGCTGGCTATCTTCCGAGAACTTTACGACGAAGCCTCAGAGCCACTAAAGCGGATTTCGCTGCTGCTGAAAGCAAGCCAACTGGGCGAGGCCGACATTTTGGGGCGTCTTAAGGAGGAACTGGGAAATTGCGAGCCCGCGCAGGCGAAGCAGTTAGCCGATTTCCGACTAAAGCCCATACTGGACGCTATTCGCGGAACCGATCCGGAATGGGTAAGCCGCTGGGTTGCTGAACGAATTGTCGATGGCACACTGTGGCATGATCATTGGATTAAATATGTGACGAGCATTCTCCCGCAGATGCGAGAGAGCTTACTGGAGCGGCTTGAAACGGAGGATGTTCAGCATGGCCGCCTTGGAGGAGGAATGTCGGTGCTGGCTGCCGCCCCAGACAACACGACGGTGGAGCGGGTTTTCGCCAAACTGTGCGAGTTGTACCAGATAATCACCAGTCAGCCCGAACAACGACATGAATTCGAATCGACCATTACGCATCAGCTCGGGGATCTTTTTCGCATGTTTCCCGCAAAGGTCGCCGTTGAGGGGCTAACCCCCGAACTCACGGGCAACATCGAGGCGCTGCGCCTCGTTGTCGTTTGCCGATTGTTTAGCCGGGTCGGTCGCGAAGATACCGATCTTCGACAGGAACTCTCCGACTCCTTAAGGCAAATGCTGCGTACCTATCTTTTAAGGGGTGTGCCCGTCGTGCTGCAGCAGGAAGACGTTTCCGGGAGCATGAAAGCCGATCTCGCGTCCGCACTTGCGCGCGTCGGCGAAGCAGAAGACCTCGCCAGTTTGCATGAGCTAATCAAGGCAGACATTGAGCGCCTGAGAAAGGGGCGAGAAGCGAGGGCCAAGCGGGATCGCGGCAAGCAGGGCAATGGCGCATCGATGAGTTACTCGAACTGGCATACGCGGGCACTGGCACGTCTTGCTCCGGATCACGCGGATTCGGTCCTTCTGGAATTGCTAAAGGTACCTGAATACGAACGCGACGCCGCGGCGACATTGGTCCAGTTGGCACGCATCCCTGAGCCGCAAAAGCCGGTCAACCCCTTCGGCAGGAAAATCAACTACAGCGAGATGTGGGAGGCGCGCACGAAATTGCAGCCCATGGGCTTCAATGAGGAACTGCGCAAGCGGTATGCGGAAGCAATCAGGGGCGAGCTGGAAAGCGCGCTTGAGGCTGGAAAACAGGGAGAAACAGTAAACGATTTTCGGGTCAAGGAGCTGGCTAAGATTCTGGCAATCCTTGACGGACCCGCCCACAGATTTTCCGTCACCAGTGCACCCTATGCATTGCTGATCGATGAGCGCGGCGTGCTTCGCACTAAAGGCCTGGTGAACAGTCGCGAGCATCTGGATAGTCTGCTGAATGTGCTCGATGGAGATCACGAAAATGTGCAAGCTTACTGGGCCAGCCGGGAGCAGCAGCCCGAAACATCGGAAGTGAAAATCGAATCTAAACCAACGGCAGCAAGCGCAGCGTGAGGGTTAAACTATGGAACCGGATTTGAAACCTGATCGCACTCTCGATGAGCAAGTCGCTTCCTACTTAAAAACCCAATCCCAGCGAATTTCCCGCCGGGGGATGCTGGCGACAGTTGGCAAGACCCTTCTCCGCTTATCGGGCTTGGCGCTCATACCGCTCTTGCCCCTTGATCGCCGCTTCACTGTTTCCGCTGCCAGCAGTTGCTCGTGGGAGACCTGCGGCATGTGCGGCGCCTTTTGTAACACGAGTTCTAACTGTTGCAATAGCTCGGGTGGCTTCTCGACATGTCCCAACTGTTTGACGAGAGGCGGCGGTTGGACACTGTGTTGTTACGATACCGCGCTCGGCGAGTGCTATTGTAACCAGGGATACTACTTTACGTACTACGACTGCTGCGGAACCGGGTCCGCGGTCTCGAACTGCCAGAGCAAAACTTGGTGCCAGGACCACCCCACGGGCAACTGTAGCGGTTACGGTGGTGGCGACTATTGCACCAGCGGAAAAACCTATTCCTGCACCATCGTGCAGTCGGGAGCGGAATGCAATGCTTGTAGCAATGGCGTGCAGCCCCCCAGTGGATAGCGCACATGATACAGCGTGATGCCCAATTTTACGGCGTGTCCTTGCCCAGTCGCGAGCGACGTTTCGCAACCATAACGGTCGTCGGAGTTGTGGTCTGGATCTTATCTTCACGAGAATTCGGATCGGCTGCGTCGGCTCAGTTTTTTGCCATTCTGTTGCTGGCCGCATGGGCAGGTATGGCATCGCTGTGGTTTCCTTGAGGTTTGAATATGGTGGCAACCATTATTCCCATGGTCCATGGGAACCGCAAAACTCATAAAATTCCGATTCTCTTGCTTCTACACAGCCTTGGGTCGTTAGCCGGTGGTGCCGTCGTGGGCGGATCATTAACCTTCATCACCAGCTCGCTTTGGCGGCCTTCCGGTAGGTTATCGTGGCTTGCTGTGAATTCGATTGTGGGAGTAACAGCCGTCGCCTGTTCGCTGCGAGAATTGGAGCTGATCCGCTTCACTCTCCCGCAATCCCAATGGATCGTGCCCCGCAGGTGGGCAGGGGCTAAGTCTGAAGTCGCGGCAGTAAGCTTATATGGCTTTTCTTTAGGCACGGGAGTGTTTACGCGTATCCATGGTTGCTTATATGCGGTCATCATATGGATGTTACTTGCGGGATCGGTATGGCGCGGCTTATTAGTGATGGCGATATTTGGAGTCTGTCGCACGTTGCCGCTGTGGTTGATGTATTCAACGGCAACGACTGACGAGAGTGATGATTTATTACTTTACACTTATGTGGTGAGTCATTGGCAGTCGGTGACCTGCCCCCCAGAAATTAGTCCAGTCGAAATGTGACTTCTCCCATTTAGAATGGCCCGCCCAGGGCCAGGAGGAGGAGTCGTGCGCAAGAGTCGATTCAAGGAAGAGCAGATCATTGGCATCCTGAAGGAGTCCGAGGCTGGAGTAGCCACGCCGGAGCTGTGCCGCAAGCACGGGATCGCGTCGCAGACGCTCTACCGGTGGAAGGGGAAGTACGGCGGGATGGAAGTGAGCGAGGCGAAGCGGTTGCGGGCGCTGGAAGAGGAGAACCGGCAGTTGAAGCACGCGGTGGCCGAACTGCTTCTGGACAAGCGCGCATTGCAGGCGGTGGTTACAAAAAAATGGTGAGCCCGCAGTTGCGACGGCAGGCGGTGGTCGTGATGCGCTCGGAAGTAGCGGTTTCAGAGCGACGCGCCTGCGGGCTGATCGAGATCTATCGCCGGACGTATCGCTACGTGCCACGGCCCGAGGACCCGCGACTGCGCGTGCGGTTGCGCGAGCTGGCGGCAGAGCGGCGAAGGTTCGGATATCGCCGATTGACGCGAATGCTGGTGCGTGAGGGATGGAAAGCGAATCATAAGCGCGTATACCGGCTGTACGTCGAAGAAAAGCTGAGCCTTCGTCGGAAGCGGGGCCGACGCCGACGCGCGGGATCGCGCCTGGTGCTAGCGCCGCGCCCGACGCAGCCCGATCATCTGTGGACGATGGACTTCGCCAGCGATGCGTTCACCAACGGGCGCAAGTTCCGGACGTTGAATCTCATGGACGGCTTCACCCGCGAGGCGCTGGAGATCGAGCCCGACACCTCGCTGCCGGGAGCGCGTGTGGTGCGTGTACTAGAAGGACTGAAGCAGCAGGGACGCAAACCGGAGGTGATCGTGATCGACAACGGGCCGGAGTTCGTCAGCCAGGTGGTGGACCAGTGGGCCTACGAAAACGGAGTCCAGTTGCACTTCATCACGCCGGGGCGACCGATGGAGAATGGCTACATCGAGAGCTTCAACGGCAAGTTCCGCGATGAGTGCCTGAACGAAAACTGGTTCTTCGATCTGGCGGACGCCCGTCGTAAGATCGCCGAGTGGAAGGCGGACTACAACCACGTGCGACCGCATTCGGCGTTGGGATACAAAACACCGATGGAGTTTGCCGCTTCGTGGAAGGCAGGCTTCTACATTGCGGGACTGGGGCAAGGGGCCTCAAACGCCGGCCCCTTGCCCCAGACCCCCATCCC
>JBAUYE010000062.1:0-6793 GCA_049584615.1 Candidatus Sulfotelmatobacter sp.
GCTATTCGCAAAATGATCGCAAGAATTGTGCGGTGAAGGGCTAGAACTCGAAGTACCCGCCGGCTGGTGCGGAACGAGGCGCGCCATCGGTGCCGGTTGCCGGAAGTAGACCGAGGATTCCACTCAGGTTCTCCCAAGCCGCCTGGTTCAGCGCTGGGTCTGAGCCAACCAGGTCGCGAATCATATCCCATGCCGCCAGGTTGAGGGCGCCTTCGGGGGGTGGACCCATAGCCAGCGAGACAGAACACTGGGGGCAGAAAGAAATGCGATGAGCCATCGATTTCTGGCGCGGTTTAATGCCCACGGTCTGGGCGAACATATACAAGGCCACAGATTTCTGTCCGGCCTCGAGTTCGCGGTTACAGCGAAGACAGCGCATGTTCTCCAAGGTCTCTCCGGGGCGCATTTCCGCCCTAGAACATGAATACTGTCTTCGCGTAGTCATGCCGCGCAAGTATGTAGAAGGATTCCGGCGAGTTCTGAGGCTAGAGCCGTCCCCCGGTTTTTCGACCCTCCCCGAACCAAGCTGTGCTCTAGGCAGAGGCTCATAGCATCGTGCACTCTTTTGCGATGGGTGCTGGCGCGAGAAATCGTAGATTGGTTCGACTATCGCAACTACGCAAATTGTGCGAGTGCGAACAGGTTGCTGCAGTTTGCTACTGCTGGCGCGGCAACAGCATCGAGTTTCTGCTGGTCCGGACTCGAGGCGGCGGTCGCTGGACGTTTCCCAAGGGCAGCGCGGAACGGGGGCTGACTCATGCCCAGGCGGCGGCGTTGGAAGCGTTCGAAGAGGCCGGAGTGCACGGGCGCATCGAGGAAGTTTCGTTCACCACGTACGTTCGTCGGGAACGGAGCGGGAGATCCGATGCAAGGTCGGGCGAGAAGGAGCTTGCCGTCTCGGCTCATCTCTGCGAGGTGTCACGGCTCAGCCCTCCGAAGGAGTCCCGGCGGAATCGAACTTGGTTTTCGGCTTCTGAAGCACGCCAGCGTTTGAGTGAGGGGCGCGGGAGTGAGGACGGGGGCGAATTCACCCGTGTGATCGACAAGGCTGTAGCCCGCATCCAGCGGCTGCGCGCCGGAAGTGGCATCGTTAGCGATCTACCGCAGGATCGAGCGCAACAAAATGGGCCACGTCCGGACATGCTGCAAAGAGACGGGTTGCGGAAAGTCCGCTTCGAGGCTTTTGCGGAAGCGTGCGATGGAGAAGCTTCGTCCATACAGAACATTCAACGCCAGCTCAATGGGATGCGGCAATTCGCAGTGCCTGTTATCGACCATCATTCCCCTGAGATATTGCCTCGTGAGATCTTGCGAGGGGACGTCCTGCAATTTGGGCCTGCGAGAGAGAAGAAGACAAAAGCCTTGCCAGCACGAAGCCGTCTCTCTGACTTTTAACTCTTACTCAGTGCTTTTCGGCCGCTCAAAGGCTTTGGCAAGATATTTTCGCGCCTCTTCGAGAGCGGCGAAAGTGTCGTCATTGGTCTGGATGGCCTGGCGGTATTCGTTGATCGCGCGCTCGCGCTGGCCGGTGATGTCGAAGATCTTTCCCAGTTGGATGTGGCTCCAGACTTCAGTCCAGCGCGGCTCGCCGTCGCCGTTGATGGACGCGCGATAGGAGTTCGCCGACGACTGGTAGTTTCTCTGCAGGAAGAAGACCTCCGCAATGCGGTAGTGGGCGAAAGAGCTGTTCCTGTTGAGGTCGAGGGCCTTGTTGAACTCGGCGAGCGCACCCGCCAGGTCGCCCTGCTGCTGCAGGGCCATGCCGCGAAGAATCGAAGCACGGAGCCTCACACCCGAGGAATTGGTGAGCACGTGATGGTCGGGATCGATGGCAATGTGCCGCGGGCGTCCGAAAGTTTCCACGGTAAACGCTGAGTTCGTGCCCACCACTTCGAGTTTCTTGTCTTCGGTTTTGCCGTCGGTGTCAATGCGCAGATCGACGGGCATGCGGAACAAGTCGAGATCCTGGGAAACTTCTCCGGTGACTCGGAACCCTTTATTGTTACCCAGGCGGTAGGTGGTGTATTTCAGTTTGAATTCTGGGGCGCCCGTGGAATCGAGCCACTGGGAGAAGAACCAGGTGAGCTGATCGCCGTAGTACTTTTCGGCGATGGTGCGAAAGTCGTCCATGGTGGCCGATTTGCCGGCGTAGGTCTCGGCAAACTCGCGCATGGTTTTGTTGTATTTGTCTTCGCCGAGCACCCAGCGCAGCATATGCAGAATCATCGCGCCCTTATCGGTGACCAGCGACTGAAACTCGGTGGAAAAGGGATCAAGCTTGCTCGCGCTGGAGAGCGGAACCGTGTCATAAGCGAGCGCGCCCACCGACATGTCTTTGACGGCTTCCTCAAGACCGGCCGCGCCGGCCGCGCTCTCTACGTACATGGCTTCCGAGTAGCGGGAAAAGCCGTCGGTCAACCACCAATCATCCTTGGTCGCGGGGCTTACCGAAACTCCCCACCATTGATGAGCGATGGCGTTCGCCAGCAGACGGTAGTTGGTCTTCTCCGTGATGGATGGACCGGCGAGGCCGGCAATTTCCGGCGCCCAGGCGTAAGGGACCGTGTCGTTGGGCAGTTCCACTACATTCAGCCTCTGCGATAGAGGCGTGCCGTAAAGGGTGATGAAATAGGTGAACTCCTGAACAGCGGTGGTGGTGTATTCCGGGGCGAGTTTCTGGTGAGTGGGCTTGAAGAAAACGTGCAAGTCCATTCCAGCTTCGTCGCTTTTATATTCCTCGAAGATACCGGCGACGATGGTGCCGGGGAAGCTGGGCTTGTTATAGACGAACGTAAATGTTTTGGTTGGAAGACCGTTGCTATTGGGCTTCGTCGACGGAGGATTCTCGGTCATCGAGGATTTTCCGCTTCCGATCACCAGCATATGCGCGGGCACCGTGATGCTGATGGTTGAGGTGAAGCGGTTGAGACCATAGCCGCTTACCGGGAACCAGCGCCCGGAATAGAGCAGGTAGCTGGTGTCGTCGCCGACATAAGCGAGCTTGAGGCCGGGAACCGGGCTGTCGTCGGCGGTCTCGAGCTGGCCTTCGTATTCAAAGGTGAGCGTCATCGAGGCGTCTTTGGCCAGACCATTGGGCAGCGGCACGCGAATCGTCGAATCCTGTGTGACGCGCTCGGCCGACAGCGGCTGGTTGTTGTCGTCGAGAACCCGCGTTACGCGCAGATCATTGTGCAATTCGAAAACGGCGACCGTGAGATCCTGAAGGGCAGTGAATTTGACCTTGGCCCGCGCCGAAATCTGATGGAGATGAGGAGTGAGTTCGGCCTCGATCTGGTAGTCGTCGACGCGCAGGTGGACCTTCTCCGCAGCCCGCGAGGGGATCGCGACGGACGCCAATACCAGCAGGGCAAGGGAACTCGACAGGACGCTCTGGGCGCGCCGAAGGCGAATCTGCATTAAGGAGAGTCTCCCGGAAATGGGCCTACCACTTCCCTATGATGAAGATTCTCCTCTAAAAGATGCTGGGAGCACAAGGTTTAGAGGGCAGCTTTTAGCTTCTCGCATCTCTCGAACCACGATGCGGCAGGGCCAGGATGATCTCGGCGGCGCGGTATGCTGGGTGCTGGGTCGAGCCTTCTGCTGTACTCTGTGGAGGGTGCAGGCGGGCTTTCACCTCGGTCAGGCCTTCCAGCATGCGGCCGCGCGCAGGGCCGTCCGGGAGGATTTCCCGCAGTCGAGCAACGACATTTTGTGCGGTGAAGTCGTGTTGAACCAACTCGGGGACGAGCTGCTCGCCTGCAATCAGATTGACCATGGCGAAGCGCGGGACTTTGATTCGCGGCTTGCCCAGCAGGTAAGTGAGCGGCGAAACCCGGTAGACCATCACGAATGGCGTGCGCATCATCGCGGCCTCGACCGTCGCCGTTCCGCTGGCGATGATGCCGGCGCGGGAGTGAAACAGCGCGGGCCGGGACTCGGGGACGAATGTTACGCGTTGTTTGCCCGGCATTTTCTTGCCGATCAGGCTTTGCAAAAAGGAGCGGTCGAGCGTGGGAGCTACCGGGAGTAAAAACTCGAAGTCGGGGCCAAGCTGGGCGGCGGCTTCGAGGATGGTCGGCAGGTTCATCCGCACTTCTTTGACACGGCTGCCGGGCATCAGGGTGATCCAATGTTTTGCGGAATCGAAATGAAATTGTGCAGCATAGTCGTTGCGTGCGATGGCTGGTTGCCGTAAGTCGGCTAAGGGATGGCCGACAAAGGTCGCATCGACTCCACGGTCTCGATAGAACTTTTCTTCGAAGGGAAAGATCACCAGCGCTTTGTCGACGTAGTTGCGAATGAGGCGGACGCGTCCCTGGCGCCACGCCCAGAACTGCGGCGCCACGTAGTAGACCACGGGAATGCCGCGCTTCTTCATCTGCCGGGCTACGCGCCAGTTGAAGGCAGGCGAGTCGATGACGATGGCCAGATCGGGCCTGCGACGGTCGGCTTCCTTAATCAGATGATGAAATAGGCCGTAGATTTTTGGCAGATGGCTGAGGATTTCGGTGATGCCGACTACAGAAAGATCTTTCGCGTCGACCACAGTGTCGCAGCCGGCGGCGCGCATGCGGTCTCCGCCGACGCCGAAGAATTCAAGCTGTGGATTGCAGCGGCGCAAGGCTTCGATAAGCTGCGCGCCGTACATTTCTCCCGAAGCTTCGCCGGCTGAGATCAGGATGAGCAAGAGAGCATTGTAAGGCCGCGGCCCTAGTCATCCCCTCTGGCGGTGACTTCTGGCTCCGTGAAGCCCACATTCGCGGGCGAGAGCTGGCCCTGAGGTCGTCGAAGGGGCGCCGGCGCGACACTCAGCTCCTGATCTTTGTACTGGAGCTGATACAGCTTGAAGTAAATCCCGCGCTGGGCCAGGAGTTGCTGGTGCGTGCCCATTTCGCGCACCTGGCCTTTGTGCATGACGATAATCTTGTCGGCGCGCTGCACCGTCGAGAGCCGGTGGGCGATGATGAGCGAGGTGCGTCCTTCGACCATGCGGTTCAGCGCGTCACGCACGCGGAATTCAGTTTCGGTATCGACGCTGGAAGTGGCTTCGTCGAGAATCAAGATTTTCGGCTCGTGCGCCAGAGCTCGGGCGAATGAGATGAGCTGTTTTTGCCCAGTGGAAAGCGTGGAGCCACGCTCGCGAACTTCTTCGTCGAAGCCCTTGGGCAGGGCGCGGATGAACTCCGCGAGATTCACGTCTTCGGCAGCCTGCTCGACGTCTGCGTCCTGAATGCGTTCTGTTCCTAGGCGGATGTTTCCGCCGATGGTGCCGCTGAACAGGAATGGATCCTGCAGGACTACGCCGAAGCGGCTGCGCAGGTCAACGAGATCCATATCTTTGACGTCTACTCCGTCGATCGTCACTGCGCCTTTCTGGACGTCGTAAAAGCGCAGCAGGAGCGAGATCAGTGTGGTCTTGCCAGCTCCAGTGTGCCCGACTATGGCTACCGTTTCGCCGGGCTCGATTGCAAATGTGACGTCGCGCAGCACCCAATCTGGGGCGGGATCACTTGTTGCTGGATCTTCCGCTGCTTCGCGGTAGGCGAACCAGACGTGATCGAACTCTATGCGGCCCGGGCCCTCGGGGCGCTTCGTGACTGCGGGCGAGACCACCTCGACGGGTGTATCCAGCAGCTTGAAGATGCGTTCGCTGGCGGCCATCGCGGATTGGAGGATGTTGTATTTCTCGCTGAAGTCCATGATCGGGCGGAAGAAGCGCAACGCGTATTGGATGAAGGCGACCAGCACGCCCAGCTCTGCAACTCCGCGAACGAGGCGGAAGGCTACCAGCGTCTTCCAATTAAAACTCACAGCGACGCTGGTCACGGAAATGTTCCGCATCACCCCGGCGCCGCCGAACCAGATGACGCAGGCTATCGCGATCGAAGAAAGAACATCGATGGCGGGGTAGTAAAGCGAGTAGGCAAGGATCGCGTCTTTGTACGCTTCCATGTGGCTGCGATTGATTTCCGAGAAGCGGGTGTAGGCTTTGCGCTCGCGATTGAAGAGCTGCAGCACGACCATGCCGCTGACGTGCTCCTGCAGATAGGAGTTAATGCGGGCAATAGCGACGCGAATGCGCCGGTAGGAATCGCGCACCCGGTCGCGAAAAATCTTGGTGGCCACGACGATAAATGGCAACACGGCAAAGGTGATCAATGCCAGCTTCCAGTTCATGCACAGCATCACGCCCAGAATGCCCGCGAGCACAAAGATGTCTTCGAAAATGGAAACCACGCCCGACGTGAACATTTCATTCAAGGCGTCAACATCGGTGGTAACGCGCGTGACCAGGCGGCCGACAGGGTTCCTGTCGAAAAAGGCGACATGCAGGCGTTGCAGGTGGCGGAAGATTTGGCGGCGGAGGTCGAACATCACTTTCTGGCCAGTCCACTGCATAAAATAAGTTTGCAGGAACTCGAGCAGAAAACTGAAGACCAGCAGTCCGACATAGATGGAAGCGAGCTGCGCGATGCCGGTGATGGCGTTCTGGCTAAGCCAACTCCAAATGCCCGAAGACGTCGCGGTGGCTGCCTCTCGGGGCGCAAGGTAACGATCAATCGCCACCTTGGTGAGATAGGGGCCGAGCACGTCGGCGAAGGATTTCAGGATGATCGAGACCAGCGCGATCGCCACCTGCCAACGGTAGGGACGCAGATACTTCAACAGCCGCGCCATCAGGCGGCTGTCGTAGGCTTTGCCTAATATTTCTTCTTCCTGGGACATCGGTTTCTTTGCGATCGCACGGTGAAGTCGCGCCCGCCGCGCTGCTAACAGGGTAACGCAATATCGA
>JBAUYE010000063.1:0-17672 GCA_049584615.1 Candidatus Sulfotelmatobacter sp.
TTTGGAGAAAGTAGTCACCGGTCCGTAGGGCGGGTAAGCTCCAAAGTAGTAGTGCGGATTCGTGAATCCACTCAGATATTGCGTCATCAGCGGCGTGCAGTTGGATTGATTGATTCCGGTACAAGCCGCGGGCGGTGCCTGGGGATTAACAGCGGTCATAAAAAGCGTCTGGTCAAACACTGGCGAATATGCGTCCTGCCCCTTATGCGCGTTGCGCACCTTGAATCCAAACTCGAACGTTGAGAAATGCGAACCGACGTGATAATTCCTGGCGTAGGAAATGGCCCCCTGCAGGTTAACCTGGGAGGTGTTTCCAATTGTTGTATTGATGTCCTCCAGGCTCCACTGGTTCGGATCGAAGGTTGGGGAGCCGAAGCAAGATGGGTCCCATTGCGGCAGGTGGACGTCGGGGCTGGGGGTGTTGACACATGTAGTGAGATTGCTCAAAGCGCTGCCTGCCACCGGCTGGAAATCGGCACCAGGATTGCCCGCAGCGCCCCCCTCGCGCGACCGCGCTGCTGAAAGCTCCCAGCTTAACCACGAACTACTGAAGACATGTTTACCACCGATGGCAACGGAAGCAGCCCCATAGTCTGGCGCGCGCTGGGAAGTGCTAAATTTTGGAGCGCCGCCTTCATTGAGCGTGTAGACCCACTTATTGCCGTAGTCCTTGAAATCGGAAAGAAAGTAATGCAGGTAGAGGCCAGAGGCTGGATCTTTCAGTTTGTAATCCAGCGAGCCACCAAAACCGTAGCGGTTGCGCTCGTACCGGTATTCCCTGAGGTCTATACTGCCGTAACTCGGGACAGCCGTGTCATTCGGGCTCGGTTCGATATCGTCAATTCCGCGGCCGTTATAGTCGTAGCTCCCGGAAAACAGCGCGCCAAAACGCTTGTCACGTCCAAAGCGCTGCCCCACGGTGACCAAGACGAGCCCGATGTAACGGGTATTTTCGATGGGAGTGAATCCGCCGATCCCCTCCAGTTTCAGGGTGGGTACATCGCCAGCCTTCTTGGTCGCCAGATTCACGGTTCCGCCGATGGCGTCGGCGTCCTGATTGGCGGCCAGGGTCTTGTTCACTTCGACTGACTCGACGATGTCGGAAGGAATAGTGTCCAGTTTGAACTGGCGCACGTTGTCCTCGGGCGCAGGAAGCTCAACTCCGTCAACGGTCGTGTTGTTCAGCCGCGGCTCTGTGCCCCGGATCTGCACGTACTTGCCTTCGCCCTCGTCGCGCTCCAGACTTACGCCCGGCATCCGGCCTACCACATCGGCGATATTCTCATTCGGCAGGCTCTGAATCACGCCCTCGGACATCACATCCAGAATATTGTCGGAGGTGCGCTGGATATTGATGTCTTGCGCCACACCGAGCTCGTCCGCAACCACATTTACCTGTTCCCCTTTAGCCTCGACTTTGAGCACGGCATCCACGCGAGTGGCTTGACCGGCAATCACCTTTACGTCCGTGGTGTATGGCAGGAAGCCAACATAGGCAATCGTGACCTTGTACTCGCCCGGCGCCAGGCTGATCACCGTGAATTCCCCAATTTGATTCGTAGCACCGACCACATCGCCGGGCTCCACTCGCACTCTTGCCCCTGGCAGCAAGGCGCCGGTGGTGTCGGTAGCGCGGCCTGTAATGGTGCCCCTCCCTGACTGAGCGATCGACGGGGTTGTGAAGGCTGCACAAAAAATCAGGCACGCTCCGATCCTCAGGATACAGGAAAGAGTGAAGTGAGATTGCTTTCGCTTCATGCTTTTGGCTCCTTTACAACCAATGTTCCGTTCGAGATTGGCGGATCAGCATTTCCGAGGGTTCAACTCACTCAGAAATGCGCTCTCTGCAACAGACGTTCCAGTCGATTGAAATGAAAACCGATCGTAGTTTTCCGGTATGAAGCCATTATTAAAGGACGGTTAAAGTTTTTTCAGATTCAACGCACTCAGCGCATTCACGGTTTACCCTTGTGTTGTTTGGCAGGACAAAGAGCCGGGCATGAAACTGTTGGTTGTGGAAGATGAACGGAGAATGCTGGAATTGCTTCGCAGGGGATTAAGCGAAGAAGGTCACACCGTTTCCTGTGCCGCTGACGGCAGCGAAGGACTGCAGATGGTCCGGGACCACGATTTCGATTTGGTCATTCTCGACGTGATGATGCCCAAGATGAACGGATTCGAGTTGGCGAGGAGCATGCGAGTCGAGAACAATCGCACTCCTGTATTGATGTTGACTGCGAGAGATTCCGTTACCGATATCGTGCAGGGCCTGGACCTCGGCGCCGACGACTACATGACCAAGCCCTTCTCGTTCGCCGAGCTGTTGCTACGCTTGCGCGCGGTGCGCCGGGCTGCGGCCGCTCCTCGAAAAACTCAGCTGCAGATAGGTGATTTGTTCTTAGATATCTCCACTCGCAAGGCTAATCGCGACGGGAAACGGATCAGCCTGACACGCACCGAATATCAGTTATTAGAGAGGCTCATGCTCCACGCTGGCGAAGTCGTCCCCCGTGAAATGCTGATTGCGGCTTCTGGGCGCGAAATGGGAAGCAATTCTTTGGATGCGTTCATGCGATTGCTGCGCCATAAAATCGACTGTGATGACCGCCAAAAGCTGATTCACACCGTGCGCGGCGTCGGCTACGTCCTGGATCTGGAGTCGCAATCGTGAAAAAACTTTCCATTGGTTCTCGGCTCACTTTGTGGTACCTGGCAATCTTTGCTGCGGCGCAGCTTTTGTTCGGCATGGCCATGTGGGTTGCCCTCCGGCAACAGCTTTATACGGTCGCCGACGATGCATTGAAATCACAAATCGAAGACCTCACAAATTTCCTGAAATCTCAAAAAAAGAAAAACATGAACGTACCCAAGCTTCGGGAAGAAGCCTCCGAGGCGTACGATCTGGAACACTCCGGCGATTTCCTGCAAATTTACGACGAGGATGGAAATTGGATCTTCCGCGCTCCTGCACTCGTGAAAAACCAGTTTGAGCTGGCAGCACCGGCAACCATCAAACACCGGTCGTTTCGCAACGTTCAGCTCGGGAACCAGCCATTCCGTTTCCTTACCCAAAGAATTGAGGTGAACAGCCGCTTCTACACCGTGCAAACGGGCGTTCCCGCGGGTCAGATCGTTGCCACGCTATCTCTGTTTAGGCGTTATCTCCTGATGTTCGCTCCTCTCTTGCTGCTTGCCGCGGCCTCTGGAGGATACTGGCTCAGTCGCAAAGCCTTATCTCCAGTCGATGCGCTTACTCGGACTGCGCGCGGCATCAGCGGCAGCAATTTAGGGGAACGGCTGGAGAAACTTACCACCGGCGACGAACTGCAACGGTTGTCGGACACGTTGAACGAAATGTTGCAGCGCATTGAAAGTGCTTTTCTCCGCGTATCCCAGTTCACGGCGGATGCTTCACACGAGCTGCGAACGCCTATCTCTCTCATCCGCACCGAAGCAGAAATTGCTCTCCGGAAGTCGAGGGGAGATGCCGAATATCGCGAAGCCTTACGCCATATTCTCTTGGAGGCGGAGAGGACCTCGTCCCTGGTTGAAGAACTGTTATGTCTCGCGCGCGCTGATTCCGGGCGTGAGAGCTTGCACCTCGTGCCGCTCGATCTGCGTGCGGCTGTCGTGCAAACCGCGGGCGAATGGCGTCAACTGGTGGAGGTCCGCGGTCTGCGGTTTACGCAAATAGTAGCTGATGGCGAGTTGTCAGTCTTGGCGGACCGAACAGCTGTGCAACGAGTGCTGGCTATCCTCCTTGACAATGCAGTCAAGTACACGCCAGCCCCGGGAGTCATCGAGCTACGCCTGGAGACACGCAATGACAAGGCCGTTATCACTATGCGCGATTCGGGAATCGGAATCGCAGAGCAGGACCAGACGAGAATCTTCGAACGATTTTACCGTGTGGACAAAGCTAGAAGCCGCGATCTTGGTGGAGCTGGCATTGGCCTCGCGATTGCCGATTGGATCGTACGGCAACATCGAGGATCGCTAGCGGTTCAAAGCTCAATCGGAAGCGGTTCAACCTTTTCCGTTGAGCTGCCGTTGCAATCGAAATTAATAGCTTTGAATATATCGCAGGAGTCAGCTTTCCCGGCGACCGGAGCGTGATCCCGGCAGGCAGGGAGAAGAATGCTTCAAAACCACGAAACAGTCAGTTCAACGTCCCCGAATTGTCCTACCGTCTCCTAGCAATCGACGGTCCAGGAGATTGGCGCGGGTCATCACAGCTGCGATTGTTGGGACACGTCTTAGGTACAGCCACTCTCGAACCAGCATCGACACAGCTTCAGTACAAATCCCCCGCCCCGACCGATTCAACACTCAGCATTTCCCTCAAGACAGTTTTTCCGGCTCGCGAACCGCGCCCGCTAGGTCGTTCAGGAACATCGCCGCTCGCGCGCCGTCTACGACGCGGTGATCGCAGGCCAGGGTAAGCGACATCATGGCCCGGACCGCGGGTTTACCTTCGACAGCCACCACTCGATCGGCTATGCTGCCCACCGCGAGAATTGCCGCTTGCGGCGGCGTGATGATCGCGCTGAACTGATCCACGTGGTGCATGCCCAGGTTGCTGATCGTGAATGTAGCATTGGCTATGTCGGCGGGGCGCAGCTTCCCGGCCCGCGCGCGCTCAGCCAGGTCGCGGCGATGCGCAGCAATTTCGGCCAGGCTAGCGGTATGTGCGTTGGGGATAACGGCCGCGACCACTCCGTCGTTCACCGCAATGGCGACGCCCATGTTCACGTGATGGTGAAGACGGATACCTCCCGCAGTCCAGCTTGAATTCAACCGCAGATGCTTCTGCAGCACGCGTGCCGTCAGCGCGATCAGCAAATCCGTGTGCGTGATCCGGATATGGTGCGTGCGTTCGATCTCCTGCCCCTGCTTTTCCCGGTATTCATTGAGCGAGCCGGCCTCGACTTCACGCGTAACAAAGAAATGAGGAACGGTGGTCCAGCTTTGCGTGGTGCGTTCAGCCATGAGTCGCCCTATCGAGCTGGGAATCTCAATGTTGTCTGACTTTTTGGCGGCTGCACCGGAAGCAACTGGCGCGGCCGCCTCCTCCACGTCAGATGCAACAATCTCGCCGCCTGGTCCGGAACCATGCACCTTGCTAATGTCCACGCCCAATTCTTTCGCGAGACGCCGTGCCTTCGGGGAAATCCTCGCACTCTTAACTGCGGAAGATCCGGGAGCGCCGGCTGCAGCCGGAGGAGTATGTGATCCCGTTGTGCCTCGAGCTGCAGGCGCAGCCGTTGCGGACTCATTTTCTGCGGGAGGCTTTTCGCCGGGAGCCACGATCCATGCAATGGTCTGACCGACGGGAATATCGGCTCCGGCCGCCGCTGTGATCCCGGCGAGGATGCCGTCGGCGGGCGCCTCCACTTCGAGCACAGCTTTATCGGTTTCGACTTCGAGAAGCGGCTCACCTTTGCTGACACGCTCGCCCTCTTTTTTTCGCCAGGCAATGAGCTTGCCGGTTTCTTGCGCCATCTCGAGAGCGGGCATAACGACACTAAAAGCCATAATGTTCTAGTCGGGGAGGGCTACTTTGTGGCCTTCAGTCCGAGACTCCAACACGCTCAGTTTTTGCGCTGGCTTCGATCATCTCGATGACGCGGTCGCTCGGCGGAGCTTCGGTTTCTCGCGTCGTGGGCAGCGGTCCGTTGACCGTGAAATAGTGCGCGCCCGCCACCAGCAGTTCTTCCGCCGGGAAACGGGTGATCACTTCGTGTCCCGTCGGCGTGACGACGATTTCTTCCTCGATGCGGGCTGCGCTCCAGCCGTCAGTCGAGGGCCAGAAGGTTTCGAGTGCGAACACCATGCCAGGCTCAATCGTGACCGGATGCTCGAACGAAACCAGGCGGCTGATCACTGGCCTTTCCCAGATCGCCAGGCCGATGCCATGGCCGTATTGCAGCGCGAAACAAGACTCTTCGTTGGGGAAACCGAATTCTTCCGCTTTCGGCCACACTGCGGCGATCTCGGCGGTGGTGCGACCCGGACGAACGAGTTCGATCGCCGCGTCGAGATATTCGCGGCAGCGCTTGTAGGCATCGACCATGGCGTGCGACGCGTAGCCGACGGTGAAGCAGCGGTAATAGCAGGTGCGATATCCCATGTAGGAATGCAAGATGTCGTAGTAGACGGGATCGCCGGGCCGCAGCACGCGGTCGGAGAATACGTGGGGATGCGGATTACAGCGCTCGCCGGATATTGCATTCACCGCCTCGACGTATTCGGAGCCGAGATCGTAGAGAACTTTGCTGACCAGGCCGACGGCTTCGTTTTCGCGCAGTCCGGGCTTCATGGCGCGGTAGAGCTCGTCGTAGGCGGCGTCGACCATCATGGCGGAAGTGTTGAGCAGCGAGATTTCGTCCTGCGTCTTGATGACGCGGGCGTTCGACATGAGTTGCTGGCCATCGACTACCTTGATGCCCTCGCGTTGCAGCGCGAACAGCACCGGGAGTTCGATGATGTCGATGCCCAGCGGCTCTTTGTGCAGGCCGCGCATTTCGAGTTCGATGCGAATTTTCTTGGCGACGTCTTCGGCGCGTCCCATTTCCGGCGTCATGGCGCCGCGCAGCATGGAAATTCCTGCGCGTGAGCGCTCACCAAGCCACGGGCAATTTAATTGATGATGCTTGGCGGCGGAGCCGAAATCCCAAAGAATTGGCTCGTCGTTCTGCGGCAGCAGGGTGAAGCGGTTCGCTTTGTCCTGCGCCCAGGAGCCGATGTGCGTCGAGGTCAGATAGCGCACGTTGTTCATGTCGAAGCAGAGCAGTGCGCCCATCTCCGATTTCGCTAGCAGCGCCTTGGCTTTTGCCAGACGCTCGCGGCGGAGGCGATCGAAGTCGATCCGCTGCTCCCAATCGACTGCCATGGTTCCGTGAGTTCTTAATGCCATAAGGAATCTCCTGCCTTCGCGTAGCGCCGCCGTCTCGGCGGCTGTCCGGCGGGCGTCTCGCCCGGCGTGCCGAGGGCGAGATGCCCTCGCAACAGCCGGCGGCACGCCGCCGCTATTTTTTCCCGCACATCACTGCCGCTGCTTCAAATACTGTTTGCTCCGTCGGTACCGTTGCGTCCTCTAGCGGCGGCGAGAACGGAATCGGCACGTGCATCGCGCCCATTCTTTTCACCGGTGCGTCCAGATCGTAGAATGCTCCTTCGGCGATCACGGCGGCAAGCTCCGACGTAACGCCATAGCGGCCGTAACCTTCATCGAGTACGATTACGCGCGAAGTTTTCTTCGCCGAATCGATCAGCGTCTTCTCATCCAGCGGCCACGTGGTGCGCGGATCGACCACCTCGGCGCTGATGCCTTCCTTTTCCAGCAAAATCGCCACGCCCAGCGCGACTTGCACCATGCTGCTGGTGGCGACCAGGGTAATATCGTTGCCCGCGCGCTTCACATCGGCCACCCCTAGCGGGATGGTGTAATCGTCTTCCGGAACCGGGCCCTTCAGCTTGTACATCATTTTGTCTTCGAAGAAGACGACGGGATTTTCATCGCGGATGGCTGTTTTCAGCAGGCCTTTGGCGTCGTACGGGGTCGAAGGCAAAACCACTTTCAGTCCCGGCACGTGGCTGAACCAGGCGTGCAGCGATTGCGAGTGCTGCGCAGCCGACCGCCGGGTTGCGCCCAGCGTGGTGCGCATTACCATGGGGACTTTCCAGTGCCCGCCCGACATGTAATGAACTTTGGCGGCCTGGTTCACCATCTGGTCCATGGTGAGAGTAATGAAGTCGCCGAACATGATGTCGACCACTGGACGCATGCCAGTCATGGCCGCGCCCACAGCCACGCCCGTAAAGCCGGCTTCGGAGATAGGAGTGTCGACCACACGCCCGGCGCCGAACTCTTCGACTAATCCCGAGAGAACTTTGAATGGCGTGCCGGCCTCGGCGACATCCTCACCGAAGATGCAGACGTGGGGGTCGCGCCGCATCTCCTCGGCCAGCGCCTCGCGCACTGCCTGCGCAAATGTGAGCTCACGTTCAGGCATAGACATGCTTCCCCACTTCGTCCACACTGGGATAGGGCGCTGCTATGGCGAACTTCACCGCTGCTTCCATGGTGGCGCGAACCTCTGATGTAATTCGAGTCAGGGATGCAGTGTCGGCATAGCCTTGCGCGCAGAGCCAATTCGATAAGACTGTGATGGGATCGCGATCTGTCTTCCAGTGTTGTTCTTCCTGCTTCGAGCGGTAATATTCGCGATTGATGTCGCCGACGTGATGGCCGCTGTAGCGGTAGGTGTCGCACTGCAGGAAGGCGGGTCCGCCTCCAGCGCGGGCGCGCTTCACCAGCCTGGTCGCAACTTCATAAACGGCGCGCACGTCCTGTCCGTCGACGCTCGCAGCCTCGATGCCGAAAGCCGCAGCGCGGCCGAGAATAGTGCCTGCCGTGGTTTCTGCGTAGTGCGTGTATTCGTTGTACTGATTGTTTTCGCAGACATAGATCACGGGCAGCTTCCACAACTGCGCCAGGTTCATCACTTCGTAGAGCGATCCCTGGCCGAGCGCGCCTTCTCCGAAAAAGCAGACTGCGACGCGATCCGTGCCCAGGGTCTTGGCAGAAAATGCCGCACCCGTGGCGATGCCCACGCTGCCCGCGACGATGGCGTTAGCGCCCAGGTTGCCTGTGGCGGGATCGGCGATGTGCATCGATCCGCCTTTGCCGCGGCAATAGCCGGCTTCCTTTCCCAACAACTCGGCGAACATGCGATCCGGCGACGCACCTTTAGCCAGGCAATGTCCGTGGCCGCGGTGCGTGCTGGTGATGTAATCGTCGATGCGTAGAGCTTCGCAAATTCCTACGGCCACGGCTTCTTCGCCGCTGTACAGGTGGGCCAGTCCGGGCATGAGCGCGCGGGTGTAAATCTCGTTCACCTGCTCTTCAAACAGGCGGATACTCAACATCTGGCGATAGGCGCGCAGCCACTTCTCTTTTTCGGTAGAAGTCTCACGGCCAGATTCAGGATTGGAAGTAGCAGTTGTCATTTCTTTTTGGGTCCCGCGGTAACTGGTGTGGTCACTCCAGACATGGCGGCCAACACGTCGAACATGCAAGCGAAATCGTATTTCGTCCAGCCCAGGCCGCGCGCCGCAGTCAGAATTTCATTGCTCACAGCTGTCGAGGGCAAAGGCACGTCGAGCTGGCGGCCCAGATCCAGCGCGAGGACCATATCTTTCTGCATCATGTTGACGTCGAACCACGCTTCTTCCGGCTGCTGCAGCACAAAGGGCCCGCGATATTGAATCATGGGCGACGCAATCGCGCTGTGGATGAGCACGTCGACTGCGGTTTCCCGGGCGATGCCACTCTTCTCAGCCAGCAACACGCCTTCGGAGAACGCCAGCATCTGCACGGCCAGACTTAGGTTCACCGCGATCTTCATGGCGAGCGCGAGACCGTTGTCGCCGACGTGAGTGACCTTCGGGCCAATATCCAGCAGCAAGGGCTTAACTTTTTCGAATGTCTCGCGGCGTCCCCCCACCATCACCGACAGCTTCCCTTCCTGTAGAGTGATCACGCTGCCGGAAACCGGCGAGTCGACCATGTCGGCGCCCTTCTCGCGTACCTTGACGGCCAACCCGCGGCTCACCGTAGGACTGATGGTGCTCATGTCGATGAAAATCTTGCCGGGGCTCAGGCCAGCCAGTATTCCGTCAGGACCGTCGGTGATAGCCGCGATCGCAGCGGCGTTAGTCACCATGGCAAAGATGAAGTCGGACGCGCTGGCAACGGCGCGCGGGGAGTCGGCCCACTGCATTCCTTTTTCAACCAGCCACTGCGCCTTGGCGCGGGTGCGGTTGTAGCCGATGACGGTGTGACCTTTGCTGAGCAGCCGGTTGACCATCTGGCCGCCCATGACACCCAAACCGATAAATCCGAGTTTCGCCATCCACCCCTCGACTTCGACCTTGTTATGAAGATCTGCTTACGCAATGATTTTGGAACCGGCGGGCTCATGTTTCCCGGGCTCCTTGCCGCTGGAGGGAATCCGGGAATCCTGGCGCACCTGCTCTAGGTGGGCGCGCATGGCGCCGCGGGCCATCTCCGGATCGCGGCGCTCCATCGCCTCCAGAATGCGTTTGTGATGAAACTGACCGCGCTGCGGCCCGCCTTCCACATTAAAAATTTTTATGCGTTGCTCGCGCAGCAGTCCAACGATGGAATCGATCAAGGAAAGAATCAGCGGATTGGCGGCCGCCTCGGCCAGAGCCAGGTGAAAATCGAGATCGGCCTCGATGTAGGCTTCGGCATTTTCCTGCGCGCGATCCATCACCGCGACGGCTTCCCGCATCGCCTTGAGATCTTCATCCGTGACGCGCTCCGCTGCCATCGCGGCGATTCCCGGTTCGAGTGCGAGGCGCAACTCCACCAGATACGGCAACCCTTCCTGCTGGCCCTGCTGGCCGATTTTCACCATCAGGTCGAACGACTGGCGCGCCGCCTGCGAGGTTCCGTTGGTGATGAAGGTGCCGCGGCCGGAGTAGGCTTCAACCAAACCTTTTTCGCGCAGCGTCTTGACGGCTTCCCGCACAGCCGTGCGGCTCACCCCGAGCCGCTGGGCGAGATCGCGCTCGGCGGGAAGCTGGTCGCCCGGTTTCAGTGATCCATTGAGGACGGATTCTTCGATTTGCTGGACGATTTGCTCATACAGCCGAGACGTTCGGACAACTTTGTACACAGAGTGCTCTCCCGCAGCGGCCAGTTTTGGGAAACTGGCGATGGTCTGGCTACTATACCGCAGGTCCAGTGCGGATGGCGCGGTTTCTGCCGTCTTGGCGATAACAGAGGACAAGTAAAGGTCTTTAGGTATGGTGGTATGATCGCTAGGACAATACCATTCCTTCCGCGTGAAAAGCAACCCCTCCCAGCGGACTGCTTCCATTCGACGATTATGCGTTGAATCGCAGATTCCGCACAAACTTTACCAATAGGGCTCCGAAGGGGATTAGAACTGGCCTGCAGCGGAGAAATCGCTTGACTTCGTTCGCACGCCAGTGGTATGGCTGTCGGACCAGTAAACGGAGGGATGCGATGATGCTCCGAAGCACCGCCATGTCCGCGGGTCACACGATCACTTTAGCTATTCGGATTGCTCTCCTGGTTTTCCTACTGAGCGCCCTGAGTCTAACTGCGCCGGCCCAATTCACTGCCGGACGCGTGTTAGGTACAGTCACGGACCAAAGCGGCGCCTCCGTAGCCGGCGCCAAGGTGGTTATCACCGACGTGCAGCGCGGCACTTCGCGAACTCTCGCCACTGACACCTCGGGGGATTACGTTGCCCCCGACCTCATTCCCGGAATCTACAAGATTCACGTCGAAGCTAGGGGCTTCAAAGCGGTCGAGCGGCCCGCGGTTACGGTCGAGGTCGCAACCGATGTGCGGGCTGATTTCAGTCTCCAGCCCGGCGACGTTTCTGAAGTCGTCACCGTCACCGAAGAAGTTCCCCTGCTCAACACCACTTCCTCCACTTTAGGTGGCACACTGAGCAACAAGGAAATTAACGATCTGCCGCTCAACGGCCGCAATTATGAAAATCTCCTGCAGCTTCGTCCGGGTGTGGTGCGTTATCCCGGCGGCGGATTCTCCACCACCAGCGCGAACGGCCTGCGCGCCGAAGACAATGCTTATTACGTCGAGGGCCTGTTCAACAGCGAACCTTATTCCGGACAGGCAATCATTAACGGTTCAGGCATCGCAGGTGACTCCGCGACCATTCTGCCCATCGATGCGATTCAGGAGTTCAACGTGCAACAAAACCCACCGGCAGAATATGGATGGAAGCCGGGGGCGGTGGTTAACGTGGGCCTGAAATCGGGCACCAACAAAGTGCACGGAACCGCTTTTGGCTTTGGCCGCGATGGAGACCACCTGGACGCGCGCAACTACTTCAACGACTCCCCGAATCCAAAATTGACCCGCACGCTGGAGCAATTCGGCGGCAGCCTCGGCGGTGCGATCATCAAGGACAAGGCATTTTTCTTTGGCGCCTACGAAGGCCAGCGCTATAACGTCGGCAACTCGTACGGAGGAGTCACCGGTCCCTCGATGGTGCACATGGCGCCACAGACGCCAAGCAACTGTCCGTTCGGCTTTGCAGGCGACTGCGCCAACAGTATTCCGGATGCAATCGCGGATCTGTTCGAGCCTGCTGCCGCGTCGTTCGGTATCAATCCGGCAAATCCAATAAGCAGCGCGAGCCAGCTGATTTCAGGATGTACGGTTTCGGGCGGCGCCGTAACGTGCAACGGCACAGGATTTGTAACGAACAACCAGACGGATATTGGCACGGCTCTCGCCGCCACCGACGCAATTGCAATCCCCAACGGATTTAATAATGTCGTCCATGTCGATAATGTTGTTGGCAAGGTGGATTACTCGTTAAATGAGCGAAGCACCATAAGCGGGATGTACTTTTTTGGAAACAACTCCGGAACCGTCGAAGACTTTCCCGAGTTGCAGCAGAAATGGCTCTCTGACATTCACACCCGGGCTCAGGTGTTGGGAGGCAACTGGGTCTGGAATCCCAGTGCGCGGTTAGTCAATGAGGCACGCGTCGGCTACAACCGGCTCTATCAGCCAACTCTGCCGGCCGACCTCAACACTCCGGCTTCGACGTACGGTCTGGATACAGGTGTGACCGGACCCAATACAGGAGGCCTGCCGCGCATCGGTTTCGGCGGTTACTTCACGACACTCGGCGGATTCAAGTGGCCGAAGTTCCAGGGACCCGATTCGATCACGCAGTTTATCGATCACATTTCTTATACCGTGGGCAAGAACGCCCTGAAGTTCGGCGGCGAACTCCATTATGACCGGGTCAACAATGCCTCGTACGGCAACGCCCGAGGAAGCGTGAATTTCCTCGGCGGGGTTGTTAGTCCCGGTCCCCCTCCCACCGGTGCGCCAGTGGCTTCGAGCCCGCTCGAAGACTTCTTTGCCGGAGCGCCGCTTAAATCAACCGTCGAGGTGGGAAATCCGACCCTGCACCTGCATAACTGGGCTTACTCTGGGTTTTTCCAGGATGACTATCGGGCCAGCAAAACTCTGACGATCAACTTCGGTGTCCGCTATGAATTCAGCAGCGTTCCCCAGGAAGCGAACAATCTGCTGGGAAATTTTGATCCGAATGTGGGCATGGTGCAGGTGGGCCATCAGATCAGCAGCCTCTATAACCCCGATCACAAGAACTTTGGCCCCCGCTTTGGCTTTGCCTGGGACATTGGCGGCAACGGTCGGACCGTCCTGCGCGGCGGCGGCGGGTTGATTTACGAGACAGTGAACTGGCAGTCGTTCGTCGCGTTCAACAATGCCTTCGGCCCGGGCAGCGTTCCGACGGGCGCTCCTATCGATGCCGCTGGAGATACATCCGGGGGCACGATTACTACGAGTAATGTGACAGTAAAGAATATCGCGAACTACCCCGTTACCTGGGACGCGGCGAACGGGCCGCTTTATGGCAGGAGCACGGTGAATTGCTTCAAGAGCCCGTGCCCCATCATGACTGTCGACCAGAACCTCACCACACCGTACGTGTGGAATTGGACTTTGAACCTGCAGCATGCCTTCACCCCGAATCTGTCCATCGAAGCCGCTTACGTAGGCAATCACGGAGCGAATCTGACGGGCATTCGCGATATTAATCAGCCGCCGGTGGGGTCAGGATGGGGCACTGGCCCAACAGGTGAACTCACGCTTTGTCTGCAGAGTGCGGCGATGGGCTACAACAACTGTGTTGACGACGCCAACAACGGCGAACAGACCAATCAACCTTTCTTTTCAAAGTTCCCCTATCTGGCCAACATTTTCCAGATGGGAAACGTCTACCGCTCGAACTACAACGGATTGCAAGTCACGCTGAACGCACGCGATTACCACGGCCTGAGCATGGTGGCGGGCTACACGTACTCACACGCGCTCGATGATGTGGGAGCGAACTGGGATTTCGGTTACGGTTCCGGCCTGCCGCAGAACGCTCATAACGTCGCCGCCGAGTATGCCAGCAGCGACTTCGACCTGCGGCAACGGCTCACAGTTTCCCTCACTTACGCGATCCCCGGACGGACGGGCTTTGGGCAAATGCGGGAAGGCTGGGAAGTCAACTCCATCATCACTTTGGAAAGTCCGCAGCCATGGGGTCCGATGGACGAAGGAACGGACGCGGCCGGCATTGGCCCCTTGCCCGTCAGTCCGCCTGCGAACAGCCCGATTCGTTGGAGCTTCTACGGAAAAACCTCGGATTTCAAGTCCGAGCCGGGAGTTTCGGGGATTCCGTATTTCGGCGGAGCGAGCAATCCGGCGTGCGAGGCACAGGCTGTGGCAGTCGACGGCGCTGCGGTCGGTCCGTCGAACGCATCGCTGAATTTATTTGGCTGCTACGCCAACGGCAGTTCCGTCATGATTCCTCCGCCGCTGGGCCAGTTCGGCAACATGGGCCGAAACATGTTCGAGGACACTGGTTTCAAGAATTTCGATTTCTCCCTGGCCAAGAACTTCCACTTTGGAGAAACCATGCGGCTGCAGGGCCGCATCGAGTTCTTCAATATCCTCAACCATCCGAACTTTGCAAATCCTTACGGCGGACAAAATGGATTTGGCTTGAATGATCCGTCGGTTCGTCCTTTCGGCTGCGGCTGCGCCACTCCGGACATCGCTGCTGCCAACCCGGCCGTAGGCTCGGGCGGTCCGCGCTCGATTCAGCTCGGGGCGAAGTTCACATTTTAGATGCACGGTCAGGTTCGAAGAAGTGAAGCGAGCCGGACGCAGTTCCCTCCGGCTTTTTCTACGTAGACCGCTCGCGCGATTCGCGAGCCAGAGGGAACGGATAAAGTTATGAACACGTTAAAACAATATTTCCTGGCAGGCTCTCTCTTGGTATGGTTTACACTCATTTTCGCTTCCGCTCAGTCCGCTCAAAACGGAGAGCGCCACGAACGCACGATCGATGAAACCAAGACCGAGGCCATTCATCGGGCCGAGGTCGGCCAGTACCCTCTTATCGGGCTTGATCCCGGCGATGTGAAAGAAGCTTTCGAGAGCATCCATACCAGCGACAAAGACGAATGGGCCGCGGGATTCATGCGCGTGGCCGATCGCTACTTTAACGAAGCCAAGGCGCTGGAGAAGTCTGATCCCGCGAAGGCGAATGCAGACTACATCCGGGCGTGGCGCCTTTACTCGTTCGGACGCTGGCCGATTCCGGCGTCCCCTGGCAAGCAGCGCTCGTATGAAAAAGCTCTCGAAGCGTTTCTGGATCATGCGAAGTTCTTCGATCCGCCGCTTGAGGTGGTGCACATTCCTTTCGAAGGCAAGGAAATCATCGGCTACCTGCGCCTGCCGAAGGATGCGAAGGGGCCAGTGCCGCTGGTCATTGCGGTAAATGGGTTGGATAGCCGCAAGGAAGATCTGACGGAAAGTTTCAGCGCGATTCTTCCCTTTGGAATCGGCTATCTCGCGGTCGATGGTCCGGGGACGGGGCAGAATCCCATCAAGGTAAGTGAGACGGCAGATCGAATGCTGTCACGCGTGATCGATTACGCGCAATCACGGCCGGAGATCGACAAGAATCGCATCGCCATGCACGGCGTAAGCTGGGGAGCGTACTGGGCCACGAAGATGGCGATCGTTGAGCACGCGCGCCTGCGCGGCTGCAGTGCGCAGTCTCCGCCGGTGGATAAGTTCTTTCAGAAAGAGTTCCTGATGAACTCGCTGCTGGGCAATCGCGAATACTTGTTCGATCAGGTGCCGGCGCTCATGAACATTCTGGAAGGCGTGCGCACGCTCGATGAATTGGCTGACTATCTTCCCAAGCTTTCGCTCGTGCACGAGGGACTGCTGGGCAAGCCGATGGCGCCCATGCTGATTCTCGCGGGAGTGCTCGACACCCAGGTTCCCATCGAAGACGAGTATCTGCTCCTCAGCAAGGGCGACGTGCCCAAAGAAGCTTGGATTAATCCTCGCGGTGGGCATCTTGGGCGGCAGGTCGGGGTCTGGCCCGACCCGCGGATCTTCAAGCAGGTGATTATCCCGTGGCTGGTGAAAACGCTGCAGGCTCCCGCGAACTAGTCATCACAATGAGAATCTCGGAATATCTGCCCTTTGCATCATTGCGAGAACTCAGGACACCCACCGGATTCGAGGCTATCAACAGAATGCAATCCGGGTTTCGGCGCGCCACAACCCAGTCGAAGAGCCTCTGAGGGCCTCCGACCTTCCGAATTTTCGACGGCTGAAGATTGGGTCTTTGCAAGCCAGGTCAAACTCGGCCGACTGCCGTACTCTTACACCGGCGTGTGGCGTGAGCTGGAGCGAGCCGCAAAAATCGCGGCAATCGGCCATCTGGGTACACACGCTTTCCGACATACCTACCGTTCATGGCTTGATGCCGTGGGCACTTCCGTGGCCGTGCAGCAAAAAATGATGCGCCACGCGGACATTAGAACCACATTCAATGTTTACGGCGATGTTGTAACGGATGAGATGACTACCGCGAGCAGCAAAGTGGCTCAGATTGCTTTTCCGACCAACGGAGCGCAAACAGAGCGCAAAGAAGGCTAAGCCATTGAAAGAATGGCTCCTCAGGTAGGACTCGAACCTACAACCCTTCGGTTAACAGCCGAATGCTCTGCCATTGAGCTACTGAGGAGTGTGGTGAAGCGCGCGCGGAGCGCGCGCTTGCTTGGTTATCATAGCATCCCGCTGCGGAGTCTGAAAATACTGTACGGCGCCTGATCGCGCCTCCAATGTGCTGGCTGGGTTTTGGTAGTCTAAGCGGTTCTGGATTTGCTGCGAGGTGGTTATGGGTGCGGGCTTTCGGTTGATCTGGGTTCCTGCTCTTATGGTTTTTATGGGGGCTGCGGTTTATGCGGGAGAGGAGGTGCAGACTTCTGCGCCGGTTGGTCCTCCCAAGGCCGAGATGCGGCCGGTTACAGAGAATCTGCATGGGACGAAGATTGTTGATCCGTATCGCTGGCTCGAGGATGGGACAAGTTCTGACACGCAGAAGTGGGTTGCGGCGGAGATGGCTTATACCCGCTCGGTGCTCGATCCCTTGCCCGGACGCGATGCGATTCATAAACGGCTCACGGAATTGCTTGGCATTGGGAGCATTGGCGTGCCGCGGATTGCGGGAAGATATTACTTCTATACGCGGCGGGAAGGAATGCAGAACCAGCCGGTGCTTTATGTGCGCGAAGGACTCGACGGAAAAGATCGCGCCTTAGTGGATGTGAACCAGCTCGCGGCGGATGGCACCGTTGCTCTGGATTGGTTTTATCCCTCTGACCACGGGAAATATGTTGCTTACGGGACTTCGCGGAGCGGGTCGGAGATGAGCACGCTGCACATTATCGATACCAAGACTGGCACTCTTTTGCTCGATACGATCGAGCGCACGCGCGCGGCCAGCGTTGCGTGGTCGCTCGACAACTCCGGTTTTTATTACACGCGGTATCCCAACAAAGGGGACGTGCCTGAGGGTCAGGAGCGTTACAACCGGCATGTCTTTTATCACCTGCTGGGAACCGATCCTGCGACTGATCCGCCGATTTTTGGCGAGGGGCGCGATCCGGAGGATTGGCCGGAGGTGAGCCTGGACAATGATGGCCGCCTGCTGCTGATCACGGTGGCGCAGGGCTGGACCAAGACC
>JBAUYE010000064.1:0-13824 GCA_049584615.1 Candidatus Sulfotelmatobacter sp.
GGTGGGAGTACCGTTCTCCCAGGGAGAAGCTGTTTGTGAGCGATGGGAGAGATGCGTGGTTTTATGTCCCGGGCGACCGGCAGGCGCGCAAAACGGATGCCCGGAAGCTGGACGACATTCGCTCTCCACTTGCGTTTTTGCTAGGTAAGAGCAAGCTGGAAAAGGAGTTGCGGGGGTTGTCGTTGGCTCCTGATGTGTCGCCTGTGGTTGCCGGGGATGTGGTATTGCGGGGCGTGCCGCAGGCCTTGGCTGAGCGGATTAGTGAGATTTTGCTGGAAGTGACTCCGGAGCATCAGATTGTGCGCATCGTGATCAACGACGTAGACGGGTCAGTTACGGAATACCGGTTCAGCGATCAGAAGGAAGATGTGAGCATTCCGAAGGGGCGGTTCGAGTTTAGTCCTCCGGCGGGAACGGAGACGGTTGAAGGCGAGTTGGGGCCCTGAGGGTTGTTGGGCCGGTGACTTGCGATAGTGGAAGGGTTTGGGGTTGCGGTGGGCTCAGGTCGGAACGGAAGCGGGAATGTTAAACTGGGGCGAGACCGTTTGCGCGGCTCCTCCCACAAAAAGCAATTGCTCGAACTGAGATAAATGGCGGAATTCGTCATAAAAATCGCAGACGATCGGGGTCACACCCACCAGCAAGTGGAGCATGGGTATTCCGTGGCCGAGGTGCGCGACCGCTTTGCCGCGCAGGGCTACCTGGTGCACTGGGTAAAGCCTCAGGGAATGCTCTCCGGCGGCTTTGGGCGTGGCGGGCGCAAGCTTAAGGAGAGCTCGTTTCTGGTGTACAACCAGCAGTTCCTGACGCTGATTAAGGCCGGGCTGCCGATTTTGAACTCGCTCGATCTGCTGATCAAGCGGCAAAAGGACGCGAATCTACGGCAGATTTTGGAGAACGTGCGCGAGCGGGTAAAGGGCGGAGAGTTGTTGTCGGCTGCCTTCTCTACCCACGCCGTGGTGCCGAAGATTTACACCACTACGCTGATGGCAGGCGAGAAGAGCGGAAACATTGATGAAGTGCTGACCCGCTACATCAACTTTCAACGGATGACGATGAGCTTCCGCAAGAAGCTGGCGGTGTCGTTGATCTATCCCACGCTTCTGGTCACCGTGGTAACGGTCATGGTGATGTTTCTGTTCACTTACGTAGTGCCTAGGTTCGCGGAGCTGTACAACAGCCTGGACGCGAAGCTGCCGGCGATCACGCTGTTCATGCTGGCGGTGGGCGTGAATGCGCAGAAATACTTTCCCTTTTTTGTGGTGGGGGTGGTGCTGGCTGGGTTTTTATTCTGGCGATGGCGGAAAACGGATTCCGGCGCCGACCAGATTGACCGCGTGATTTTGAGCCTGCCTTTACTGGGCGGGATCCGGCTGAAACATCAGGTGGCTACTTTTTCGCGGATGCTCTCTACGCTGCTGGAGGGCGGGATGCCGCTGGTGCCTTCGATGGAAACCGCAGGCAGTTCGATGTCGAGCCGGCGCATTCTGAAGGGCGTGATGCGGGCGAGCGTGAGAGTTCGCGAAGGCCAGGGTTTGGCGGCGAGCCTGGAGGAACAGAATGTTTTTCCCGACCTGGCGGTGGAAATGCTGGAAGTGGGCGAATCCACGGGGGCTCTGCCGGCGATGCTGAATTCGGTGGCGGAGTTCTATGAAGAAGATGTGCAGACGGCGTTGAGCGCGGCCATGGCGCTGATCGAACCGCTGATTCTGATCATCATGGCGATTTTCGTTGGGGTGGTGATGATTTCGCTGTATTTGCCGATCTTCAGTTTGGGAATGCAGGGAGTGCACTAGCGCGCACGGCTCCCCTCGGCAAGCTCGGGGCAGGCTCTTCGGCGACGAAAAGCACGGCGCCTCAGGATGACAACGGGATTTGAGAAATGGCGATGGCGGAAAAGAAATCACTTTTCGTACACGGCGAGAACGGCGGGCAGGTGGCGACGACGGGGAATCCCATCACCGACCTGGAACGCGCTCAGGACGTGGCGCGGCGCTACCGCTGCGAGTTTGTCGATCTCACTGACTTCCAGCTTCACCATGAGCTCTTCAAGAAGTTCTCGCCTGAGCTGATGTTCCGCTATAACTTTGTGCCGCTGGAAGAGACTGCCGACGGCAAACTGGCCATTGCGATCGCCGATCCCAGCCAGCTGATGATGATCGACGAGATCAGCCTGCTGCTGCAGAAGCGGATCCTCACCAAAGTTGCGACGCTGAAGCAGATCTCCGACATTCTCAAAAAGACGGAGCAGTCGCAGCGCGTCCTCGAAGAGGCCAGTGAAGGCTTTCAGATCATCCGGGAAGACGAGAATACTGGCGCCGAAGAGACGCTGACTATCGACAAGCTGACGGCGGCGGGCGACACCAGCCCGATCATCCGCTTGGTCGATACGACAATTTTCACCGCGCTGCAGCGGCGCGCTTCTGATATTCATATCGAAACGCGCGACGATTCCGTACAGATCAAGTTCCGCATCGACGGTGTGCTGACGCAGGCTATGCCGCCCATCGGCAAAGAACATCACTCGACCGTGATCTCGCGCATCAAGGTGATGAGCGAGCTGGATATTTCCGAGCGCCGCGTGCCGCAGGACGGGCGTTTCCGGGTGAAGTACAACGGGCGCGCCATCGATTTCCGTGTCTCCATCATGCCTTCGATTCACGGCGAAGACGCCGTGCTCCGCGTGCTCGATAAAGAATCGATGAGCGAGAAGTTCAAGTCGCTCACGCTCGACGTGGTGGGCTTTGATGAAGACGACCTGCGCAAGTTCCGCCGCTACATCAAGGAGCCGTACGGCATGGTGCTGGTTACGGGACCGACGGGCAGCGGCAAAACCACCACGCTGTACGCCGCGGTGAATGAGATCAAGACCGACGAAGACAAGATCATCACCATTGAAGACCCGGTCGAGTATCAGCTACGCGGCATCACGCAGATTCCGGTGAACGAGAAAAAAGGACTGACCTTCGCCCGCGGCCTGCGCTCGATTCTGCGCCACGACCCGGACAAAATCATGGTCGGCGAAATCCGCGACACGGAAACGGCACAGATCGCCATTCAGTCCGCCCTCACCGGCCACCTGGTTTTCACCACAGTTCACGCCAACAACGTGGTCGACGTGATCGGGCGTTTTCTGAATATGGGAGTCGAGCCTTATAACTTTGTCTCGGCCCTGAACTGCATTCTGGCGCAGCGCCTGGTGCGCTTGATCTGCGAATCCTGCCGTACCCAGGTGAATTATCCTCCGGAGGTGCTCGAAGCCAGCGGACTAGATTACGCCCAGTGGTCGAAGGTGGCGTTGTATGAAGGGCCGGGATGCATTGAGTGCGCGGGAACCGGCTTCCGCGGGCGAACCGCGATTCACGAATTGCTGGATTTGAGCGACCGCATCCGGGAAATGATTCTGGCGAAGCGGCCGACATCGGAAATCCGCCGCGCCGCCCGGGAAGAAGGCATGCGGTTTCTGCGTGAGTCGGCGCTGGATAAAGTCCGGCTCGGCCTGACCACGTTAAAAGAAATTAATAAGGTCACCTTCATCGAAGCAATGCGATAGAAAAGCAGGGGCAAGGGGACAGGGGCTAGCTACTTCGTTCCGAACTTACTGGTCGCGGGCCCCTGACCCCTGACCTCTTCCTGAAGTGCCCTGTCAGGTATTGCAAATAGGAAGATACGGCGTTTGAATTATAGAAAGAGTTAATCCTGAAATGAGTTCTGCCTCTAATCCGGCGAAGCCGCGGCTGGCGTGTGAGATCGCCGCCGACCGCGTGCTGGTGGGCCGACTGGCCGAAGATGGCCGCAGCCTGGAAGCTTGCGGGGCACGCGAACTGGCCCCAGGTTGCGTGATTCCAGACCTGGTCGAGGGCAACCTTCGCCAGCGCGATGCGGTGCGTGAGGCGATACAAGCCGCCCTGAGCGGTGTGGCGGGACGCTCTCATGATGTGATCGCGGTGGTCCCGGACGCGGCCGTGCGGGTCGTGCTGCTGGAGTTCGACACGTTGCCCGGTGACTCTGAGGAAGCGGCCAGCGTCGTGCGGTTTCGCCTGAAGAAATCTTTGCCGTTCGACGTGGACAAGGCCAAAGTTTCCTACCACGCGCAGAAGACGAGCGACGGCGTTCGCGTGGTGGCGGCGGTCGCCCTGGCCAGCGTGCTGGAGGACTACGAGGCCGCGTTCCGCGATGCCGGATTCAGCCCCGGCGTGGTCTTGCCGTCGATGCTGGCAGCGCTGGGTATTGCCGAGGGACAGCGTCCCACGCTGGTGGTGAAGGTGGATGCGCGCACCACCAGCATCGCCATCCTGAATGGAGAATTGCTTCAGCTCTTCCGCACCCTGGAAAATACTCGGGGGATTACGATCACGGGCGAGCAACTGGCGGAGGAAGTTTACCCTTCGGTGGTGTTCTTCCAGGATACGTATCATCTGAATATCGAAAAGATATTCGTGGCGGGAGTCTCCGACATCGGCAGGGCGGCCCCTGCACTGCAGGCGCAGACCGGGGCAGAAGTGCAGGAGCTGGTGAGTTCCTCGCAGTTGGGAGCGAACAATGGAGGCTCGGTGCCGCGCTGGAGAATGGCCGGCGTGGTGGGAGCGTTGATTTCGTAGGCGTGGTGGGAGCGTTGATTTCATAAAGGAAGGTCGCCTCGCGCTTATTGCGCCGCAAAACCGCGGCGCGGCGCGGTGGCTCCCCTGGATCCTTCGGCGAGCAAAAAAGCGTTCGCCTCAGGATGACAATTCAAACTTATGCGTCTCGACATCAATCTCGCGAGCCAGCCCTATGAAGACGCGCGGCAGTTCTGGCTGCGTTGGGGAACGGCTCTGGCGGTGGCGGCGGTCCTTACGCTGGCCCTGCTGACGATCACGGTTGCGGATTGGTTCGCGGCCCGGCGCGATCACGCCCAGATCGCCAATTTGCGGACCCAGATCGCGCAGCGCGATCGGACCCGGCAGCAGGCCGAGAATTTTCTCGGTCAGCCGAGCAATCGCACTACGCGCGACCAGTCGCAGTTTCTCAACGAATTGATCGATCGCAAGTCGCTTTCCTGGACGCATGTACTGGAAGATCTCGAGAAAGTGATGCCGGCGCGGGTCCACCTGGTTTCGATTCATCCCGAACTGGACGCGGACAATCAGCTCACGCTGAAGATGGTGGTAGCGGGAGATCGCGACCGGGCCCTGGAACTGGCGCACCGCATGGAAGATTCGCGGCACTTCGCACAGACCTACGTCGAGGCGGAAGCTCCGGCAACCAGCGGCAGCGGCGACAGCGTGCAATTCGCCATCGATGGGATTTACATTCCCGAGCCGCCCCCGGCCCCGACGCCCGCGCCGAAGACGGAGGCTCCCAAGCGGAGCGCATCCTGATGCCAGACCTGCGCCAAACCCGGAAGAACATGAAGATCGCCCTGGGCGTCCTGCTGGGCGTGGACATCCTGGCCGCGGCTGTGTTGTTTTCGCCGCTGGTGGGCTCGACCGATTCGCGCCGTGAGGAACTAACCCAGTTGCGCACTGAACTACAGCTGAAAACCCTGCAGGTCGCGCCCCTGAAGGATCTGGACAAGAAAGTGATCACCGCGAACCGGCAGATTGGGGACTTTTACAAGAAACGCTTTCCCGCGCAGGACTCGGAAATCCCCACGCAATTCGGCAAGCTGGCCATGGCCAATGGGGTCACCATCGAACAGGCTAAGTATAAGGTGGATGACGACGAGGCCGGCGGGTTGCATCCCGTCGAACTGGAAGCGAACCTGGCCGGAAGCTACGTTTCGCTGGCCAAGTTCATCAATGCCCTGGAACGGGATGACATGTTTTTCATCATCAGCAGCATCACGCTGGCCGGGGAACAGAAGGGCCCGATCAAGCTGCAAATGAAACTTGAAACCTATCTGAAGGCGGGCGGGTAGTGAACCTGGGAATCGAAAACCGGAGGCAGATGATCATCGCGGTCGCGCTGGGAGTGGTGGCGCTGCTGGTCATTGCCTACGAATTCGTGCCTTCTTCCTCGACCATCGCTTCGACGGCGCCGGTGACGACTGCGATCGACCCGCACGCGCTGGGGGCGAATACCGCACGTACCGGGGCGCATCACGGTTCAGTCTCGACAGCGAAGAAGGTGCGTCCGGCGCCGGACTTGGACCCCACCCTGCACTTGCAGCAACTGGCCTCGGCGGAGCAGGTCAAGTACGAAGGCTCGGGAAGAAACATTTTCATATCGCAGCCGGATGCCGTGATTCCCATTCCGCTGGCCCCCGGTGCGACGGACAAAGGCAAGCCAGGTGGAAAGGATCCGATATACGCGCCGCCGGCTGTGGCGCAACAGCTTCCAATACCTCTGAAGTTCTTCGGCTTCGCCAGCCAGACCGGAGAACCCAGGAGGGTTTTTCTTTCCAAGGACACAGACGTTTTCATAGCCGGCGAAGGCGAGATTGTCGACCGCCGTTACAAGGTTGTGCGAATCTCTGCGACATCGGTTGAGATCCAGGACTTGGTGGTCAGCGGTCCGGCGCAGAGCATTCCGCTGACTCAGGGGAACCCGTCGTGAAGAAGTGCGCGGCCCAAATCCGCGAATCGCTGCACCGCACGCCGAGTGCGGATGACCGGCGTCCCCGTGAAGAGGGATATATCCTGCTCACGCTGCTGCTTGTGATCGCGCTGATGGCCGTATTCGCCGCGGGAGTGATTATCCCGATGCAGCATGAGTTTCAGCGGGAGCAGGAAACGGAAATGATCCACCGCGGAGTGCAGTACTCGCGGGCCATCCGGAACTACTACAAGAAATTCAGCCGCTATCCCACCAAGCTCGATGATCTCGACAACACGAATAATATGCGCTATCTGCGCAAACATTATAAAGACCCGCTGAACTGCAAGAACGGCAAGTGCCAGGACTTCAGGCTGCTGCATTATGGTGAGCCCGGGGTAACGCTGGGCGGTGGCTTCAGCATCGGCGGCGGAAGCATCCCCGGCGCAAGCGCGGTGGGTTCGCCTGCGGGACAGAGTAGTTTCGGGGGGAGCAGTTCGGGTTTCGGTAATTCTGGATTTGGCGCTTCCGGCAACTCCGGCTTCGGCGGTTCGGGATCGAGCAGTTCTGGGTTTGGCAATTCTGGATTTGGCAACTCGGGGTTTGGCAATTCGGGAGTTAACAGTTCCGGCGTGTTTTCGCAGTCGTCAGGATCCGGAAACTCGAACGGTGGTTTCGGGGCAGGCTCCAACTCGCAGACCGGCCCGGATCAACAAGGCGCGGGTCAACAGGGAACGGCGCAGCAGGGGACGAATTCCGCGTCGGGGTCAGATCCGTCTCAGGCTGGCCAGACTTCGGGAGGACAGGGGGACACGAACTCCGGCGGTCAGCAGCTCGTCGCCAGCGGCCCGATCGTCGGCGTGGCCAGCCTTTGTAAGAAAACGACCATTCGTGAATACAACCACAAGAAGAAATATAACGAGTGGCAGTTTCTCTATGATCCCACCCTCGACCGCGGAGGAATCATCACCACGCCGTATCAGCCATCGCTGGCGGCATTCACCCAACCCGGGTTGAACGGTGCGCAACCGGCAGCTGGAACAAACAGCAGTCCGTTCGGCGGTTCGAGCGGCAGTTCGTTCGGTAATTCAAACGGCAGTTCCTTTGGCAATTCTAACGGCAGTTCATTCGGGCAGTCTTCCGGGTTCGGCAATAGCGGCTCATCTTCGTCGCCGTCGCAGCCGCCTGCTAATCCGCCACAACAGCAGTGAGCCGGTTCCAATCGACCATGTTTGCTAAACATGTTTTTTAAACTTGTTTGCTAAAAAGTGGAATGGCCTCATCCTGGGATGAGGCCGTCTTCTTCCACGAGATTTGCGTGAAGAGTCTTCCCGGGCGTGGCGGAAGACTTCCCTGTTGAAACTTACACGCTGAATGAAGATCCGCAGCCGCAGGTGCTCTTCACGTTGGGATTCTCAAACTTGAAGCCGGCGCCTTCCAGGGTTTCGACGTAGTCGACGATGCAGCCGTTGAGATACATCACCGAGGTCGCATCGACGAACACCTTCAGTCCATCCATGTCGAAGGTCTTGTCCATCATCCCGGCGGCGTTTTCAAACTGCATGGAATAGGAGAAGCCGGAGCAGCCGCCACCGACTACGCCAATGCGCAGGCCGGCGGGCACAGGACTCTGCTGTCCCATGATCTCCTTCACCTTGGAAACCGCGCTGGCCGTTAGCGAAACCGGCGGAGTCTTCTTCACTTCCGGGACGTTGGTGTTCACATTTGGGACGGTTGTCGTGGCCATTCGTATCTCCTTGGCTTTAAAGTACCTACATTATACCAGAGCCTGGCAAGCCCTTGGCACCGTAATCAGACTACGCTTACTTGCACCGAACCAGGTTATTAGATGTCGGGGTTCCAGCCGCCGATTCCTCTCGCTGCGCTTGCCAACTGGTCTATAATGCTCTCGTTAGGCCCTTCCTCCAGGTTGAGGATTGTGGGCTAAGGCCCGCACCCCTCGACGTGGTGAAGTCGCCCAACGGGCTTGCAAACTGTCGAGGTGGCTTATGACTTGGACATGGACTCCTTTAACGCTTGGCCTGGCGATCGTGTGGGGTGTTTTCACTGTCGGCCTGATCATTCTGCTCATCTACCGCAGCACGCTGACCATGCACGAGGAAGAGTCGTTGTATCTCGACGACGCGAGCCAGCATATGCAACAGGAACAGACGGAACTACTGGTGAAGGTCAACCGGCTCACCGTCCCGGTCTGGGTTTTCGGCGCCGGTTCTGGAGTGCTGCTGCTGGTGCTCGCAGGCATGTTTATTTATCAGGGACTCAACGCAGTGCAGTAGCCCGCTTGGCAACGCGGGCGCACCCCGGCAAGCGCGTCGCCCGGCGGGAGCTTTGTCGCTCCTGCTTGATGCAAGCGGCAGCGTGGATTCTAAGTACTCCATTCTCCCCGAACACTCCGAAAGAACCCCCTCCACTTTGTATAATTGTGAGCATGCGAAAGTGGCGGAATTGGCAGACGCACCAGACTTAGGATTCCGTAAGTACGGCAAGCAATTTATATGCCAAGTCCTTTAAAACTGCAATCCACAAGGATTGTGACCGGAACAAAAACTGCCAAAATACATTAGCGATGGTTTAGCTGCCTACATTTTGCCTACATTTTATCGTCCTTGAATTTGGCGCAAGTCATGGAAAAGCAATGGAACGCCTGAGGACAACATCGCCCTTGCTCACCGCGATGCCCTGCCGCTGACCATCTTCGCGCCGCAGTATCCGCAGTGGTTCTTCGCGGGTACGCCTTGGTCATCCATGCGAAACGAGCGCCAATAAATCCTGAACGGCGCATGGTGGACGCCACACGAGATGCAATATTCATTCCAAGTGGCTTGAGTGCTGTAGTGCCAGCAGGTAACAAACATCAGCGCAGGACATCGCGGAGGGATCGCCGAGTCATGCCCGTTGGGGCATCGCGGTTCGCCCAGTTCAGGCTCGGCTGTAAGCGGGGTCGTGGCTTCGACTGCTCCTGATTTCACTTCGCCCTCGGCCTGTCCCATTCCACTTCTGCGGCATGATTGGCTATCGTCTCAGCGGTCAGCCCGTCAGTCGGGAGAGAAAGAACGACACCCGGCCCATCCAAGTCGTCCGTGAAATGCACCTCGAAATAGCATAGCCCGTCCCGAACACCGCGAAATGCCACGTCTGCGTTCATGGAGGCAACGAAGGCGAGGCGGCTCCGCCGTTGCTGCGGTGTCTCATCGCTCTAAGTATTTGCCATCGTCCACCTCCCGGTTACTGGACCAGTTCAATCGGGGCAGGGCTTTCTTTCTGGGGTTCAGCCCAGAGCAACTCATCACCGACAACAGCCCGAATGGCTCGTTGTGTTGTCACATAGTCTCCGATTGATCCCCACTCGCCTCGGAGCAGGAACAGTAGATTCAATACCGCAGCTAACGAAAGATGGCCGAACGCGCCCTCTGATGAGCCGGGGACTGCCTGCTCAAGCCTCTTACTGGCAGTTTTGAGAATAGATTTGTACACTTTCTGTCTTGCGTCTTCTGATGGATTCATTTTGCAGACTCCTTATCTGCCGCATCTGCCTGCTAGGCATTCCACCGTGGCGCTTTGCGCTCGGTTGGCGAAGTCGGAGCACGTCCGACTCGCTCTTGATGCTGAATACATGATACGGGAACACGGCGCAGTTGCCCAGCGAAACTGCCATGGGAACGGGGTTAAAGAGTGTACGGCCTGTTCTCGACAGTTGGGGCGGATTACACTATCCAGTCAATAAAGCATTGAGCGCAGCGAGCGGCTCAAACCGCGATTAACCAGCGGAGGGAATTAAGTATGCCGCAAGGCCCGATTCTCATCTTCGACAAATCCTCGCTCGAAAGCCTAAATCTAGATGAAGCAGTTTTGCTCGACAACTTCTACGTGTCGAACATCACACCGCTCTTCTTTGTCGAATGTCTAGCGGACCTTGAGAAATCCATCCGCAGCCGAAGCACGCCAGAGCAACTCGTCGGTTCGTTAGCAGACCGAACGCCTGACGCCCAAGCCTGCGCCAACATCCATCACATGACCATTCTGCATGGTGAGTTGACCCGACAATACGACTTGAAAAAGCAGTTGTTTCGACCACTTCTCGGAGGAGGCATACCCGTTCAGTTGGGCGACAAGAAGGGCATGATCTTCCAGCGAAGCAAGGAAGAGGAGGCATTGGACAGATGGAGTCGGCGGGAATTTCTCGATCTGGAGCGTACTATCGCTAAAGTTTGGCGTCAGGCTCTATCGAAAATTGACCTAGATGCAAACGCTAAGTCGGTCATGGCTGAGTTGGGGCATTGGAAGACACCAAAGACACTGGAAGAAGCCAAGCAGATCACCGACACGATCATCGACAACATGGACCCGGAATGGCTGATCGGTTTCGGCCTCGAATTACTTGGTGTGCCCGAGGCCACCGCTTGGGTCCGCAATGATTGGGTTGAGAAGCGACGACCGCCGCTACGAGAGCACGTGCCCTACTTTGTATTCATGCTCTCAATCAACATCTTTTTCTGTTTGGTGCTGCGCACGGAATTGCTGCGGGATGTGAAGGCGAGCCACCAAGTCGATCTCGCGTATCTTTACTATCTCCCGTTCTGCACTGTGTTCACGTCGAAAGATCGTTTTCACGCACAGACCGTCCCGCTCTTTCTCAACCCCTTCCAGACTTTCGTACACGGCGAGGATCTGAAATCTGAACTGAAAAAGCTCAATGAGCATTATTCCCGCCTGCCGGAATCCGAATTGCGGCAAGGGTTGATAAACTTCGCCCCATATCCCCCCGATGAAACGGAGTTTCTGACCACGCGGCTATGGGACAAATACCTTCCATCTTGGCGCCGAAAAATCAGCTACATGGATCTTGACGATCCCGACTACCAGAAAAAAACGCTTGAACTGGTCAATAGTTTCGACGAAGGCGCTCCCGGCGTTCATCCGCACGATGAACATGATGTGGACAATCTTGACCATGTGACCGTAAAGCGAATGGTGCACCCGAAAAAGGGGAAATGGCTGCGTTTCTCGCAAGACCTGATCGAGCAAATCCTTAAAGACAAGAAATAGTGAGGCGGAACTATGACTACCGGGGGGATCCCGCGCCTATAGGGAGAAAATTGCAGATGACTGCGCCCAGCGTCTTGCATGGGACCTACTTTAGGGTGTGCCTCCGGGTCGAAGTCTGCCAAAGAAATCGCGTTGCCGTCTGCGCTCGTCTCCGTCTCGCTATGCGTGGCGCAAGAGCGTAGCCTTCGCCACGCCAGTGGCTTCCGCTATTGCGCTCCACGACAATCCCTGAGCACGCAAGCGTTGTACCTTCGCCGTGGGGATGCTCACCATGGGACGATATCGGATTCCTTTGATCCTCTCCTCAGTGACTTGGGTGTGTATTCGTATTGGCTTGACGACAGCGATGATGTCAAGTTTGGCGTCCCCGGCTTGACCCAGTTTGCACCGCTTTTGCCCGAAAACTATAGCCAACTCAATCGATTGCAAGTCTTCATCGAGCGGTTCACCCGCCCAGCCTAGGGCCGCTTGGCCTTGTGAGACTGAGCCACAGCGACAGGTTCTGGAGACGGTTTTTCAAGAGAGTTCTTCCTCACTGAAGTGAGTGATGAACTGATATTCCTCAAAATCGAACTGATTACTCGAACTATACGACTTGCCAGAGATGCTCCGGTATGTGCATTCAATCGAAGCCTTGTTGTTGCCTCCCCCAACCGCTGCATTTGTGAGTATTTTCGGCCCTCCCTCTGGCAACGGTAGCTTCTGAGAAACCGTTGGCTCCAGATAAGCGATCTTGCCATGGAAGACTGAGTTGGGAATTGACCATTCAATCTGCATCGCTGGCCCTTTTCCGATATTTTTGAGCAACGGAAAAGCAGCGACACTGCTAGATTCACTTTGGGCAACAATTGCCGGACGGAAACTCGCTTCAACCTGTTCCACTGATGCCTTGGCGATCTTGCCCGTCGCTCTCACATAGATGATTAGAAACACGAGCGTCAATGCGGAGACCAAGAGCGATGCTGCTGAAATGTAGTTTGCTAACATGTGGAGTTAGCCTCGTTGGTTTCCGATTAGCCTACGCGAAAACCATTAAAACTCGCAATTCCACAAACACTGATAGCCTTTACGGACCCGTCCCTAGCAAGTGCAAGCCTTCAGGTTGTATACTCTGCCGCGAACGGCGAAGGCACGCGCTCGATGCCCAAGTTTTGCCATAACTGTGGTGCCGCTCTAGCGGAATCGGGGGCGCTCTGCTCGGCATGCGGAACTCCGGTTGAGAGCATTGGACCCGACCACCATCGTAAAGCCGTGTCAGCAGCTATTGAGGATGACGGACGGCTGCGATTTCGTCTGGGGCTTGCGGTCGCCACTCTTGCCGTGATCCTAATCGGAATCGTAGCAGTCTTCGCAAACCACGGTTCACCATCTGTCACTAGACCGGCTGGGGCGGTCACGGAATCAACAAATGAGTCAAAGCCGTCTCCCACTCCTCCACACGTAGTCCCCGCACGGGAGCAACACGATGCTGCCCCAGCCGAATGCACTCGCTCTTCAGCGACTTGTGCCAGCGCTCAATCTTGCCGTTCGACTGTGGATAGTAAGGGGAGGTTCGGACGTGCGTCATGCCCGAGATGCGAATGAACTCCTTGAAATCGCGAGCAATGAACTGCGGACCATTGTCGGAGATGATTCGCGGCCTCGCCTCGGGGTACTTCTCCTTGGCGCGTTCGAGAATTACTTCGACATCCGCTTCCCGCATCGACTCGCGCAAATCCCAATGCACGAGGAATCGGCTGAACCCGTCCAGAACGCTGCACAAGTAATAGAACGTGCCGCACAGGTTGATGTAGGAAATGTCGATATGCCAGTGCTGATGCGGCTGCAGCGGCTGCTCGAAACCGGTGCCCTTGCGCGAAGGTTTGCTCTTCCACCGGGATAACAATCCAGCTTGCTTCAACACTCGCCAAACGCTCGCCGGACTGACGGCCACAACGTCAGCGTCGAGCATCATGAACGTCAGCCGCCGATAGCCTTCCAGCTGGTTCTTCAGATGGAACCCGATGATTGCTTCCTTCTCCCACGGCTCCAACCAGAAATCACGGGGCACCCAGCCGTTGTGCTCGTTGACGCACCCGTACCGCTGCCGCCAGTCATAGAACTTGCTGGCGGTCACGCCCAGCCACGGGATGAACCGTCCGACGCCGATCTCGGCCTTCTCCGACCAGCGCCGGACGAAATCCACGACTTGGTCCCGCATGTCATGCGGCACCCAGATACCGGTTAGAGTTCCCCAAGACT
>JBAUYE010000065.1:0-5473 GCA_049584615.1 Candidatus Sulfotelmatobacter sp.
AGCCTTCCTGGTTGGCGATGGGTCCATGTTTCAACGTTTCCAGAACGGCTCTCTGTCGCAAGGCTTTATTCATCATGAATATTTATTCATTATTATGAATAAATATTCTCTATCTTACAGGCCACACCCTCCCTGTCAAGGAAAAACACCGCCCCTCCCATTTTTAGTAATCGACCCACCAGGCCAGCCGCAGAAGAAACTTCCCGCAACCCTAAAACCGGGGCTCGCCTCAAATCCTTGCTAGACTACTCGCGGCTGAAAAGCAGCGAGCCGCCGCAGGAGCCATGCCGCATGAGCAACAAACCCACCCTGGCAGCCGAGTTGATTGCCGAATTCCTTGGAACGTTCGTCCTGATGCTTTTCGGCACGGGCGTCGTCGCCATGGTCGTCCTGTTCCCCTCAAACACTCCCGGTGCCACGGTCCACGGCGGCTACACCAACATCACGCTGGGCTGGGGATTGGCCGTAACCATGGGCCTCTACATTTCGGGAAAAGTTTCTGGTGGACATCTCAACCCGGCCGTCACCCTCACCCTGGCGGTGTTCCGCGATTTTCCCTGGCGCAAGGTCCTGCCTTATTCCATCGCACAGACGGCAGGAGCATTCCTTGCAGCCGCTTTGGTCTACCGCAATTACCTGCCCGCGTTCCACCAGGTTGACCCTCAACTACAGAGAACGGCGGGTGTATTTACGACGTTCCCCACTTTTCCGGCGCTGCCGCAAGCAGGGTTTCTCGATCAAGTGATCGGCACGGCCCTGCTGCTGCTCATGGTATTGGCCATCACGGATGAACTCAACGTCCCTCCCGGCGCCAACCTTGCACCTGCGATGATCGGCCTCGTCGTGGTGGCCATCGGCATGAGCTTCGGCGGCATGCACGGATATCCAATCAATCCCGCGCGGGATTTTGGCCCGCGCCTATTCACGGCGGTGGCTGGATTCAAAAACAACGGCCTCACTGACGGCGCTCGCGTGTGGTGGGTGCCGGTGCTTGCGCCGCTGCTGGGTGGACTGGTCGGTGCGGCGGTCTACGATTTCGGCATTCGACGATTTCTGCGCGCGTCCCAGTCGTCGTTCCGGCCTTGAACCAGGTACGTTGGGCAGAAAACAGGAGACCTCTTGAGTTACGTTCTCTCTCTCGACCAAGGCACGACAAGCTCCCGCGCTCTTTTATTCGACCATGACGGCGCAGTCCGGTCCATCGCTCAGCGCGAGTTCAAGCAGATCTTCCCGGAGCCCGGATGGGTCGAGCACGATCCCGAAGAGATCGCGGCATCACAAATCGCCGTTGCCCTAGAAGCCTTGGCGAATGCCAATGCGCAGCCCCGCGACGTCGCCGCCAGCGGCATCACCAACCAGCGCGAAACCACCATCATCTGGGACCGCACGACCGGCAAGCCCGTCTACAACGCCATCGTCTGGCAGGATCGCCGCACCGCGGCTTTCTGCAACCAACTCAAGGCGCAGGGCCACGAAAATCTCATTCAGCAACGAACAGGTTTGTTGATCGACGCTTACTTCTCCGCCAGCAAGATTTCCTGGATCCTCGAACACGTCCCGAACGCACGCTCACTCGCCGAATCCGGCCGTCTCGCGTTTGGCACCGTCGATACCTGGCTGGTCTGGAAGTTGACGGGCGGCCGCGTGCACGTCACCGACGCAAGTAACGCGTCCCGCACTATGCTTTTCGATCTGCATTCTGGCCGTTGGGATAACGATCTTCTCGATCTCTTCCAAATTCCGGCGTCGATATTGCCCGCGGTGCGGCCCTCCAGCGAAGTCTACGGAGAAGTAAGCTCGGTCCGGGGCCTGAACGGTGTCGCCATCGCAGGCATCGCCGGCGACCAGCAGGCCGCACTCTTCGGGCAAAGATGCACCAGCCCCGGCCTCACCAAGAATACCTACGGCACGGGCTGCTTCATGTTGCAGAGCACTGGCAATCGCGCGGTCGCATCCACGAATCGCTTGCTTACGACCGTGGCCTGGAGAATCGCCGACACCACCGATTACGCACTCGAAGGCAGTGTGTTTGTAGGCGGAGCGGTGGTCCAGTGGTTGCGCGATGGTCTGGGAATTATTCGCAGCTCATCGGAAGTGGAGGCGCTGGCAAATTCCGTGCCCGACAACGGCGGAGTATATTTCGTCCCAGCTTTCGTGGGCCTGGGCGCTCCGCATTGGGATTCCTATGCTCGAGGCGCAATCTTCGGCCTCACGCGAGGCAGCAAAGCAGGTCACATTGCGCACGCCGCCCTCGAAAGTATCGCTTACCAGGTCGCCGACCTGATGGACGCAGTTCAAACTGACACAAACACTCCCCTCAAAGAATTGCGCGTAGATGGCGGCGCATCCGCCAACGATGCTCTCATGCAATTTCAGGCGGACACTCTCGGCGTGCCAGTCGTGCGTCCCACCATGACGGAGACGACCGCGCTCGGCGCAGCATTCTTAGCGGGCCTGGGCGTCGGTTTTTGGAAAGACCTGCAGACAGTTCATGAAATGCCGCGTGCGGAACGCCGGTTCGAACCACGCCTGAATCGCTCCAAAATGGATGCGATGCGGCAGCGGTGGAATGAAGCCATCGCCCGCGCAAAATCATGGGAGCAAGTGGAATAATTTCTCAGCATAGGTCGAGCTGTGTTCGTCAGCTTCATCTGTTGCTGCAAACAGTCGCATGAGCAAGCGCTACATCGTCATCGGTTTGGGCGAATTGCTTTGGGATTTATTTCCCGCCGGCAAGCAACTGGGCGGAGCACCCGCCAACTTCGCCTACATCGCCTCTTTGCTCGGGGATAAAGGAATTCCAGCCAGTCGTCTCGGCCGGGATTCTCTAGGTGCAGACGCGATCCGTCGCCTCGGGGAACTCGGTCTCTCAACCGAGTTCATTCAGAAGGATACGGACCATCCGACAGGAACAGTGAAGGTTGAAGTGGACCGCACTGGTCAGCCGCGCTTTGAAATCTCCGAGTCAGTGGCGTGGGATTTTCTCGAGTGGACACCGCGGTGGCAGAAGCTGGCCGAACAGGCCGATGCTGTGTGCTTTGGATCGCTCGCGCAAAGATCGGAACACAGTCGTGCCACCATCCGCAGATTTCTGCTGGCCTTGCGCAAAAGCGCAGTGCGGGTTTTCGACGTCAACCTGAGGCAGAACTTCTATTCCGTACAAGTCCTGGCAGAGTCCCTGAAGCTGGCAACCATCGTCAAACTAAACCACGAGGAGCTTCCAAAGATCATCAGCTTGTTCGAATTGGAGACTAGCGCAGAAGAAGACTCAGCTCGACAATTGCTTTCGCATGAAGTGAAGCTGGTTTGCGTAACCCGCGGCAACGGCGGCAGCCTCCTGGTGTCCGCCGACGAGCGCAGCGAGCATCCAGGTTTCAAGGTGAAGGTCGCCGATACCGTTGGAGCAGGCGACGCATTCACCGCGGCCCTGGTGCATGGATATCTCCGCGGAACATCGCTTGCGCAAATCAGTGAAACCGCAAACCGCATCGGTGCGTGGGTCGCCAGCCAGTCAGGAGCGACGCCGTCCCTCAAGCCGGACGGCCTTGCACATACCCTTGCTGAAATTAGCTAAAGTTTGCCGATCGCACCGTCCCCACTACTACCGCTTTTAGTTTATGCTGTGGAGTTTGGCGTTCACCAACTCAGGGGGCCCAGTGATCAGATCTAACGCATTTGTCTGTCTATTCGTCTGCCTCTCGGTTTTTCTGTCAATCGGATCGACCACAGGACAGCAGGTTCCAGAAAATACTTATCAGGATCTGCATTGGCGCATGATCGGTCCGCTTCGCGGAGGCCGCACCAGAGCCGCCACCGGCGTCCCCAGCCAGCCGAATGTTTTCTATGTGGGCCAGGTCAACGGCGGAGTCTGGAAGACGGACGACTACGGCCGCACCTGGACGCCGATCTTCGACCACGAGTCTACCCAGTCGATTGGAGCCATCGCGGTAGCGCAGTCGAATCCCGATATCATTTACGTGGCCAGCGGCGAAGGCCTGCATCGCCCCGACCTCTCGATCGGAAACGGAATCTATAAATCTACAGACGCGGGAAAAACCTGGACTCATCTCGGCCTGCGCGATGGTTTCCAGATTCCAGCTCTCGCCATCGATCCTCGCGATCCCAATCGAGTCTTCGCGGCCGTGCTCGGCCATCCCTACGGTCCAAATGAAGAGCGCGGCCTTTTCCGTTCCACCGACGGCGGCCAGACCTGGCAAAAGGTGATCAGCAAAGACGAGAACACCGGAGCCTCCGATGTCGAGATCGATCCTTCGAATCCCGACGTAATTTATGCCTCCATGTGGGAAGCTCGCGAGGGTCCATGGGAGGACGGCAATCTTTTCAACGGAACCGGTGGCGGATTGTTCAAGTCAACGGATGGCGGCGCCACATGGCATGCTCTTACCAACGGTCTGCCCAAGGATTTGTCACAAATCAATGTCGCTATAGCTCCGACGGACTCGCGGCGCCTTTACGCTACGATCGCCATGGCCTCGGGCGGACTCGCCGTCTACCGTTCCGACGATGCCGGAGAAAACTGGTCCAAAGCAACCGATGATCCGCGTCCTTCAGGCCGCATCGGCGGCGGCGATCTTCCCATACCCAAAGTGGATTCAAAGAATGCGGACATCGTCTATTGCGTCAGCACTGTAACCATGCGATCGACCGATGGCGGCAAGACCTGGTCCGGATTTCGCGGCGCGCCTGGCGGCGACGACTACCAGAACATCTGGATCAATCCCAACAACCCCAACATCATTCTCATCGTCAGCGACCAGGGTGCGATTATCACCGTCAACGGCGGCGCCAGTTGGAGTTCCTGGTACAACCAGCCCACCGCGCAGATTTATCACGTCGCCATAAGCGACACTTTCCCCTACCGCGTTTGCGGAGGCCAGCAGGAAAGCGGTTCCGTTTGCATCTCCAGCCGTGGCAACGACGGCGCCATCACCTATCGCGAGTGGCATCCCGTGGGCGTAATCGAATACGGCTACGTCGCACCCGATCCGCTCGACACTGACATCATTTACGGCGGTGGCAGAAGCGAGGTCTCGAAATTTCACTGGTCCACCGGCCAGGTGCAAAACGTCACTCCCATTCCCCTTCGCAGCCCCAAATACCGCACCGACCGCACCGAGCCGACGATGTTCTCGCCTCTCGATCCGCACACCCTTTATTTCGCCAGCAACGTTCTTTTCAAAACCACCGATGGCGGAAACACCTGGCAGACCATCAGTTCCGATCTCACGCGCGAGAATCCAGGTGTCCCTGCCAGCGTGGGCAATCTAATTCCCAAAGGCGCGGACAAGCAGCGCGGCGCGATCTACGCTCTCGCTCCTTCATTCAAGAACATCAACGCGCTCTGGGCGGGCACCGACGATGGTCTGATCTGGCAGACACGAGACGGCGGCAAGAAGTGGAATGACATTACTCCAAGAGAACTGACGCCCTGGAGCAAAGTCACGCAGATCAG
>JBAUYE010000066.1:0-7741 GCA_049584615.1 Candidatus Sulfotelmatobacter sp.
GAAGTCCTGCACGCAGCCCGCAAACACTGCCCCCGCCAGCACCCACATTGTCCCGGGAAGATAACCAAACTGCGCCGCCAGCACTGGCCCCACCAGCGGCCCCGGACCGGCAATCGCCGCAAAATGATGCCCGAACACAACCCACTTATTCGTCACAAGAAAGTCGCGGCCATTCTCCAGTCGCTCCGCCGGGGTAGCACGCAAGCCATCGAGGGCGAGAATCTTCACCGCAATGAACCTGCTATAGAAGCGGTACCCGAGCGCGTAGCAGCACGTCGCCGCCACCACCAGCCACAGTGCGTTGATGGGTTCGCCGCGATGCACCGCTACCGTGCCCACGGCCACCGCGCCCAGCAGCGCCACGACTCCCCAGCCCAGAATTTTCACCATCTGGTTCATTCTCTTGTTTCCAGTGCAGCATTGTGCCGAAACTTGGGTCGCAGCGCAATGGTCAATGTTCCTTGGTGCGTTCATTCTGCCCAATCTTCTTTCTTGGGCAATTCTCGCCGAGATAATCAAAAGCTAAGGAAACGCCGATAGTTGGATTAGATAAGGATGTTCGCCCCATGCCCACCGAAACCCGCGTTCTAGGCTTCAACAAGAACGAGCTGTTTGAGGCACTCCGAGACTATTACATCAGCACCGGACGGCGATTGCCCCCCGACAGCGCGGAGCGGCTGACCCTGAAGCAGGACAGCGGAGTCCAGGTTGTGCTGAACTCTCCCGGAGACGGGTTGGCGACCAATTTCACCGAGAATGAAGTCGGCGCCGCGCTGGTCATGTTTTGCATCAGGAAGCGTATCCCCATCGCGAAGCGGGCAATCAAATCGCTGGAGGTTACCGGCGAAGTCATATCCCTTCATTTGAAAATTGAATCTTAGCGATTCCCTAGAGACTCGACGGCGGGAATCACTCCACATTTAATGATAATCTTGTTCTTCCCGGAGACTGCTGATCCCGCGCGCCTCGGGCTGCCGCTGAATCCTGCCCACGCTCGGAGTGCATCTCAGGAAGTTTTATCTGAATTCATGCAGCGGAGCAGACGATGAAAATTGGCATGTTGACTGGCGGCGGGGATTGTCCTGGCCTGAATGCCGTCATTCGCGCGGTCGTGCGCAAGGGCATCTTCACTTATGAAGACGAATTCGTCGGGTTCATGGAAGGCTGGCGCGGCGTCCTCGAAGACATCAGCATTCCCCTCGACCTTGACTCTGTGGGCGGCATTCTGCCGCGCGGCGGCACCATCCTGCGCACTTCGCGCACTAACCCCTCGAAGCGCCCCGACGGCATCGACCGTTGCCTGGCCACGCTCGAAAAAAATCAGATTGAGGCTCTTATCGCAATCGGCGGTGACGACACGCTTTCGGTCGCCCAGAAACTTCATGAACGCGGCGCCAAGGTCGTCGGCGTGCCCAAAACCATCGACAACGATCTCGGCGGCACCGATTACACTTTCGGATTTGACACCGCTTGCAACATTGTTTGCGAGGCCCTCGACCGTGTTCACACCACCGCCGAAGCTCACAACCGCGTCATGATCGTGGAGGTCATGGGCCGCGACGCAGGCTGGATCGCTCTCTACAGCGGCATCGCCGGCGGAGCCGACGTCATCCTTATCCCCGAACGCCCCTTCGATATCGATAAGGTTGCGGATTCCATCCGTCAGCGCCACGAGCGCGGACGATATTTTTCGATCGTAGTGGTGGCCGAAGGTGCGAAATTCTCCTCTGAACCCGGCCAGGGAGCTCCCGTTCTGTCGGACATGGGCAAAGACGAATTCGGCCACGTCAAACTCGGCGGCGTAGCCAACATCCTCGCCCGCGAAATCGAAAAACGCACCGGCTTCGAAACCCGCGCCGTAGTCCTGGGACACATCCAGCGCGGCGGCTCTCCCAGCGCTTTCGACCGCGTCTTGGCCACGCGTTACGGCCTGGGCGCGATCGACATGGTGCACCGCGGCGAATTCGGATGCATGGCCGCCCTGCGCGCCAACAAGATTGTCTCCATCCCACTGATCGAGGCCATTTCCCGCAACCGCGTCGTGGACGATGAGATGATTCAGATCGTCGACGGCCTCTTCCAGAAACTAGCTGATCGAGAGCCTGCGCGCAGATAGAATGCTCCCGACATGCAGATCAGCAGCGGCGAGAATGTTCGACTGAGAAACGTTCGGCTCTGGCTTCTGCTGAGTTTCCTCGTGGCCGGAATTTCGTGGCTTTACGTGCACCGGATCCTGGTGCCGTGGACCAGCTACCTCCACCTCCAAAACGGTTACGTGATCGCTCAAATCAGCGATTTGTACTCGCCCTGGGTGGGCACGCGCGAACTCCTGCTCCACCGCCGCAATCCCTACAGCCCGGAGGTGAGCCATGAAATCCAGATAGTTTTCTACGGTCACCCGATCAACCAGACGTACGAGAAGCCAGGCGTCGCGTTACTGGATGAACAGCGCTTCGCCTACCCGGTTTACGAAGTTTTTCTCACGGCTCCCCTCTCATATCTTGATTTCGCGGAGGTGCAGCGCTGGGCTCCATTCGTTTTGGGTTCGTTGATTGCCCTGAATATTTTCTTCTGTGTCAGCATTCTGCATTGGCGCCCACCCTGGGAAGCAATCGCAGCGATAGTGCTGTTCACCTTGAGCAGCCCGCAGATCGTTCAGGGCCTGCGTCTTCAGCAATTGGCGATTGTTGAAGGCTGCTTGCTGACCGCGGTCGCATGGTGCGTTAGCAGAAACCATGCAGTCGCCGCCGGCGTGCTGCTCGCTCTCGCCACAATAAAACCGCAGATGGCGCTTCTACCTCTGTGTTGGTTCGCAGTCTGGGCCGTGGGCGATTGGCGCAGAAGGTGGCGCCTTCCGCTCACCTTTATAACGACCATGGTTGCGCTCATTGTGGCCGGCGAACTGCTTCTCCCTGGATGGCCCCGATATTTTCTGGCCGGCCTCGCCGCCTATAGAAAATACGCAATGCCCACGTCCGCACTCCGGGTGGCTCTCGGTGACACATTGGGAGAAATCCTGGGAGGCATCCTCGTGCTTGGCCTCCTGGCATACGCCTGGCAAAATCGAAAAGCGGCCGGTGACTCGCGGCAGTTCGCCTCCATCCTCGCCGCGTTTTTCATGTGCGCTCTTCTCGCTTTCCCGCTGTTTACTCCCTTCAATCAGGTGCTGCTGATTCTGCCCGCGCTTCTGCTGTTGCACGACTGGAAGACTCTGCCCAAGGTCTCCCGTCTGGTTTTCATTCTCCTTTTGAGCTGGCCCTGCATCATTTCCCTGGCCTTGCTGTTGTTTCCGCCAAGCACAAACTCTCCCAACCAACTCCCGCTGCTGCCGGCATTGCTGGTTCCCTTTGTACCCTTCATCCTGCCGCTCTTGTTAATAACCAGAAGGAGCAGCGGAAGCTCGCCGTCCCCGAGTTTACCGAATTGAGTATTATGTGCGGGCCGACGTATCAATGAAGATGACCCTAGCGAAAGCCGCCGCCTGGCTGACCCCGAAGCGCCTGCGCGTACACGGTCTGCTTCTCGCGCTCGGCCTCTGGTCCGTCTGCATCTGGAACATGGCCACGCCCGGCTTGCTCGATCGTGCCGGCAATCTCAAAGGCACTGACTTCCTGCATTTCTACACTCTAGGCTCGCTTGCCCTGGCCCACCGCGGCGCCGATCTCTATAACATGAAGACGCAGTCCGAACTCGCAGCACAACGTGTGCCGGCCGCCGCAGGCATTCACTATCTGCCGCTTTATCCGCCGCAGGTTTCAATCTTCTTCGCGCCCTTTGCTCGTCTGTCGTACCCCTGGGCGCTGATCTGCTGGCTTGCGTTGAGCGCGCTGATTTACGGCCTCTGCGGTTATGCCCTCTGGCGCGCCTGCCCTAACATGCGGAAATACAGATTCACAGCTCTGATTCTCGCGCTAGCCTTCCCTGCCTTCTGGCACCTGATCGCCTGGGGACAAACCTCCTCCCTGGCTCTCGCCTGCTTCACGCTGGCCTACTTCGCCCTGCGCGCGCAGCGTGAATTCTTCGCCGGCCTGGCGTTCGGATGCCTCATCTTCAAGCCCCAACTCGGCGTTGCCGCCGCCGTCATTTTCGTTGACCTACGCCGCTGGAAAGTGATCGCCGGCGCATTGCTGTCAGCCTCCGCTCAACTGGCTGTCGCATGGATTTACTACGGCCCCGATTCCCTCCGCACCTGGATCCAAACTCTCTCTCGTTTGCCAAGCCTGCTCGCGCTGCTCGAACCAAAGCCTTACCAAACTCACTGCCTCCGCACTTTCTGGACGATGCTCCTCCCGTGGCCGCTCCTTGCCTTAGCGCTCTATGTCGTCACCGCACTCCTCACTCTCGCGCTAGCCGCCCGCTGCTGGCAAAGCACCCTAAGCCTGTCTCTGCGTTATTCCGCTTTGCTGCTTGCGACCGTGCTTGTGGCTCCGCATCTCACGGTCTACGATCTGGTTATTCTCGCGCCTGCTTTCCTGCTGCTCTCCAACTGGATCGCAATTCAGCCCGACGACTCAACGACGCCTTACCTCAAAGTTCTCCTTTACCTCGCCTATGCCCTCCCGCTGCTCGGCCCGCTCGCCCGCTGGACGCACTTGCAGCTCACGGTTCCTGTGATGCTGGCTATTCTTTATGTGGTATTTCAAGTCGGTGAAGAATCAAAGCAATCGGGTGGTGACATCGCGGAGAGATAGTATCGAGGGGATGTAGTAACGCTGGACGACGGCAGCAACGTGGAAGAGCGGCGCTTCAGCGCCGCGTAAAAGGCCATAATGAAAGCGGCTTCAGCCCCGGAGGTCGCCTAAGGTCTTCGACAACCTCTTGATCGCGCCTTCATTGACCAAACAAAAACCGCAAGGCTTCCGGAAATCGCTCCGCCCACGCTGCCTCGTTGTGTCCAGCTCCATCCTTAACCACCAGCCGCAACCGCTTCTCGCTCAGCACTGCCCGCCGCAGGATGGCAGCCAGTTCCCGCACATCGTCTACCACGCTCTGGCTCCGTTCCTCGCTTCCAGCCTCGGCCGTTCCCACCCCCAGATAGATTCGCTCCGGCCAGATTCTCGCCGAGCGGCTCTGCTTGATCGCCTGCCGGTGAGACGCCCACAGCGACGGACTCTCCACCAGCAACCGCCCAATCACTCCCGGCCGCACCATCGCCGTATAAAGCGCGATCAGCCCGCCTAAAGAAGAGCCGCCCAGTCCAGTATTCTCGGGCCCCACAGCCACGCGATAGTTCCGCTCCACGAACGGCATCACTTCCTTCATCAGAAAATCCGGATAATACCGGCCCTGCACCCGCAGCATCATGGGATTCATCGACCGGTGCGGCATGTACTCGCGAATCCGGTCCTTGCCCGCATTATCCACGCCCACGATAATCATCGGAGGCACCGCGCCGTCGCGGATCAAACGATCCGCCGTCTCGTCCACCTGCCACTCAACCCCGGCGTACGAAGTCGCCGTCTCAAACAAATTCTGTCCGTCGTTCAGATAAAGCACCGGATAATTCCGGCCTGAATTCTCCGCATCGTCATAACCCGGCGGCAGCCACACGCGTAAGAAACGCGTGTTTCGAAAGACTCGGCTCTGAAATTCATGCAGCCGCAGGTCTCCGGTAGCGCCGCTGGCTCGCACGAAATCCGAGGCCTGATTTGATGATTTTCTTGTTTTCTGAAGTTGTGCCATCTCAGGGCTGTGTTTTTTCACGTTTAGCCAGATTTGCCAGCGCCCAGTTCCGCGTCGCCAGGTCGCTGGAATTCGCCAGAGTCTGCAGCAGGTCGAGCGGCAGATTCGGATTGGACGCGGCAAACCTTGACGTGAGGGGGTCCAATGCCAGTTGCTTGAGCACGTCCTGTGGACAGTCCGGACTCTCCGCCGCCTCCTGACGCTCCACAATCTTCTGGGAAACCGCCGCCCTGCGAAGATACTCAATCCTTGCCGCCTTTGGCGTTCGTGGATTCGCCGCCGCCGCTCTGCGCGCCCCGGCATCCTCGTTATCCAGCATTTTGATCAGGACTGGGACAGGCAAATTTGGATTCCACGCGAGGTTATAGAACACCTGTGAGAGTTCGCCCTTCTTCGGAAACCGCGGACCTTTTTGCAGATCGACAGCATTCTCAAAAATAGTCTCCAGCACTTCCGGCGGGCAATATCTCTTCTCTGACAGATGCTTCATGATCGTCACGCTCGAGGGATATCGATAATGCTTGCTGGCGCTTTGCAACTCCTGCAGGTTCCCGGAATGCGCGTCGAGGTAACGGTTAACAGCATCAACCTGCGGTCCTGTCAAAGGTTCGTTGAACGCCGTGATGCCGTTGGCCTGAATAACCGCCGCCGCCTCTAGCACCAGTGTGCCTTGCTGCATGCGGAATTGCTGCATGCGTTCGGCTTCGGCACGAATAGCCTCGCGATCACCCACTAAGCGGCGATGCTCATACACGATGCAGGGCGTCGCACAAACCGCCGACAGAATGAACAGGATGACAGCGCCCTTTGCCGGCCACCTGCGATCCCGGCCCGCGGACCGCATCACCCACGCCTCAACGCCGATCAAGATCGGCCAGATGAGTCCATACGCCAGGGGAATGTAAATCGCCGCCAGAACTATGTGGAAGTTAAGGAACTCGCGTTCATATCTGCCGATGTAGGCAATCCAGGCTAGCGGCAGCTTGATCGCCAGCGCCGCCGAGATCCCAACCGTGAGCCATCGAGCATAACCGTTCAGACGCGGTTTAGTAGAGGACGACATGAGCCTCCCACCCAGCCTGGAAGGCAATCACGAATTCCCGGTCCACACCCTCGCGAGGCCCGCGAGGACGGTGATCGTGGCGATCAAAATAAGCGAACTCAAACACAGAATGCACCACGTCTCCAGCACGTATCCCTCGACGTAGGTGAGATAAAGAGCAAACCCCAACCCCGCTAATGCCGAAGCCAATAACCAAGTCGGCGTTTCCGCCCGCGAGCGGTAAATCGTCACCAGCGCCAGCAACACTCCATAGCCGGCAATCCCAATCCCCGCCACAGGAATTCCCATCACGGTCGAATATTCACTCCGGTTGACGATGTCGCAATTGAATCTCTCGCCGACGTCACAGAACGCCGTCGCCGACTTCGCATAATGCCGCTGCAGCGATACCGCCGACACCACGATTCCGGCCACAGCCAGAACTGCGATCGCTACGTACAACCCTCGGTTGTGCGGTGTGGAAGTTACGTTAGCTCTGGTCTGTTGATCCCCCGTCGCGCTCACGGCAAACTGCACCCAGTCTTATCGCTCAACTCCTCCAAGGGGAAGACACCCTCTTTCGGCGGATTCGCTCCAAACTGCCAGCTTGGAAACAGCTTTATTCCAGCCGCCTTGCACTCCGCCGTGATATCGCGCGATCCCTTAATCCTACATTCCGTGTAGGGCACGTATCGAAATGCTTTCCCGAACATTGCCTTCTGGTCGGCGCAATGCGGACAATCGTAGAGCCCATACATCTTCACCTGCTTTGAAGCCAGGCACTTCGCAAATCCATCGTAGCGGTGATTCTTGTACTCCCAGCCCGCGGCGTAAGCCATCACGAACAGCAGAACAATCGCAGCCCAGATCAGATTCTTCCGCGGATTCGCATTTGCTGCCGGCGCGCCTACCCGCTCCTGGCGCCGCTTTCGCCTCTCTTCTGACATGATTCCCTTCCAAAATGATTTCAATTCTTATATCACGGGCTCACGCTGCCACCTCTAACGCTCCAGGCAG
>JBAUYE010000067.1:0-18755 GCA_049584615.1 Candidatus Sulfotelmatobacter sp.
TGCTCTCGACGAACTTCTGAACTTTCTTCGGCTCGTTCTCCCAGGCGCTGCGCAGAATGGTGACGTGCTTCACAATCGGCAACCCGGCGGAATTGAACAGCGACTTCATAATGTCTTTGTCCATGCCTGCAGCCGAACCCAACACCCCGGCACCCACATAAGCGATGTCAGCGAGTTCGAGCAGGCCCTGAATCGTCCCATCTTCGCCGAAGGTTCCGTGCAGTACAGGGAAGATCACATCCACATTGATGGCGCGGTCGCTGGCGCGCCGCGTGAGGGCAGCATCCGTCTGAAAAGGAACCAGCCCGCCCTGCCGATGCACCGGCTCCGGCGGCACCACCACCGACTCTCCGCGTGCGAGTACCGCTGCGGCCGGCGTAGTTTCAGGATCGCCGGCACGCAAGTGCCGCGGCTCGAGCACCAGCTTGCCCTGGAGCAGATTCTCGGCGTCGCCCGCCGTCAACCATCGGCCATCTTTGGTGATGCCGATGGGCACCACCTCATACTTGTCTTTATCGATAGCGTTGAGGACGGATGCAGCTGAAAGGAGCGAAACCTCATGCTCTCCACTGCGCCCGCCGAAAAGAATGCCGACTCGAAGCTTCTTCATAGTCCTTTACAGTATCTTCTTTCCAAACGCCGACAGCGCGAGCTCGACCGCCAAGTCCGCAGTCCGGTTGTGCTCGTCGATCACGGGATTCACTTCGACGATCTCGAAACTCACCATGCGTCCGTGGTCGGCAATTATCTCCATCGCTAGATGCGCTTCGCGATAGGTAGCGCCGCCGCGCACGGGAGTGCCCACGCCCGGCGCGTCTTCTGGATCAATCCAATCCATGTCGAGCGAAATATGGTAGCCGGCGGTGCCGCGTCCAGCCATGCGCAGAGCTTCTTCCATCACCGTACGCATGCCGCGCTCGTCGATGTCGCGCATGGTGAAAACCCCGATGCCGGCACGCCGCACATTTTCTTTTTCAATCGCGTCAATGTCGCGCACTCCCACCAGCACGCAGTTCTCCGGTTTCACCTTGGGAGAAAAGTCGAAAATGTTCGACAGCTCTGCCGGACCCAGCCCCATGAGCGCGGCCAGCGGCATCCCGTGCACATTGCCACTGGGCGACGATTCGGGTGTGTTGATGTCAGTATGCGCGTCGATCCAGATAAGCCCGATCCTCTGGTTCTGCCGCCGGTAGAATTCCGCCACTCCCGAGACCGTGCCCGCAGCCATCGAATGATCCCCGCCCAGCGCCAACGGGATTTTCCCGGCTTCAAGCGTCTTGAGAACCAATTCAGCATGCTTGGTGCAGGTCGCAGTAATTTCCTTCAGGTACTTGGCATGAGTGTCGCCTTCTTTTTTTTGCTCCGGAATAGCCACGGCGACATTGCCGCCATCCTCAACCTCATGCCCCAGCGCCTCCAGCCGCGCTTCAAGCCCCGCCACGCGGACAGCCGAAGGCCCCATATCGACACCGCGTCGCGACTGCCCCAGATCGAGCGGCACGCCGATCACGCGAATCTTCTTAGGAGCAATGGTTGTGGAGGTTGTGGTCATAGGATTTTGCGATTGGGCGATCGGGTGATTTGGCGATTGAAAAACCGAAGCTGGCGAACCAGGGTTCTTAAAATCGCCCAATCGCAAAATCGCCCAATGACTCAATTCTTCACGGGTACAGCCGATGCAGCATTCGCGGAAACGGAATCGTTTCCCGCACATGTTCAAGTCCACAGATCCAGGCCACGGCCCGCTCAATGCCCATGCCGAATCCGCCGTGCGGCACGCTGCCGTACTTGCGCAGGTCGAGATACCACTTAAACGCTTCCTCCGGCAATCCGTGCTCGTGTATTCGTTGGACCAGCAATTCGTGCGACGCCATGCGCTGCGATCCGCCGATGATCTCCCCGTAGCCCTCGGGCGCCAGCACGTCGACGCACAAGGCCAACTCTGGCCGCTGCGGATCCGGCTCCATGTAGAAAGCCTTTACCTTCGCCGGATAACGGTGCACCATCACCGGTTTGTCGAACTGCGCCGAAAGATAAGTCTCATCAGGCGAGCCCAAATCGCCGCCCCATTCGAATTTCGTTTCCAAGGCGCCCTTGGCGTAGCCTTCCTGCAGATTCTTCACCGCATCGTCGTAGCTGATTCGCGGAAAGGGCGGCTCAATCTTTTCGAGCTTGGTGATGTCGCGGCCAATCGCCTGCAGATCGACGCGCCGCCGTTCCAGGCAGCGTTTTACGACGAAACTGATCAGTCCCTCGGCCAGATCCATCAGATCGTTGAGTTCGGCATAAGCGACTTCCGGTTCAACCATCCAGAACTCGGTGAGGTGGCGCCGCGTCTTCGACTTCTCCGCGCGAAACGTTGGACCGAACGAATACACCTTGCCGAGCGCCATCGCTGTAGCTTCGAGATAAAGCTGGCCCGATTGCGTGAGGTAGGCCTGCTCCTCGAAATAATCGACTGGGAAAAGCGTGCTCGTGCCCTCGCAAGCCGCCGGAGTGAGAATCGGCGGATCAGTAAGCGTGAAGCCGCGCTCGTCGAAGAAATCGCGTACCGCTTTAATAATTTCCGCGCGCACGCGCAGAATCGAAGCCTGCCGCTGCGAGCGCACCCACAGGTGCCGGTGCTCCATCAGAAACTCGGTGCCATGTTCCTTCGGCGTGATTGGGTAGGGATCAGACTCCGGCACGCGCTGCACCACCTGCACATTCACTACATCGAGTTCGTAGCCGCCGGGCGCGCGCTTATCGGCGCGAACCTTGCCTTCGACGATTACGCTCGACTCCTGCGTCAGCGTCTTGATCGCCTCGAATACTTCCGGCGTGACTGCATTTTTCGGCACCACGCCCTGAATCACGCCCGAGCCGTCACGGAACTGTGGAAACAACAGCTTTCCGCTCTCGCGCAGGTTATACAGCCAGCCGCGAAGCGTAACCGCTTGACCTTCATGTTTCCCGATTTCAGCAATAGTAGTTACAGGCGAGGATGAAGACATAATTTGGAAACCAATTTACCGCCGAGGACGCCGAGAGCGGCCAGCAATAAAACGTTCTTTGACCGTCCTTACTCGGCGTTCTCTGCGAACTCGGCGGTGAAAAGCTTTTACGCCGCTTCCAGCTTCTCAAATGTAGCCTCGAACTTCTCCAGCGGATTGACCTTCTCGTCCTCCGCCAGTTCCAGCATTGCAGGCGGCTTTTGCGGCGCGGCGCGCAACAGTTCCATCGCTTCTTTCCAGTCGATCGTTCCCTGTCCCGGCCACAGGTGCGAATCCTGGAGTTTGGCATTGTCGTGAAGATGCGTAGAGCAGACTTGCTGTCGCACCAGCTCAAAGGCCTCACGCACGGAACCCATCATGTGGGCGTGTCCGAAATCGAAGCAGATTCCCACATCGTCAAAGTGGGCGGAGTGAATCATCTCCACCAATTTTTCCGGCGTGGAAAGTTCATTGGGAATGTTTTCCAGTAGGATGCGGACGCCCAGCGGCTTGGCGAAAGCCCGAAGGTGCTCGATGGCGGTCATCGCTGATTCGAACTTCTTCTCGCTGAAACTTTCGTTTGGAAGTCCAAGGTGCTGCACCAGAAAACGAAACGGAATCTGCTCCGCGATCTCCAGAGCCCGCTTCACTTCATCCATCGCCTCCACCAGCCCCGCGCGATCGGTGGATGCCAGGTTTATCGGAGGCGCTCCGGCCCGGCCCCACTCGTAGTCCGCGTACAGCGGGGAGTGCACTGAATTCAGTGGAACTCCGCTCCCGCGGAACCATTCCGCAATCTCCTTGACGTGAGCTTTGCGGTTGGCGTAGTCGAGGTGCTGGCGCGCCGCAAAAATCTCAATCGCCTGCACTCCGCTGCGAGCCAGCCCATCCAGAATGCCAGGATGCAGCCTCTCCCTCACGTATAAGTAAGTTGAAACGGCTCTCAGCATCAGTACCCCACCGCTTTTCCGTCATTCCGGTAGTCGCTGGCTCCGAGGCGTTCGCCGCTCTGCGGGTCGATGGCGATGCACTCCGCATCGCTCCAGTAAGGAATCGCAAACTCTCCGTAGCGCAGCCCGATCTGCACGTTGTATCCCATCTTCTGCAACGCTTGCACCGTATCCGGCGAAAACCATTGCTCGACGTTCAACACGTCCGGCATCCACTGGTGGTGAAAGCGCGGAGCATCCACAGCCTCCTGAATGTTCATCCCGTAGTCAATCACGCCCATCAGAACATTGGCCACCGTGGTGATGATCTTCGAGCTGCCCGGTGAACCCAGCACCAGAAATGGTTTCCCGTCACGCACAATGATGGTCGGGGTCATCGACGAAAGCGGCCGTTTTCCCGGCCCAATGGCATTCGCCGCACCTTGAATCAATCCGTCAGAATTTGGCACACCCGGTTTGGTGGAGAAGTCATCCATCTCGTCGTTCAGCAAAAACCCCAGTCCGTCGGCCGTGACCCGCGCTCCGAACCAGCCGTTGAGGGTCGTAGTCACGGCAACTGCGTTTCCGTCGGCATCTACGACGGAATAATGCGTGGTGTTGGGCGATTCGTGATTCCCCCAAGGCTGGGGATGGTCAGCAGCATACTGTTCAAGCTCGCTGAAAATCGCGGGCCGTTTCAACTCCTTGCTGGGACTGGCGTGGTCCGGTTGAATCGACTCCCGCCAGGCGGCCCCATATTTCTTGTCGATGAGTTGCGCCACGGGAATCTTCGAGAAATCCGGATCTCCCATGAATTCTGCTCGATCGAAAAACGCCCGCCGAAACGCCTCCGTCGTGTAATGAATGGACTGCGCCGACCGGTCTCCCATCTTGGCGAGATCGTATCCCTCCAGAATGTTCAGCGATTCGATCAGAACCGTTCCGCCGGAAGATGGCGGAGGCGAGCTGATGATTTCGTACCCGCGATAGGTGCCCCGCACCGGTTCGCGTTCTTTCACTTCATAATGCGCCAGATCGTCGGCGGTGATCAGACCTCCGCCTTTCTGCATCGCGGCCGCGAGTTCCTGCGCCAGACCCCCGTGATAAAAGTCATCCGGCTTCGCCGCAATCCGTTCCAGAGTCCGCGCCAGGTCAGGCTGTCGGAAAATCTCTCCCGGCTGGTAGAAGTTGCCGTCACGCTGGAAGACGCGCCGCGACTCGGGGAACTCGCTCAGATATTTATCCCGTTGCATGTCGCGAGCCTCACGCCAGCTCAGCGCATAGCCTTCGCGCGCCAGTCGGATCGCCGGAGCCATCACCTGCTTGAGGCTGAGCTTGCCATATTTCTGCTCGGCATAAACCATGCCAGCAACCGATCCCGGTACACCGATCGACTTATATCCGATCTCGCTCGCGCCCTCGATTACGTTCCCCTGCGCGTCCAGATACATGTCAGCCTTCGCCGCCGCCGGGGCTTTTTCGCGATAGTCAATAAAGTGCGCCTTGCCGTCGGCCATGCGGATCAGCATGAATCCGCCGCCGCCCAGATTTCCCGCCGCGGGATGCACCACCGCCAGCGCGAACCCCGTAGCCACCGCCGCATCCACCGCGTTACCGCCCGCCTGCATGATCTCGACTCCGGCGCGGGAAGCCAGCTCTTGAACGCTCACCACGATTCCGTGCGGGGCGTGGACCGGCTCCGTGGAGCCGTGAACGAGCGCAGGGCCGAAGATCGCGCCGAACGTCGCCCCGGCCGCCATCAGCAGCAAAATCAATCTCTTGTTTCGGAATCGCATGAGGAATCGAATGGTCCAGCCACCGGCGGACTCTTGAGGCTAGCCGACCGCGGCAAGCAGAGTCAAATCAGGTTTGCCGTGTGAGGTTGCTCGAGTGGGGCGGGCACTCCTGCCACCGACTCTACCCACGTGACGGAACCCTGTTCGTCTTTTTCCGGGCACCGGGCTTTGCCAGCTTTTTCTTCTTCTTTGACTCTTTCTTCGGCACTTTCGCCGCCACCATCTCATACGACTGCCGGATCAACTCCTGCAATTCGTCCCACCGCACAGCGTCGAGCCGATCCAGCATCACCCATTTGTAGCGTCCCACATATGGCGCCGGATGAATGTCCTCGCGCTCAATCAGCTCAGCAAAAGTCTCCGGCGTGCACTTGAAGCAAAGCCGCGGATTGTCCAGACCAGCTATCGCAAAAATCTTCCCGCCGATCTTGAAGCAGAGATCATCGCCCCACTGCAGCTTCTCGGTGGCCCGTGGAAATGCCAGGCAGAACTCGCGGATCGCGTCTACATTCATAGCGGTTCAAATCTGAATAGGACATGCCTCAGACCTGTTCCCTGGCCTCGCCCAGCGCCACGCTCACGTCCATTTTCTTCTTGTTTCGGTAGATCGTAACCTTCACCGTATCCCCGGCCCGGTGGTTATTCATCATCTGCGAAAGATCCTGCTCGTCTTCAACCTTCTCGCCGTCGATGGCGACAATCAAGTCGCCGCCCAGCATGATAGGAATGTTGCCCAGGTAGGCGCGCTCGGTGCCACCATGCAGTCCGGCCAAATCGGCCGAGCCGCCGGGAGTGACTTGTACGATCAGCAGGCCATAATCCACAGGCAAGCCCATCTCATCAGCCAGCTCCGCGCTGATCGGAATCGTACGTACACCGAGAGCCGGCCGCCGCACTCGGCCGAGAGTCATTAGATCGTTCAACACTGCTTTTGCCGTGTTGATTGGAATGGCGAAGCCGATCCCGGCGTTCTGCCCGACGCTAGAGAGAATCATCGTATTAATGCCGATCACTTCACCATGCCAGTTCATCAGCGGCCCGCCCGAGTTCCCGGGGTTGATGGCGGCATCGGTCTGTATCGCCTCGTCAATGGTCGCTCCGTTGGGCTCGCGCACCGGGCGGATCGAACTCACGATGCCGCGCGTCATCGTCCCCGCCAGCCCAAATGGGTTGCCGATGGCGTATACCTTCTGCCCGACTTGCAAATTGCGCGAATCGCCCAGCACCGCGGGAACCAGCTCTGGCGCCTTGATCAGGATCACGGCCAGATCGTGCGCCGGATCAGTGCCCACCACAGTCGCCTTGTACTTCTTGCGGTTGTGCAGCGTCACTTCCACCTGCCGCGCGTCGGCGATGACGTGATAGTTGGTGAGGATGTGGCCATCCTTATCGATCACAAAGCCTGAGCCCTGCCCCTCTTGCGGCACCAGCCCGTAAAAGAAGTCGAAGGTCATGGCGCGCGACGTGACGTTCACCACCGACGGAATATTCTTGCGATAAACGTTGATATTGTTCTGCTCTTCGCTGTCGAGCGCCTCGCCGCCAGAGGCCTCGGTAATCTCCACCTGCGCGGGATGACTGAGCCACCCCACCGGATTCGCCACGGCCAGCCTGGCGTTTGAACGCCAGGTCGTGAAATAGAAGAACGCGCCAGCAATAAGCAGTGCGAGGATGGCAGGTCGTATGAGTCTCATAAGCTCCTTCGGGCCGCAACCGCATCAGGGAACCGGCCCACCATTCAATACTACGTTTGATTCTAAACAATGTTCCGCCATGAGGCACTCCAGGGAGGAGACGTGGATCGGAGGAACGCCGCTCGAACGCTCCCGTCGAAGCCAGGCAGCCCCAAGATTTTCGACGTGAAGTGGATGCAAAAGCCTGAAGAGATTTAGAATTGCCAGCATCCGCACCAAGGAGATTGCAAGATGATGAAAACGATCGCAAGTCTAATGCTCGCATTGCTGCTGGCTGCGACTGTTTACGCGGCCGAAGATGTTGTCACCGCTGTCCATGGAACCATCACGAAGATCGACTCGGGTACCAAGACCGTCGTGGTCAAGACGGCCGATGGCATTGAGCACTCGCTGCATTTCGTCGCGAAAACGACGGTGCACGGCGCTGATGCCTCAGCGGCAGCCGCCAAGGATTCCTGGCATGGTCTGAAAGAAGGATCGGAGGTTGTGGCTCACTACACCACGCGTGGAACTGAAGACACAGCGGTGGAGATTGATAAGGTCGGAAAAGACGGCCTGAAAACAACCGATGGCGCCATCAAAGACATTGATAGAGGTACCAAGACTCTGGTCGTCAAGACAGCCGACGGCACCGAGGAGACATTCCGGCTGACCGGGCACGCCACCGAGGATGCGGGGAAGGATATCGCAAAGGGGACCGAAAAGGGCTCCAAGGTTACGGTTTACTACACCGAGGACGCGGGCAAGAAGGTCGCCCACTTTTTCGAAAAAATCTAGGGCAAGGGGGGACGGGCGTCTCGCATCTTTCGCGCGAGAGGACTTGCTAAGCTCCCAGAGTCCCCAAGCCTTTGTTCGACATCAATACACTTTCCGAACGGAGGCCATCATGTCCATTCGACCGGTTAAACATGTCATCAAATCGAAGCCGACACTCGAAGGAGCAGGCGTGCATCTTCGCCGCGCTTTTGGCTTTGGAAACACCAAGGAGACCGATCCGTTTCTTTTGCTCGACGACTTCCGCAATGACGTTCCGGAGGATTATCTGGCAGGCTTCCCCTGGCATCCCCACCGCGGAATCGAAACCATCACCTATGTGCTTGCGGGGACAGTCGAGCACGGCGACAGCATGGGAAACCGCGGCGCCATCGCCGCCGGCGACGTGCAGTGGATGACGGCAGGCAGCGGCATTATCCACCAGGAAATGCCCAAGGGCGATCCGTCGGGACGCATGCATGGGTTTCAGTTGTGGGCCAATCTTCCGGCAGCGCTCAAGATGACCGCGCCGCGCTATCAGGAAGTGAAGGCACTCGATATCCCCGAGATCAAAGACGATGACGGTACCCACGTGCGAGTGGTCTGCGGAAGCTTCTGGGGTAAGAAAGGGCCGGTCGATGGGATCGCTGCCGATCCGATTTATCTCGATGTATCGGTCGCTCCTGGCAGGCGAAAGACTCTGCCGGTGGAAACGACGCGGCACGCTTTCGCTTATGTCTTTGGGGGAAGCGGGAAGTTCTGTAATGCATCCGGTCCTCTGGCCGTGCCCACTGAATCCGTGAAGTGGCTGGACACAACTGCTCCCGTCGATGCCGACAACCGCTCTCTCATTCTTTTCGACCGCGGCGACGAAGTCAGCGTGCAGGCCGGAGACGACGGAATCCGCTTCCTCCTAGTCTCTGGCAAGCCCCTGGAGGAGCCAGTAGCATGGTACGGCCCGATTGTGATGAACACGCAGGAGCAACTCCAACAGGCCTTCAAAGAACTTGAGCAGGGAAAATTTCTGAAAAAGAGTTGAGTGCTCGCCGACGAAGTCTTGTCATCCCGAGCGCAGCGAGGGACCTTGGTTCTTGCCTGCACAACCGGTGTCGCCGCCGCGGGCAAACACCAAGATCCCTCGCTTCGCTCGGGATGACAAAAATACAACGGATACGGCAACGTAAGTCTGGTCAGTGCCTGGTCAATGCCTCGGCAGTAAGCGTTGCCCACAACTCCCGCACCTGCTCCCGCGTGTGGTCGAGTGAACTGGAGTTGTCGATAACGAAATCGGCTGCTTTGACTTTCTCGGCTTCAGGCAGTTGCGCGGCCATGCGGCGCTCGACTTCCTTGCGCGCGGCGTCAAGGCCTAGCTTATGTCGAGCCGCGAAGCGGGCGATGCGCTGCTGGTCGCTGCTGGTCACCACGATCAGCCGGTCAAAACGTTTCGCCGCACCTGCCTCAATGATCAGCGCAGCTTCCACGACCGCAACCGCGCCCGGATCCTGCCGTCCCGTTTCTTCCATCCACTCCTCCTGACTTCGAAGCACTGCGGGATGGACGATGCGGTTCAACTCTTGAATGCGAGACGTGGTTGCCGGAGAAGCGGCCTTCGCTGTCGATCCGAAAGCTGCCTCTGCCAGTTTCGCGCGATTCACGCTGAGATCAGGATTGAGAATCGCGCCGCCGAAATGGCGCACCACTTCGTTGTAAACAGGCTGGCCGGGAAGCATCAGTTGATGAGCAATGCGATCGGCCTGCACCAGATGCGCGCCGAAGGCAACGAACATCTCGCCGACCACCGATTTTCCCGACGCAATGCCTCCGGTGAGGCCGACTTTCAGCAACTCGCCTCCCGAGGAAAAACGTTCACCATAGAGGCACAGAGACACAGAGAAAACCAAAGAAAGAAAAAACGAGTATGTCTCTGTGACGGAGCCTGCCCTGAGCGAAGCCGAAGGGTGTCTCTGTGGTGAAAGACTTTCATCTGCTGGCTAGTTCCGGCATACGGCTGTCGCGACGCATCTTCGCCGCTTTCACGGTGTTATACATCAGCATCGCTATGGTGAGCGGACCTACGCCGCCGGGAACGGGAGTCAGCGCTCCCGCCACTTCGGCTACGTCGGGGTGAACATCGCCGACCAGCGTGGATCCTTTCGTCCGGAAAACCGCTTCCCGCTTGGCGTTGCTCGCCGATCCTCCGGCCAGGCCGCCGCCGAACAGGCGCTGGAATTCGGCAGGATCGGTCACCTGGTTCATTCCAACATCAATCACGGTTGCACCGGGCTTCACGAAATCGCGCGTGATCATGCCGGCGCGTCCGATCGCGGCTACGAGAATGTCGGCCCGCCGGCAGACTGCCCACAGATCGCGAGTTTTCGAGTGACAAACCGTGACCGTGGCGTTGGCATTAAGCAGAAGCATAGCCGCGGGTTTGCCGACGATGTCGCTGCGTCCGACCACAACGGCTTCCTGCCCCGCAATGGGGATCTGGCTGCGCTTCAGAATCTCGATGACTCCTGCCGGCGTGCACGGGACCAGGCCGGGCCGCTGCGTCGAGAGGAAGCCGACGTTGACGGGATGGAAGCCGTCGACATCCTTAGAAGGATCGACGGCCATCAATACTTTCTTCGAGTCCACCTGCGGAGGCAGAGGCAACTGCACCAGGATGCCGTCGATCTCGTCGCGGCGGTTCAACTCCTCGACTAGCGCGAGCAAGTCGGCGGTGGTCGAGGTTTCCGGCGGCGTGTGCTGTTCGCTGTAAAGGCCGACCTCTTGGCAGGCCTTGACTTTGCCCCGCACATAAACCTCCGATGCCGGGTTGTGTCCGACGAGAATCACGGCGAGCCCTGGGCGGATGCCGGCAGCGGCCATGGTCTTCGCCTCCGCCGCCACTTCGCTGCGAATGTCACTTGCGATCTTGGTGCCGTCGAGGATTCGGGCGGGCATAGCGGGCTCCGGGCTTCGGCTTTCGGGCGTCGGCTAGGAAATCTTACACTGCCGGGCGGGCGCTGCGCCGAGAGTGCCTCCGTGGTGAGTCGATTTTTGAGTACAATGCCTTTGTCATGATTGCCAAGGATCTGCTGGAAATCCTGGTTTGTCCGGCGTGCAAGCAGGCGCTCGAGTACCGGCAGAATCCTGAGAGCTTGAAGTGCAAGCAGTGCCACCGAGTGTATGCGGTGAAGGACGACATCCCCATCATGCTGGTGGATGAGGCCAAGATCGAAAACTAGCAGGCTCGAAACCGAGCAAAGATCGAAACCGAGCGGCCGCGACGCTTGAATCCTCTGCTTACCTGCTTTGATTTTTCACACTGAATTCACAGCGCTGACACCTTCCCTCCGAATCTTTCTCAACCCAGTGGTAACTCGGGGTATTCCCGCCGTGCGTTCCCGGAATGACACTCCGTGTCAGTTATTGAGACGGCAGGGGTTACCAACGGCACTTGGGCGGGGTCGGCAGCTCTGATAGGGTTGCCTGCAACTTCAGATATTCACTGGGGTTAATAAATCTAAGGCAGCCTGCTTTCCGAATATGGAAATAGAAGGCAGGCACGGCAACCGAATTGCATGCAACTTGTACGGCTGCCGGTGAGTCTAATAGGCAAAAGTGGGGTTCGAGGTCGGAATCGGAGGTGATGACGGCCATGTTTGAAAAGATGAGCGAGAAAATCAATAACGACAAAGACAGATTCACCATCACCGAACTAGCGGCGTTGCGCAGCGATCTGCTGCAAGGCGGCATGATCGATTCTTACGAGGCCGCCGAACTGCTGCAGGTGTTCCTGATGGGCCGGGGCTACGGAGTTTCGCCCAAGGCCGCTCTGGATGCAGCCGGCCGCGTCGAAATGGCAGGGTGCGCTCTGCCCGTACTGCAGTATGAACTGGAGAACCTCGCGATGGTGATGTAAAGTGCCTGCGGCGCGGGACGGTGACCCCGCGGCGCGAGCGGCGAGAAGCTTCCGGATATGACATTCTGATCCGGCCGTCGAACCAAGATTGACCGAACCAGTTCCACAAGAGCAAGCCGGGCCAACCAGCCCGGCTTTGTGGTTTTTGGGAATAGGAGTTCCGACTCCACGGTAAGGCGGCGATCGGAATCTCAGTTCACTTCTTTTTCGCTACCGCAGCGGCCGCTCTGGCGGCGCGTTCTTGCAGGGCGAGCGTTACCACCTGCATCATGTCATCTTGCGGCGCCGGTTTCCCGGTCCAGATCTCGAACTGGCGGGCGGCCTGGTGGACGAACATTTCGATGCCGGGGATGATCTGCGCTCCACGCTCTTTCGCCAGCTTCAGCAGACGGGTCTCGACCGGATCGTAGATCATGTCGAAGACATAGCGCGCGTTAATCTCTTTTTCCTGCAGCGGCGTGTCGCGAGTGTTGCCCATGCCAACCGGAGTCGCGTTGATGATCACGTCGAAAGCATACTTCTTGAGGTCGGAGCGCTTGATCGAGCGCGCATGGGCCCGGCGGGCCAGCTTCTGCGCAGCGGCTGCGCTGCGGTTCAGAATATAGACTTCCGCTCCACGCTCCCTCAGGCCGAAAACCGCGGCCCGGGCTGCGCCTCCCGCCCCAAGCACGAGGATCTTGGCGTCCTGCAGGGTGCTCAGGCGGCGTTCGAGCGGGCGCACGACTCCGGAAGTGTCAGTGTTGAAGCCGTAGAGTTTTCCGTCTTGGGCGCGGACTACAGTGTTGCAGGCCCCGATCTTCGTGGTATGAGAGTCAGTGTTGTCGAGGTGAGGAAGAATGGCTTCCTTGTACGGCATGGTGATGCTGAGGCCGTGGATGGGAATCTCGCGCACGCAGTTCAGCAGGTCTTTAAGAGTCTTGGCGTGCAGGGCGAGGTAAACGGCGTTGACATTCTCGCGGCGGAAAGCCGCATTCATGATCGCGGGCGAGAGCGAATGTGCGACCGGGTCTCCGGCTACGCCGTAGACGCGGGTGGCGGCGTCGACGGTGTCGATGCGATAGACGCTGCGCAACTCCTGCGCGGTGGCTTGTCCGGGAGCGGTTTCTTCTCCGGCGCTGACGGCGGCGAAGGTAAACACGCTGCCGGCGCGGACACCGAGCACGCGGCTGATGATGCCTTGTTCGCCCATGCACAAGCCAACCAGAGAATGGTTGTCGCCTTCGCGCCCCAGAAACTGGATCATGGCAACATTGTCAGAGAGAGTAGCGGCCGTGCTGACCACTTTGTAGAAGTCGGCCGGAAAGGCTCGCATCTTCTCCAGAGTTTCGTCGAGTTTCTTCGTGCCGCGGAAGTCGTGAAAGGAAAGAATCAGCGCCGAGCGGCCGCGCAACTTCTGCAGTTGTGCCGGCTTGCACTTTAGTGCGGTTTGCAGCTCCACATCAACCAACTGGCAACCCAGAGCCGAAGCCTTGGCTAAAATGTCGAGCTGCGAGGCGATCGACCCGCGGAATCGGCCTCCGTTGGCCACGCGGCGGCACGTTGCGATCACTACTGTACCGGGATGAGTGTCCAGAAAATGCTTGACCTTGGGAAGCGCCAGGGAAGGCTTTGAAATATAGTCCAACCTGAACTCCAGGAAGGAGTTATCCCGTATCAAGGCCTCGGCCTTGTCGACCAGTTCGCCGGCGTCGGGAGCGGTGACCGCCACGCACACCCGCGGCAAGCGCAGAGGCAACAGGCGGGGCGGGTAACTCCTGGCGGCAGAAATCATCTTAAGAGTGACAGGTTCGGCGCGAATCTTACAGGGGCTGAATTCCAGATGCAACAGCGTATTCACAAATTCCTCGAAAACCCCGTTTTCGCAAACCGTCTAACACCCTCGTAACCTTGACCCCCTCTTACCCCCTTGTTACCTTCCTGTTGAAGCCTAGCTTCCGTGGCATTTTGCTGGAGAGGAGGCGGCGTGTGTCTCTTCTCGGAGGTAACATGAAGAAAATAGGACTGTTAGTACTGTTGGTCGCGAGCGCTGCGTGGGCTCAATCAACAGCCGATGCGGCTCCGGCGACCCCGGTAACCCCGGAGGGAACGATTTTCACGTCGGCCAACTTTCCCATTCAGCGGGTCATGATGCCCACCTATGCGGATATTTACTGTGCTGGGTTCATCAACAAGCAGACCCTGCCCGATGCGAATTATATCGCCGGCGGATTGGACTCTCCTTCAAGCACGAAGTTCGTCAGGGGCGATATCGTCTTCCTGAAGGGCTCAGGCTACACTCCTGGTGCGGAATACGAGATTATTCGCGCCTTGCAGGACATCAACAAATATGAAATGTTTCCCGGCCAGATGAAGCTGCTCGCCGCCACAGGGCAGCCTTACGAGGAAGTCGGCCGCGTGCGTATACTCGATACCCGCAGCAAAACGGCGGTGGCGCAGATTGAATACTCTTGTGATCCCCTCAACCCGGGAGATACGGCGATTCCGTTCGCCGAGAAGCAGATGGTGCAATTCCATCCGCCGCTTCGTTTTGACCGTTTCCTGCCCGCTGGTAGCAAGGTTTCCGGGCGGATCGTGATGGCCAAAGATTTTGACTCGCAGCTGGGCGCGGGCCAGAAGGTTTATTTCAACGTGGGAGCGAACCAGGGCGTGAAGGTTGGGGATTACTTCCGCGCCGTGCGGAACTATGAGGCCACGCTCGATGATCCAGTGGATTCGCTTTCATTCCGCGCTTCGGTCAGTGAAGACACGCAGAAGAAGCAACCGTCCTTCGATCCAGGCATGTTCGAGAAGGGCAATGGCCCGGTGATTCACGTGAAGGACCTTCCGCGACGCGCGGTCGGCGAGATCGTCGTCATCGGAACCACACCCACCACGGCGACTGGAATGATCGTGTTCGCCATGGAGGATGTACACCTAGGCGATGGTGTGGAATTGGACGAACAGGCACAACAGCAGCAGTAACCCTCGTAAGCAGCACAGACACAGTCGAGCCGGGGACGGGCAACCGTCCCCGGTTTTGTTTTGCGAGATGCTTCCAGTTTTACCGGCGGGTTCTTACTTACCACTAGCCACTGACCGCTGGCCACTGGTTTTGATCACTGGGCACACTCTTTTCGCCGAAGACCTCCGCCGTGAAGGCCTCGATGGTCGCACCTTCTTGCCATGCATCCGCGGGCAATCCAGCTTTGCGGCAGGTTTGCTCCAGGAAGGTCGTGCGGTCCCAGGCATGCTCGACGGGGACTTGCGGCAACAGCAACCCGCGTCGCCCCTGCCAGCTGATGAGCAGGCCGTGGCAGCCGATTTCGATTTCTTCCGGCTGAATCGCTTTCGGAGGAGAAAGGACGCTCAGCTCAATTGCGAGATGAGGAGCTTCTTCCCGCGTGACTGGCAGAAAGCGGTTGTCATCGAAAGCTGCGGCGCGAGCAGTTTCCGCCACCGCTTGGTAGACCGGGCAAGTGGGCAGCACATAGCCCACGCATCCGCGCAATTGTTCTCCCGACGGATCACGGCGTAGATAAATTGAGGTGAAGACGCCACGCGGCTCGGCAAAATGAGGCGTAGGGGGCTCCAGAGAAATCTCGCGATGCTCGAGAGCTGAAGAAATGGAATCGTGCGCCAGGCGGAGTAGCTGATTGCGTTCCTCGCCGGAGAATTCCTGGACGGAAGCTACTGCCGAGGCCGAATTATGTTGTGGGGGCGACATCGGCATCTGCCGGTCGGGGCGCCGGTTGCGGCTTTCGGCGACGGCTCAGAATGAAAGCGCGGCGCCGGCGCTTGGAGACTTGCCGGTCAATCTTCGACCAGAACGCAGCGAAGTAATCGATACCCGAAACCAGCGAAACACAGACCACAAACCAGATCGCTGCATAGGCGATCCAGTGCACCGGCAAGACGAAGTTTCCGTAAATCGGCCACTCTTTCCAGCGGTGGTCGAGTATCACCGCGACCACGGAAACGATTTGCACCACCATCTTGAACTTGCCCAATTCGCTGGCTTCGATGGTGAAGCCCTCGGTCGCGGCGATAGAGCGCAAACCGCTCACCAGGAACTCGCGGCCAATGATGATCACCGCGATCCAGGCCGGAACCAGGCTGGGATTGAACTGCACCAGGGTAACGAACGCGGCAGCGATCAGAAGCTTGTCAGCCATGGGATCGAGCAGAATCCCCATGGTCGTGATCTGTCCGCGTTTGCGCGCCAGATATCCGTCAATGCCGTCAGTCATGGACGCGGCGATGAATACTGCAGAGGCGAGCAATTCCTTGGCGCCGTGGGCGCTGCTGAATTGATTGGAAGACAGAATCCAGATCAGCAGAGGAATGCTGCAGATGCGGATCAACGTGATGGAATTAGGCAGGTTCACCGCAGCTCAGCATTGTTTCCGGGGCGCAAACCGGAAGACAGCTTGATTATCCTCCACGGTGGGAGGGAACGCAATGAGAGGAAATACACAGTTGGGCGCACTTATCCCATGATGGGTCGCGGTTGAAATCCGCCGATTGATTCACTTCGTGGTCGCGGAGGCCGGTGCGGTCGCCTTCGGCTGCTTGGCAATGATTAGGTCCTTGACCTTGTCGTAAGTCGCCTGCGGGATGATCTTCTTATGGACCAGATCCAGCTTCGTGCGATAAGGACGTCCCGCGATGATTTTCTGCGAGTAGGCGTCGCCGATGCCGGGCAGAGCCTTGAGTTGATCGGCAGTCGCCGTGTTGATATCGAGCTTGGAATCTGCCGCCGTCGAAGACTGTGCCGCATTCATCTCAGGCACGCTTCCGGTCTCCCGCGTGTACTGCGCAAAAGCATATCGCGGGGGCATGATCGCTAGGTTCGCCGCAAAGACAAACGAAAGAGCCAACACCCAAAGCTTCCGCATAGTCTCTTCCTCAGGCGTAAATTCCGCGTTGGCGAATCGTATAGGCCACGCGATCGATCGCCAGCATGTAGGCTGCGATGCGATTGTTCACCTTGTGGGTCTCGGCGTAGCGGACCACATCGCCGAAAGAAGAAATCATGATCTCTTCCAATTGTTCATTGACTACGGACTCTTTCCAGAAGTAGCCCTGGCGGTCCTGCACCCACTCAAAGTAAGAAGTGGTGACGCCGCCCGCGTTCGCCAGAATATCGGGGATCACAAAGACTCCCTTGTCAGTTAAAACATCGTCGGCGGCGGACGTGGTAGGACCGTTAGCGCCTTCGGCCAGGATCCGGCACTTCACGCGATCGACGTTGCGCGAAGTAATGACATTTTCGGTCGCGGCGGGAATCAGGATTTCGCAATCCGTGGTAAGTAAGTCGGCGGTATCGGCCGCTTCCGCGCCCGGAAATCCGTGCACCGTCCCATTTTTCTGCCTGAATTCAACCAGCGCATTCAAGTCGATCCCATTCTTGTTGTAGAGGCCGCCGCCAACCTCAGCGATGCCGACAATTTTGTATCCCGCTTGATGCATCAGGTGCGCGGCATTCGAGCCCACGTTGCCGAAGCCCTGCACAATCACGCGGCTGCTCTCGCGCGACAGGCCGAGCTTCTTGCAGGCCTCGTCGCACACCACCATCACGCCGCGGCCGGTAGCTTCGCGCCGCCCGCGGGAGCCACCGATGTTAATCGGCTTCCCGGTCACCACCGCCGTGACCGTCTGCCGCATGTGCATGGAGTAGGTGTCCATCATCCACGCCATGATCTGTTCGTTGGTGTTGACGTCAGGGGCAGGCACGTCTTTTTCCGGGCCGATGAATTCGATCAGTTCCGAGGTGTAACGCCGGGTCATGCGCTCAATTTCGCCCATCGACATCTTGTGCGGATCGCAGATCACACCCCCCTTGGCCCCTCCGAAAGGAATGTTGACCACCGCGCACTTCCAGGTCATCCAGCTCGCGAGAGCCCGCACTTCATCCAGCGTAACGTCAGGCGCGTAGCGGATGCCGCCCTTAGCCGGGCCGCGCGCAATCGAGTGCTGCACGCGGAATCCGGTGAAGACTTCGAGATGCCCGTCATCCATCTGTACCGGGATGTAGACCGTCAGCTCGCGATTGGGATAACGCAGCACCCGCCACAAGCCGTCATCCAGATTGAGCTTCTGCGCAGCCAGGTCAAAACGCGCCCGCTGCGATTCCCATGGATTACTTTCCTTGTCGACATGCGGTGGGGCAGCCATCGTGGTCATAACTGTGATCTCCGGGATGATTGCGAATTCAAGATGTTGGCCGGCGCCGGGACGAGGTCCCAGCATGATCGGGCAAACGTTCAGAGTATATGAGCGGAGATGGCAGGGAAGCAAGACGTTGACTGGCTCACGAAACTGTTACGGCAACACAGCCGCTCGTTGAGTGAGCAGATAGGTGGCCCGGTCATTCGGAGCAAACCCTTTCTGCTCCGACGCCATCGTCAGCGGCGCGCCTTCGTACTGCTGGTAGGAGTAAGACTGGCGGCCATCCGCCGCAGCATCGACGAATACGAATTCCACTGACTTTACCCGGTCGGGAATTTTTGCTCCAAACCAGCGGTCGTCTTCGCGCTGGGTCCACGTTACCAGGGAAAGCACCGAGCCAGCTGGATAGTTGTGCTGCGAGTTCGCTCTTGCGTATCTGACGGCAACGTCATTGCCGTAGAGCGTGGACATTGTGGAATCTGCCTTGTCGATTGTGGAAGTGATGATCTTCCATTGCAACGGATTCGCGGGCAACGGGCCGACCAGGGATGCGCTCT